>JBEKDC010000243.1:0-6298 GCA_050014535.1 Rhizomicrobium sp.
TCCTCAGAAACCTGTGAACGGAAGACGCGCCGGTTTCACGCGCACGCAGCAGCGACTGCCTGTCGGGCCAAATGGCGGTCGATATTGGCGTAGGCCTGAAGATCGCGCCGCGCCGGGAGAGATCGAGCGCCCAATGAATATCGGCGGGAACGGGAGGAAGTTCGTCGGCGAAGGGAGATGCGCGAAAGCCCGGATGGAATTCGCGCGTCGTCGCGCGCCCGCCGGCGCGTTCGCTTCGCTCGACCACAATGGTCTTGACGCCGGCCCCGGCGAGCAACGCCGCAGCTGCCAAGCCCTCTGCGCCCGCGCCGATAATGGCAGCGTCGTAGCGCACGCCGATCCTCGCCTTTACCCCCGCCCATTGTCGCCGAGCCTCGCCCGGCTCGGGGTTAACGGTCGCTGACTTTCATCAAACAAAGATAATAGCGCAGAAAAAAGGCGGAAACGGCTTTGGCTGCCATTTCCGCCCTTGGTTAATTTCGTGCGAGGCTGGCGGTTCTAGAGAACGCCGCGTTTGTGCTCGCCGATCACGATGCGGCCCGGATTGAAGGCCGCCTTGAACACGTCCATCGCCTTGCGCGGCTCTGCATCGCCGCACATGAAGACGTCGAACGCCGCATAGCCGCGTTCCGGCCATGTGTGAACGCTGATATGGCTTTCGGAAAGAACGGCAACGCCGGACACTCCTCCGCCTTCCGTGAACGTATGCAGATGAATGTGCAGAAGCGTCGCCCCTGCAGCGTTCACTGCGTCGATCAGCGCCTGTTCGATATGATCGCGGTCGCCGAGTCTTTCGGCATCCCACAAGTCGATGATCAGATGACTACCCGCATAGGTCATCCCGTTGCGGGTAATAAAGTGATCCTTCTGTTGATCCTCGTCCCTCATCGGAACGAGCACCGGAACGGTCCTCGCCGGAGTGCGTGCTTTCAGCGTTCGCACTCCATTGGTCGCCGCCACTTTGAGTCCGAGTCGAGCCATTCGGCTTACCCTCCCAGAGCGTTGACACCATGGTGCTCGCCGCCTCGCAGCTTGGAGCACCGCTAAGAAGAAAGCGGCGGGCGGAGGGAGAACCTCCGCCGCGCCGCTTAGTTCCGTTGCCGGAACAACGCGGAATATATGCGCGTCGCCCCCCCATGCAACAATTATTGTCATCCAAACGTCAATTTTTTCTAAGCGGCGGGCAGCGGGGACACGCTCCGTGTCACAAACCTCCTCCGCGCTCGCGCGTCGCGGAGATAGACAGAGGCACCCGCGGGCCCTATATCGGCGCCCTTTGCTTCGACAGCATCTAAATAGAGTGGAGACGGCGGTGCAGAAAGTTTTCAAGGAGCGGCTTCACAAGGGCTACGCCCAATCGATGGAGCTTGCAGGCCAACCGATCGTCGAGGAGAGAAGCCGCTTCCAGCGCATCGCGATCTTCGACACCGTCGCCAACGGCCGCGTGATGGTGCTCGACGACATCGTCCAGATCACGACGCGGGACGAATCCGCTTATGCCGAAATGCTGACACATTTGCCGCTGTTCGAGCATGGCAGCGCGGAGCGAGTCATGATCGTGGGCGGCGGGGACCTCTCCATCGCCGACGAGGCTCTCAAGCACAAGAGCGTCAAGGAGGTCGTCCTCGTCGACATCGACGGGCGGGTGGTGGAGCTCTGTCAGGAGCATTTCGGCGAGATCAACGCCCGCGCCTTCAAGGACAAGCGACTCAAGATCGAGATCGCCGATGCGTTCGAATATCTGGGCCGGCCCGCCAGCAAAGGCCGCTTCGACCTCGTCGTCGCCGATCGCCCCGATCCGGTAGGACCCGGCAAGGCGCTGTTCGGCGAGACCTTCTACGACCGCGTCAAGGCGGCGTTGAAGCCGGGAGGCTTCGCCACGTTCCAGACCGGCGTGCCGTTCTACCAGCCCTGGGAGATCACCGACGCGCTCAAGGAGCTGGCGGAGTTCTTCCCGCAGTCGGGACTCTATCTGACGGTGGTGCCGAGTTACATCGGTGGGTTCATGGCGCTGTCGTGGGCCGGCAGCGGCAAGGCGCTCGGCACACCTGCAGGCCTCAAGCGCGCGCGCGCCGCGTTCGCCGCATCGAAGATCAAGACGGACTATTACAACCCCGAAATCCACGCCGCCTCCTTCGCGCTGCCCGAATGGATCAAGCGCCTGGTGCCGTAGTCGCCGAGTCAATTCCACCCTCCCCATGAGGGAGGGTCGAAGACTTTCTTTGAGCGTCAGCGAAAAGAAAACTTCGGGGCGGGGTACTCGATCAACAGCACCCCGCCCCGAAAAATTCTTCGGCTCACGCCTCCGAATTTTTCGACCCTCCCTCAAGGGGAGGGTGGAGATTTCTATACAGTTCAAAATCCGTTCCCTCTAAGCCGCGGGCAATATCTCGTCGAAGATTTGGCGGACGCGCGTCTGCGTGGCGGCGAGCTGCGTTTCGAGGCCTGCGAAATCGGTGGTATCGCCGGCGCGGGCGAGGAGTGCTTTCAATCCCGGCGTCGCTTTTTCCGGTTCGAGCACGCCATCGACCGCGATGCGCAGCACTTGTGTCAGCGCGTGCTGAAGCTTTGCCGCCGCGATCAGGTCCTCCGCATACAGCACGTCGAGAACACGCGAGAGAGAGAGGCGCTCGAGCGCGGCGATCGTATTGGTATCGAGAATCTCCGGCGCATCGACTGCCGCGCGAAGCTGCAGCGCCTGGGCGATGAATTCGATATCGACCAGACCGCCCGGCGCGAACTTCAGATCCCAGGCGTTGCGGCCGGGAAATTGCGCCGCCAGCTTCTCGCGCATCTCGCGCGCATCCTTCACGAGTTTCGTGTCGTCGCCGAGCTTGGTCAGCGTGGCGCGGATCGCGGCGTCGATCGGCGAGGCAAGCGCAGCCGGCCCCGCGATCACACGCGCGCGCGTCAGCGCCATGCGCTCCCAGGTCCAGCTTTCGGTGGCGTGATAGCGGGAAAATGATTCGAGGCTGACCGCGACCGGGCCCTTGTTCCCGGTGGGCCTCAGCCGCATGTCGACTTCGTAGAGACCGCCTTCCGCAGTGAGCGCGGTCAGGGCCGAGATCAGGCGCTGGGCCAGCCGCGCGTAATAGACGATCACCGGCAGCGGCTTTGCGCCGTCCGAAGTCTCCACACCGGCCGGCGAATCGTAAACGAAAATCAGATCGAGATCGGAGCTCGCCGTGGTCTCGCGACCGCCGAGCTTTCCCATCGCGACCACGGCGAACGCGCCGCCGGGAACGCGTCCCGCGCTCGCCGCAAGCTCGTCCTCCACGGCGCCCAGCAAACCCACGATCGCGCTCTCGGCGACAGCAGCGAAGGCGGGACCCGCCTCATGCGCCTGGGCGACGCCTTCGATGATCTGCACTCCCACGCGGAAATTCTGTTCGCGGGCGAAGCGCCTTGCCGCGTCGAGCGCGCCTTCGTAATCGCGCGCGCCGCCAAGCTGCTCGGCCAGCATGCGATCGAGACGCGCGCGCGACGGCAGCTCGCCCAGGAATCCCGGATCGAGCAACGCGTCGAGCACGGCCGGCGCGCGGGCCAGATGGTCCGCCAGACGCGGCGCCGAGCCCGCCACATCCGCAATGAGCTTCAGGAGATGTGTGTTGGCGAGGAACAGCGAGAAGAGCTGAACACCCGCGGGCAGCCGCGAGACGAAGCGGTCGAATTGCGCGAACGCCGCTTGCGGATCGACCGTGGCCGCCAGCGCATCGAGCAGAACCGGCACGAGCTTCGTCAGCAACTCGCGGGCCCGCGCGCTGCGCGTGGCGCGGATGCGGCCGTGATGCCAGCCGCGGATAGCGCCCGCCACGTGATGCGCATCCGCGAAGCCCATGCTCTTCAAGGTCTCGAGCGTTTCGGGATCGTCCTCGACGCCGGTGAAGACGAGGCTTCCCGTGCCCGACGCAAGGGGAGCCTCCCGCTCGAACAGTTTCGCGTAATGCGATTGCACGATCTCGAGCCTGCGGATCAGCGCCGCGCTGAAGGCAGCCACGTCGGCAAAGCCCGTGAAGCATGCGATATGCGCAAGACCCTCCGCGGATTTCGGCAGCGAATGGGTCTGCTCGTCTTCGATCATCTGCAGCCGGTGCTCGAGCCCGCGCAGGAATCGATAGGCTTCGTCGAGATCGGCGGCGGTTCGATCGGACACCAGCCCGCGCGTGCGCAACGCTTCGATGGCATCGAGCGTGCGGTTCGGCCGGAGCGCTGTGTTGCGGCCGCCGAGGATGAGCTGTTGCGTCTGCGCAAAGAATTCGATTTCGCGAATGCCGCCGCGGCCGAGCTTGATGTTGTGACCGGCCACCGCGATCGCGCCGTGGCCGCCATGCGCGTGAATCTGGCGCTTGATCGAATGGATGTCCTCGATCGCGGCGAAATCGAGATTGCGCCGCCAGACGAACGGTTCGACGGCCTTGAGGAACGCGGCCCCCGAAGCGAGATCGCCGGCGCAGGCGCGCGCCTTGATCATCGCGGCGCGCTCCCAGTTCTGGCCCATGCCCTCGTAATAGGATTCCGCCGCGTCGGTGGAGATGGCGACTTGCGTGGCGCCCGCATCGGGACGCAGGCGCAGATCGGTGCGGAAAACATAACCGTCCGCCGTGGTCTCGCTCAACAGCTTGACCAGCCCCTTGACGATGTCGACGGCCGCGCCGCGCGGATCGTCTTTCTTGCGGAACGGAAAGCGCTTGACGTCGTAAAAAACGATCAGGTCGATGTCGCTGGAATAATTGAGTTCGAAGGCGCCGTATTTTCCCATGGCGAGGATAACGAGGCCGGTCGAGGCTTCGAGCTCCGCGCCGCTGCGCTCGGCCATGCCCGCAACGCGCGCCGCGTCGCGCAGCAGAAACCGCAACGCACCGCTCACGCTCGCATCGGCGAATTGCGTCAGCAGCCTCGTCACTTCATCGAGACCCCACAGACCCGCAATGTCGGCGAGCGCGATGGCAAGCGCCGCGCGCCTTTTGGCGACGCGCAGGATCGCCATGGCTGCCGAAATATCCGGGGCCGCATCTGCGCCGAGCGCGGCAGCCTGCGCCGCCTCCAGCGCCGCGCGCGGACCGCGCTCCACGAGTTCGCGGAGGAACTCGCGCTCGCGCAGCGCCAGCCGCGCAAGAAACGGACTGTTGCCGAACGCGGCCTCGAACACGGCGCGCGCACCCGGCGGCGGCACAGTGCCGTGCTCCGCCAACGCATCGAGCGTGCGCGCCGCGCGCGCCGGATCGAAGGGTGCGGGCAGCGGGGACGCGGCGTCGGCGAACGAGTCGGTCATTGCGGCCTGCCACCCGAAGCCCGCAGGGCGAAGGGTGGCGCACCCGCAAAATCCGCGGCCGGTGGACGATTCCGATTGAAAAATTTTTTCATTTCGGAATCTCCAACGCTTTCAATGGCTTGATGCCGCGGAACAGGGCCCCAGTTCCCTGTTATCGGTCCTGTTATTGGGCCTGTTATTGGCCTTGTTATCGGCTCTGTTATTGGTCCTGTTATTGGGCCTGTATTCGGCCCTGCGCCGGAATTGTGCGCCTTTTTGAGCTGCGAAGAGACGTGCGGTCCTTTGAAGAATTTTGTAAGAATTTTGTCGCTCCGGACTCTTCAACAGAATCAATAGCTTGATGAGCCGGAGCAGGGCTTTTCGGCCCTGCTGAAACCCCTGCCGAATCCCCTGCAGTGGGCCCTGCCGAGGCCCTCGCCGGAACTTTCTGCTGCGGCGCACATAAAGCGAGGTTTCCGAAAAATCCAGGGTTTGCCTCGATGTCCACAAACTCGCCTCGGGTATTCTCCCCTGTTAAACACGAGAATAACAGGGGAACTTTTTGCTGCGCCGCACGCGAAACGAAATCTCCGAACAGATTCAAGGGACGGAGTGAGAGCCGCGAAGCGCCGATCGGCTTTCTTGCCGAAATAACACGACGACAACAGGAGCGCGCGCCGCGCCGGAATGCGTCCCGCTTCGCAATCGCGGCAATCGACTCCGCGTGCGCGACACGGACGTCCCGACGCGCAGCCGAAATCTCCGCCTGCCCCGTCTGCCGGCGTGTCCCGATATCGGCCCGTGTCTCTTCCATGTGCGCTGCCGGTGAAAACGCCGAACATGGCGACGCAAATCGCCTCGCGCAATTGCCTGAAATCGAATCCCGAAAATAAAGTTGGAACGAAAATCGAAACTTCGGCGCGAATATTTCCGCGAATGTTTTTGTGCATCAGAAGGTTAGGAAGGGGGAGATTTTGCCAAATCCGGAAGTTGAGATTTCGTCCGGAATAGCCACGCCGACCGACAAGGTTTGGCACTTGCGCGATC
>JBEKDC010000244.1:0-5565 GCA_050014535.1 Rhizomicrobium sp.
GTCGCGCCCAGCATGGCGGCAAGGCCCGCGCGGAGATTGCCTCGCGCCCGCAAAGGACACGCCGACAGAATATAAGCGCAGGCGGCGGCCACAGCGGCAAACGCCAGAAGCGGCATCGCCGCCAAAGATGCGATCAGGCCGGTAACGAAGGCGACCGCCAGCGCGGTCGCGGAAAGCCATTGCGGCGCGCCGTGGCGAAAGCAGAACGCCAAAGCCAGCGCCACCCCTGCAACACCTGCCGTCAGCAGTATCACATTGAAAGCAAGACCGGGCGCCGGCACCGCCAATGACGCCGCGAACGCGGCCAGCAGCACGGCGGCAAAGCGCAGAGGAATTCGGGCCTGCGCGCGCAATCCCCGCGCCATCCGCCAGCTCCAGACGCTGACCGCCAGAAGCACCAGCGCGCCCAAAAGATCGAATGAAAGCGAATCAAATGAAAAAGCCATGCGAGACGATTATGCGCCCCGCATGGCTTTTTTTGAATCCACCCTGTTATGCGGCGATCAGGTTGCGCAAGACATAGGGAAGGATCCCGCCGTTCTTGAAATACGCCACTTCATCGGCGGTGAGGATCATCAAGACCAGCGGCAGCTTCTGGGTCGAGCCGTCGGGGCGATGGATGGTCGCCTCGATCCGCATGCGGGGCTTGATGTCGCCGGAGAGGCCGGGAATGTCCACCGTCTCGCGTCCGGTGAAACCGTAATCCTTGCGGCTCTTGCCCGCCTCGAAGCAGAACGGCGCCACGCCCATGCCGATGAGATTGGAGCGGTGGATACGCTCGAAGCTTTCGGTGATCACCGCGCGCACACCCAAGAGCTTGGGGCCTTTGGCCGCCCAGTCGCGCGACGAACCGGTGCCATATTCCTTGCCGCCCACCACCACGGTGTCCAGCCCGTCTTTCTTGTAGGCTTCGGCAGCGTCGAAGATGGACATCTGCTGCCCGTCGCCGTTGAGGTCACGGTAATAGACGGTGTTGCCGCCTTCCTTGCCGCCCATCATCTCGTTCCTGATGCGGATATTGGCAAAGGTGCCGCGTTCCATCACTTCGTGATTGCCGCGGCGCGAGCCATAGGAATTGAAATCCTTCTGGCTCACCTGGCGTTCCTGCAGATAGACGCCGGCCGGCGAGGTCGCCTTGATGTTGCCGGCGGGCGAGATGTGGTCGGTGGTGATGGAATCGCCGAACAGCGCGAGCACACGCGCGGTCTTGATGTCCTTGACCGGGGCGGGCTCGAGCTTCATGCCCTCGAAATAGGGTGGGTTCTTCACATAGGTCGAGCCAATGTCCCATTGATAGGTCTGGCCCTTGACCAGCTTGACCTTCTTCCAATTGGCATCACCGTTGAAGACGTCCCCATAGCGCGACTTGAAATTGGAGGCTTTCACCGCCTTGCGGACGGCAGCGGCGATTTCCTTCAAGGAAGGCCATATGTCCTTGAGATAGACCGGCTTGTCTTTCCGGTCATAGCCCACCGGCTCCTTGGCGAGATCGACATTGACCGAACCGGCCAGGGCATACGCCACCACCAGCATGGGCGAAGCGAGGTAATTGGCCCGCACCAGAGGATGGACGCGACCTTCGAAATTGCGGTTGCCCGAGATCACGGCCGCGGTCACCAGATCGGCCTCGGTCACGGCCTTGGTGACGGGATCGGGCAAAGGCCCGGAATTGCCGATGCAGGTGGTGCAGCCATAGCCCGCCAAGGTGAAGCCGAGCTTGTCGAGCGATTTGTCGACACCCGCCTTCTTCAGATAGTCGGTCACCACCTGGCTGCCGGGCGCCAGCGAGGTCTTCACCCACGGCTTGACCTTGAGCCCGCGCTTGACGGCTTTTTGCGCCACCAGGCCCGCGCCGATCATCACCGACGGATTGGAGGTGTTGGTGCAGGAGGTGATCGCGGCGATCACCACATCGCCATGGCCGATTGAAGCCTTCGAGCCTTCCAGCTGGACTTTCGTGTTGATGGTCTCGCCCTTCTTGTAGGTATTGATCAGGTGATCGGCGAAACTGGAGGCCACGCCGGAAAGCGCGACGCGGTCTTGCGGCCGCATCGGGCCCGCCATCGACGGCACGACATCATTCATGTCCAGCGACACCGTGTCGGTGAAGACCGGATCGGGACTCTTCCTGGTGCGATAAAGGCCCTGCACCTTGGCATATTTTTCCACCAGAGCGATGCGGGCATTAGTTCGCGCCGTGTTCTTGAGATAGCGCAGGGTTTCGCCATCCACCGGGAAGAAGCCGCAGGTCGCGCCATATTCCGGCGCCATGTTGGCGATGGTGGCGCGGTCCTCCAGCGACATCTCATCCAGGCCCGGGCCAAAGAATTCGACAAAGCGGCCCACCACGCCTTTCTTGCGCAGCATCTGGGTTACGGTGAGCACCAGATCGGTCGCGGTCACGCCTTCACGCAATTTGCCGGTGAGCCGAAAGCCCACGATTTCCGGAATCAGCATCGAGATCGGCTGGCCCAGCATCGCCGCTTCCGCTTCGATGCCGCCCACGCCCCAGCCCAGCACGGAAAGGCCATTGACCATCGTCGTGTGGCTGTCGGTGCCGACAAGCGTGTCGGGGAAGGCGTATTCGACCGTCTTCTTCGTCTTCTCGTCCTTGATCTTCCGCGTCCACACGGTCTGGGCGAGATATTCGAGATTCACCTGGTGGCAGATTCCGGTTCCCGGCGGCACGACGCGGAAATTCGCAAATGCCTGCTGGCCCCAGCGCAGGAAGCGGTAACGCTCCTTGTTGCGCTGATATTCGATGACGACGTTTTTCTTGAACGAATCCTTATGGCCGAAATTGTCGACCATCACCGAATGGTCGATCACGAGATCGACTTCGGCCAGCGGATTGATCTTTTCCGGATTGCCGTCGAGGTCCTTCATCGCGTCGCGCATGGCGGCGAGGTCGACCACGGCGGGAACGCCGGTCAGATCCTGCATCAGCACGCGGGCGGGACGGAACGCGATTTCGCGGTCGGAGCTTTTCTTTGCGAGCCACGCTGCGATCGCCCTGATGTCGGCGGCCGTGACCGTCTTGCCGTCTTCATAGCGCAGCAGATTTTCGAGCAGCACCTTCATCGAGTATGGCAATCGGGAGATGCCGGGAAGGCCGTTTTTCTCCGCTGCCGGCAGGCTGAAATAGGCATAGGTCTTGCCGCCCGCCGTCAGAGTGCGGCGGGATTTGAAACTGTTGAGGCTGGATGTCACGGGAAGCGTCCCAGATGAGGTTTGGCGGAATCGCGCGGGACATATAGGCAGTTTCCCCCGGCGATTCCATGCTCTTTAATGCCGGTGGACTTAACAAATGTACCCGGCCGCCGAGCCGGGTGCGGAGGGACGCCATGGCAGCCGATATCGCGACAGTGCGCGTGGAACGCGACGGACCGGTGACGACCGTGATTCTCGACCGGCCGGCGGTGCGCAACGCTGTCGACCGGCCGACGGCGGAAGCGCTGGCGCGAGCATTCGCGGCGTTCGAGCGGGACGACGGCGCGCTTGTCGCGGTGCTCTGGGGTGCAGGCGGCACGTTTTGCGCCGGCGCCGACCTCAAAGGGGTCGCGGATGGGCGAGGCAATCGCACGGTCCCGCCCAAAACGGGGGACGCCTATGACCCTCTGGCAGGCGACGGACCGATGGGCCCGTCGCGCATGCAACTTTCGAAGCCGGTAATTGCCGCGGTGTCGGGGCATGCCGTGGCCGGGGGCCTCGAACTCGCTTTGTGGTGCGATTTGCGGGTGGCGGAAGAAGATGCGGTGTTCGGCGTGTTCTGCCGGCGCTGGGGCGTGCCCCTGATCGACGGGGGCACCATCCGATTGCCGCGCCTGATCGGACAATCGCGGGCCCTCGACATGATCCTGACGGGTCGCCCCGTCGGCGCCGCGGAAGCCTTCGAGATCGGTCTCGCCAATCGTGTGGTGAAAAAAGGCGAAGCGCGCGCAAAGGCGGAAGAACTCGCCCGCGAGATCGCACGCATGCCGCAGGTTTGCCTCCGGGACGACAGATCGTCCGTATACGAACAATCTGCGCTTTCGATGGCCGACGCGCTGGCGAACGAATTCGCGCATGGCGCAAAGACTCTCGCGAGCGGCGAATCGCGCGCCGGCGCCGCGCGTTTCGCAGCGGGCAAAGGCCGCGGGGGAAGTTTCGAGAATATTTGAACGGCGAGGAAATATCCGAAACGTCAGTATACGGACGAATAAGAGCAATTAAGTTCCCGTTAATGTTCGCGGATCCCGCTCCATAATCTTGCCCTATTCCCCGCCGATAAGGCAGCGAGCGCCTGAGGGGCTCGGGCCGCCGCACGCCACAACATCGCAAACGAGACGCGCAGAATGTCCAGGAGAGTCCTAGCAATCGCGGCGAAACTGGCGCTCGCGCTTGCCAGCCTGGCGCCGCCGCTCGCCCGCGCGCAGGATTCGGTGGAGGAGCGGCTCTCCGACGACCGTCTCGCGCCCATCGTGCCCGGCGTGTATGTCGCAGGCGACAAGATCGGCTTCAGCCTCGACACTCTGGGGGGAGAATTCCTGCTGCGCATGGACGGCACGCCGGAAGTGTTCGTGCTCTATCCCAACCGCACGTCGCTTGGCGGCCGCGTTCTCAAATACGATTCGGGCGAGACGGCGTTGCTTGTGGCAGGCTGGGGCGGCATGACTCTGTACACCGATGCGCAGCCCGGCGGCCTTCCCGCCGTGCGCACGGGCGATTCCGTTGCGCCGTCTCCCCCTTCGGTGTCGCTGTCCGACATGCAGAGTGCGGCCGGCGACAGCGGGCAGCGCCTTGCGTATGTGCGGCGCCTCACTCTGAACTTCACCGCAGACTGGAATGCGCTCGCCTCCGATTCCGCGTTGCGCTCATTCGCCTATGACGCGATGGAAAACGCGGCGCGCGGTCTGGATCGTTTCGCGGCATATCCTGCCGCGCACGATGCGCTCGCCAGGCGCGTGAACACCGTATCGATTCAAACCAGTTCGCGACCTTTGATCGTGCTCAACGGCAAGACGCTCGTCGTGACGTTCAATCCCGGCCGCAGCTTCGAAGGCCGCGCGTCCTCGCGCGCCATCGCGCACGCGCTCTCGACATTGCTGTCCGTGCCGCAGAAGTAGGCTGAGCACAAGGGACTCACGCGGTGGCGCGGAGCCGCCGAGAAGACGGGCGGCGTCGCGAAGCAACCGGGGTCGCAGACACCACATATTTATTCTTGCTGCGCGCGTTCGCGCGCTAATACTTCTTTCCTGCAGCCGGATATCTCTGCAGGGAATTTCAGATCTCCGTGACTCCGCGCCTCCGCGTGCCCATCTTGGTCGGTCTGAAGTCGTCCGGCGCAATCTCGAAGGACGCGAATTCGAATCCCGGTGCGACGGTGCAACCCGCCAAGGTGAAATCGCCCAGCGAACGCGCGCATTGCCACGCATGGGCGGGCACGACGATCTGCGGCGCCTGTTTTTTTGCCAAGTCGTTGCCGAGAATGCGGCGAACGGTGCGTCCGTTCTCGGCAATCGACAATGCCAAAGGCGCGCCCGCGTAGAAGTGCCAGATTTCCGCTGCATCGATGCGATGCCAGCG
>JBEKDC010000245.1:0-5499 GCA_050014535.1 Rhizomicrobium sp.
GTCGAATAGCTATATAAATCCGATGGCGTCACACAGCATTGCAGAAGCCAAGAAGCGGCTGCCGGAACTGATCGACCGCGCGCTCAGGGGTGAGGATGTCGTCATTACGCGTGGTGGTCATCCTGTGATTGCACTCAAACCTATTTCGCCTCCGCCGCGACGCATTACGCTCGAAGATATTGCGTGGTTGGACGCTCACAAAGTGGGACGGACTGTGCCGGCCGAAAATACGGGTAAGCTCGTATCGCTCATGCGCGATGAGGATTGGCCTTGACCGTCCATACATTCTCCCCATGACCGACTCGTCCGATCCCGCAAGTCTCAAGCGCGCCGCGGCGTTGCGCGCGCTCGAATTCGTCGAAGATGGGATGAAGCTCGGCCTCGGCACCGGTTCGACGGCCGAAGCGTTTCTCGACGTGCTGGCGCCCAAGCTGCGCGGCGGCATGAAAATCGTGGGCACCGCGACTTCCGAACGCACGGCCCAGAAGGCGCGCGCGCTTTCCATTCCTCTCGCCGATCTCGACGGCCTCGCGCCGCTCGACCTCACCATCGACGGCGCGGACGAGGCGGACCGTGCGCTCAATCTGATCAAGGGCGCCGGCGGAGCGCTGTTGCGCGAGAAGATCGTGGCCGCCTCCTCGAAGCGCATGATCGTGATCGCCGATGCGTCCAAGCTGGTGGCGACGCTGGGCCGCTTTTCGCTGCCGGTGGAAGTGTCGACTTTCGGCCATGCAACGACGGCGGCGCGCATTGTGAACGCCGCGGCGAAACTCAAATACAACCATTTGCCGCTCGCCTTGCGCACGAAAGACGACGTGCCCTTTAAGACCGACGGCGGCAACTACATTTACGATTGCGCATTCGGCGCGATTGTCGACGCCCCCGCGTTGGCGGCAGCGCTTTCAGCCGTCCCCGGCGTGATGGAGCATGGATTGTTCGTGGGACTTGCCACCGCACTCGTCATTGCGCGCGAAAGCGGCGTCGAGGTGATCGGTACATGACCTACGACTACGACCTTTTCGTCATCGGCGGCGGTTCCGGCGGCGTGCGCGCGAGCCGCTTGGCCGCGCAAACGGGTGCGCGCGTCGCGATCGCCGAGGAATACGGTTTCGGCGGCACCTGCGTGATCCGCGGCTGCATCCCGAAGAAACTGTTCGTCTATGCGAGTCACTTCGCCGAGGACTTCGAAGACGCCGCCGGATTCGGCTGGACCGTTCCGACGCCGCATTTCGACTGGAACGTGCTCGTCGCCAACAAGAACCGGGAAATCGCGCGGCTGGAGGGGCTCTATCGCGCCAATGTGATTGCAGCCGGCGCTGAGATCGTCATGGACCGCGCGGTGTTCGAGGACGCACACACGTTACGTCTCGTGAAAGCGAACCGGACCGTGACGGCGAAGCACATCCTGATCGCCACGGGCGGACGGCCGTCGCGGGACACAGGCGGCGTGCCCGGCGCAGAACACTGCATCACTTCGAACGAAGCGTTTTATCTCGAGAAATTTCCGAAGCGCATCGTGATTGCCGGCGGCGGCTATATAGCTGTCGAGTTCGCGCATATCTTTCACGGCCTCGGCGCCGAAGTGACGTTGCTCTATCGCGGCCCCAAGATCCTGCGCGGCTTCGACGATGACATGCGTGACGCGCTGACCGCCTCGATGACGAAGCGCGGCATCCGCGTGGTGGTCGACCGGGTGCTCAGGCGGATCGACAAACGCGGCGGCGAAATGTTTGCCTTCACCGACAAGGACGAGGTACTCGAAGCCGACGAAGTGATGCTCGCGATCGGCCGCGAGCCCAACACCTCCGACATGGGCCTGGAAAAAATCGGTCTCAAGCGCGGCAAGCGCGGGCGGGTCGAGGTCGACGAATATTCCCGCTCCAGCATCGAGCACATCTTCGCGGTCGGCGACGTGACGGACCGCATGGCGCTCACCCCCGTCGCGATCCACGAGGCGATGGCATTCGTGAAGACGGTGTTCGAAGGCGTGCCCACGCCGGTCGATCATGCGTTCGTGCCGACGGCCGTGTTCAGCCAACCCGAAATCGGGACTGTGGGATTGACGGAAGAGGCGGCGCTCTCGCGCGGCCATGCAATCGATGTCTACAAATCGAATTTCCGTCCGCTCAAGAACACATTATCGGGCCGCGACGAGCGCGCTTTGTTCAAGCTGATCGTGGATTCGCGCGACGATCGCGTGCTGGGTTGCCACATCTTCGGACCGGAAGCGGCCGAGATCATCCAGGTGGTAGCGGTTGCAATGAAGATGGGCGCGACGAAGGCGAATTTCGACGCGACCATCGCGCTCCATCCGAGCGTCGCCGAAGAACTCGTCACCATGCGCACGAAATCCTATTCGAAAGGCAACTGAACCCGGTGAATTCGCCTGGTAATTCGATCACACTTGACAGGCAACCAAAAGGTTGCATATTGTGCCTATGAGCATGGACGCAGTTTTCAAGGCGCTGGCCGACGCAAGCCGGAGGCGCCTGCTGGACAGTCTTCATGCCAAGAACGGACAAACCTTGAGCGAGCTTTGCGGCGAGCTGGACATGACACGACAGGCGGTCACCAAGCATCTCGTCATTCTCGAAGAGGCAAACATCGTCGCCACGCAGAAACGCGGCCGCGAGAAGGTTCACTACATCAATCCCGTTCCCATCAACGACATCGCCGATCGCTGGATCGGAAAATTCGAGCGCCATCGCGTGCGCGCGCTGGCCGACCTGAAAAAGATGCTGGAGGACTGAACCATGGGTAAATTCGTTTACGTGACCTATATCCGCACCACGCCGGATAAATTGTGGGAAGCGCTCACCACGCCGGAATTCACGAAGCAATATTGGTTCGGCTGCTCGCAGGAATGCGATTGGAAAGTGGGTGCCGAATGGAAATTGATGTTCGGGGACGGACGCGTCGCCGACATGGGCGAAGTGCTGGAGATCGACCCGCCGCGCCGGCTCGTTCTGTCATGGCGCAACGAATTCCGCCCCGAGCTGAAAGCGGAAGGTTATTCGCGCGCCACGTTCGACATCGCGTTCGCAGGCGACATGGTGAAGCTGACCGTCACACATGAAATCGACAAGGAAGGTTCGAAATTCATCGAAGCCGTGTCGGGGGGCTGGCCCAGCATCTTATCGAGTCTGAAGAGCCTCCTCGAAACCGGCAAGGCGCTCGAGCGCTGGCCGGCTTAGGGCTCTGCGCGTGGATCGCGCCTCCGTAGCGCGCCGTTCACCACTCCGGTCGCCCCTGCTGGTAAACCGCTGATCCATTTCGTATATCCAGCGGGATTTCCCGGAGGCGTTGCAACGTGCCCCAGCCCTGGAGCCCGTCAAGTTGGCGCGGCAGGCCGATCCGTCAGGTGCCGGAATACCCGGATCCTGCGGCTTTGGGCGTCGTAGAGGCGCGTCTCAAGACCTACCCGCCGCTGGTTTTTGCCGGCGAAGCCCGAAATCTGACGGCAGGATTGGCTCAGGTGGCGCAAGGCAAGGCCTTCCTGCTCCAAGGCGGCGATTGCGCGGAAAGCTTCGCCGAGTTCCATCCCGACAATATCCGCGACACGTTTCGTGTGCTGCTGCAGATGTCGGTGGTGCTGACCTATGCAGGTGCGCTGCCCGTGGTGAAGGTCGGACGCATCGCGGGCCAGTTCGCGAAGCCCCGTTCGGCGGAGACGGAGACCCAGAACGGCGTCACGTTGCCGTCCTACCGCGGCGATAACATCAACGGCATGGACTTCGACGAAGTCTCCCGCACGCCGGACCCGGCGCGCCTGATGCAAGCCTATATGCAATCGGCCGCGACGCTCAATCTCTTGCGCGCGTTCGCTTCCGGCGGTTACGCGGATTTGCACAATGTGCATCGTTGGACTTTGGGGTTCATCGCGGGCTCGCCGGCCGGCGAGCGTTACCGGGCGCTTGCGGGTCGCATCACCGAAACATTGGAATTCATGGAGGCGTGCGGCATTACGCCGGATTCCGTACCGCAATTGCGCATGACGGATTTCTATACGAGCCATGAAGCGCTGCTGCTCGGCTACGAGCAGGCGATGACGCGCATCGATTCCACCAGCGGCGACTGGTACGACACCTCCGCGCATCTGGTGTGGATCGGAGATCGCACGCGCCAGCTGGACGGCGCGCATATCGAATTCTGCCGCGGCGTCAAGAATCCGATCGGTCTTAAATGCGGGCCGTCACTGCCGGAGGACGAGCTTCTGAAGCTCATCGCGGCGCTCAATCCCGAGAACAAGCCGGGACGGCTCACGCTCATCTGCCGCTTCGGCGCCGACAAGGCCGCCGACAAGCTGCCCCGCCTGATCCGCGCGGTGACGCGCGAGGGTGCTAAGATCGTGTGGTCCTGCGATCCGATGCACGGCAATACGGTCTCGACGCAATCGGGATTCAAGACGCGGCCCTTCGAACGCATCCTGAAGGAGGTCAAGACTTTCTTCGACGTGCACCGTGCCGAAGGCACGCATGCGGGCGGCGTCCATTTCGAGATGACGGGACAAAACGTGACGGAATGCCTGGGCGGCGCGCAAGCGATATCCGAAGACGATCTCGCGAGCCGCTATCAGACGCATTGCGATCCGCGGCTCAATGCGAACCAGGCGCTGGAGCTTGCTTTCCTGATGGCGGAGAGCCTGCGTGCCGAAAGAATGAAGGACGCGCGTTTCGCGGCGTCTGCCTGAGCGGCGCTGCAAGACGTCCGGTGGGAGGGGCATAGGGGCATGGGCGTTGCGCGCCTTCTGGCGAAGGGCTGGATCGTGTTTTGCCTCTATGCGGGCGGCCACGCGTTGCTGCGCGCGCTCGGCGCCAATATTCCTGCGGTTCTCGCGATCCAGCAGGTGGGAGTGTGCGTGGCGCTGTTCGGTGCGATGGGGCTTCTGTTCATCGGCGGTTATGGCGCAGCCTCAAGCCATCTGCTCGGACGATTAAGGCCGGAGCAGCTGGCCCCCGGTTTCAACGAAATCGTATTTCTCGCTTTCGCGATTGCCTGCTTCTTCATGCAGGCAGTCTATGCGCCTGCCCATCTGATGGGACCGATCCCGGGCTCGCTCGAAGCCGCGATCCGCTTTGCGGTTCCCGGTCAGCGCGCACTCGAAGGCGGGCTCGCCGTCTGCGGACTCGATGGCGGGCGCATGCTGTCGTCGGCGTTTGCGTGGACGCTCGCGTTCATCTTTCTGGGATCGGCTCTGTCGCGAGTTCGGCTCGCGGCCGGCATCGTGCGGCTGGAACGCAAGCAGCGTCCCGAACCGCTGGGTGCCACCATACTCGCCTTCATTCTCGGCGTAGCCTCGCTTGCAGGCTTTCAGGTGCTTTTCATGGGTACGGGTTACGGCTTCGTGCCGTGCAGCCTGCTCTCCGGTGTCCTGGGAGACGTGCTGATCGGGATCGCGCCCCTGATGCTGTCCTACCTGATCCTCGCAGCACTCACGGATTTGCTCGCACTGGGCGACGAGGCGTAGCGCCGACTCCCGAAAAAGCGGAGACGACCAAA
>JBEKDC010000246.1:0-5446 GCA_050014535.1 Rhizomicrobium sp.
GCATAGGACGGCGTCAGCGCGAGGCCGATAATGCCCAGACCCATCAGCCCGAACGAGAACAACATCGCAGGCTTGCGTCCGACCCGGTCGCCCCAGGATCCGATCACGATCGCACCGACGGGACGGCTGACAAATCCCATGCCGAATGCGGACAGAGACAGGATCAGGCTCAACGACGCGTTGTGCGTCGGGAAAAAAGCTCGCCCGATATAGATGGAAAAAAAGGAATAACTCACAAAGTCGAAGAATTCGAGCGCATTGCCGACGACGACGGCCGCGACGTGGCGGAGCGGCATTGCAGAATATGCCGGGGCAGACGGACCACCGTCAATCACAACGCCAGCCATCTTTCCCCCAGTCCGGATTCAAGAAATATGCGGAGACAGAACGCGCAATGCAAATCCACACATTCCACCCTCCCCTCGCGGGAGGGTCGAAATTATCTTTGAGCGCCAGCGAAAAGAGAATTTCGGGGTGGGGTACTCGATCAACATTACCCCCTCCCCGAAAAATTCCGGCGGAATTTTTCGACCCTCCCTCAAGGGGAGGGTAGCAATTACTTCACCGCCCCTTCAGATGTGCGTCATACCACGCGAGATAGCGTTGCAGACGGTCCTTTAGATAGCTCGGCGTCGTGAGGCCGTGGAATTGTCCGGGATAGATCACAAGCTGCGTATCGATCCCCATGCTCTTGAGCGCCTGATACATCTGTTCGCCATTGTGCAGCGGCACATTCATGTCCTGATCCCCGCCGAGGAACAACGTCGGCGTCTTGATGCGGTCTGCATGCAGGAATGGATATGAGATTTTCATCCAGATCGCCGTGTTCTTCCACGGCGTGCCCAGCTCCGTCTCGTAATCGTATGCATATTGATCGTTGCCGTAGCCGCCCAGAATGTCGGAGATGCTTGCGCCGCTGGTGGCGGCTTCGAAGCGCGTGTCGCTGGCGATGACGTAGTTCGTCAGCATGCCGCCATAGGACCAGCCGCCGACGCCGAGTCGCGCGGGATCCGCGACGCCGGCTTTGACGGCATAATCGACTGCTGCGAGTTCGTCCTGCACGTCGGGGCCGCCCCAATTGGCGAAGATCGCCGCGCAATAGGCCTGCCCGCGGCCCGTGCTGCCGCGCGGATTGGCGGCCACCACGGCGTAACCGTGCGCCGCGATGATCTGCCACTCGAAGCTGAAGGCCAGCGGATATTGCGATTGCGGGCCGCCATGGATCCGCAGGATCGCGGGCAACCGGCCGCCGGTCGCGCCCGGAGGTTTGAGCAGAAAGCCGTGCACATCCGTGCCGTCCTTGCTTTTGAACGCAATCTCCTGCACAGGCGCGAGTCTCACGTCCCTGAGCCAGTCGTTCTGATGGCTGAGCTGGCGTGGACTGCCGCCGGCATCCCATGCGTAGACTTCCGCAGGTTGAAGCGGATTGGAAATGAGCAACGCAGTCTTGCCGCGCGCAATGCTGAACTCGCCGATCGTGTCGCGCGCGCCCGCGATGTGTTCGATCTTGCCGCCCGCGGCCGGTACACGCGCGAGGTATTGCGCGCGGTCATCCTCCACCATGAATTCGAGCGACTTGCCGTCGGCGGACCATTGCGGATTGCCGACATTGCGGTCGAGCGATGCGGTAAGAAGAAGAGGCTTGCCGCCCGCGGCAGGCACCACAGCCAGAGTGTCGGTGGCATATTCGATCAGCTTCGGCTCGCCGCCTTGAAGATAGGCGATCGATTTCCCGTCCGGCGACCAAGCCGGGTAGCTACCGATATCGGCCCGGTTGGGTGAATTGTTCGCGCCGGCATAGGTCGTGATCGCGCGCGGCTGTGCGCCATTTGCAGCGGCGATGACATAGACATCCCAATCGTCGTTGCGGTCTACATCCTTGTGACGCTTGGAAACGAAGGCGATGGATTTTCCGTCGGGCGACCATGCGGGCAACGCCTCGTCGAATTCGCCCGGCGTGAGGATATCGGCCTTGCGGCTCGCGACATCGAACAGATACAGGTGATCGTGCAGATGGCGGATATAGCCGCTGATGTCCTGCATGAACTGGAAGCGGTCGATGACGATGGGTTTCTGCGTCTTGTCCTTGTCGTCGGGTCCGAGTTCGTCCTTGTCTTCGTCCGTGACGATCAGCGCCATGCGCTTGCCGTCAGGGGCCCAGGCGATATCGACAACTCCGCCTTTGAAATCCGTGATTTTCTGCGCTTCGCCGCCCAGCCGGTCCATCAGCCAGAGCTGATCGTTCTTCTTGTCGTCGGTGCGACCCGACAGAAAAGCGAGCCAGCGACCATCCGGACTCCAGCGCGGATGGCTTTCGCTTTCCTTGGGCCGAGAGGTGAGCTGAACGGTGGTCTTGCCGTCATAACTCGTCATCCACAGATGCGTTTCGTGCTTGTCGGCTTTCACATTGACGGTGCGCACCGTGTAGGCGACCCAGTCGCCCGCCGGCGAAATCTCCGGATCGTTCACGTCGCGAAGCAGATCGAGATCGTCGAGCTTGAGCAGGCGCTGCGGCGTGGCGTGCACGGCAACGATGCCCGCAATCATAAGAGCGACGGCGACGAAAGCGGAATAAACGAATTTCATGAATTGCCTCTTCTGTCGCTCACGCCGTTTTTTCGATCGTGAGGCCAAGTTCTTCGATCATTTTCTCGCGAATGAGAAATTTCTGGACCTTGCCGGTCACGGTCATGGGAAATTCGTCGACGAAACGCACATAGCGCGGGATCTTCTGATGCGCGATCTGGCCGCTGCAGAAGGCGCGGATTTCCGCTTCATCGGCCGCGACGCCCGGCACCAGCCTGATCCACGCGCACAACTCCTCGCCATAGCGCTTGTCCGGCAAGCCCACCACCTGCACGTCGGCCACCTTGGGATTGGTGTAAAGGAATTCTTCGATCTCGCGGGGATAGAGATTCTCTCCGCCGCGAATCACCATGTCCTTGATGCGGCCCACGATATTGCCGTAGCCCTCCGCATCGATGGTACCGATGTCGCCGGTGTGCATCCAGCAGTCGCGGTCGACGGCATCGTCGGTCTTCTGCTTGTCGTCCCAATAGCCGATCATCACGGAATAGCCGCGCGTGCACACTTCGCCCGGCATTCCCCGCTTCACGGTCGCGCCATGCTCGTCGACGATCTTGACTTCGAGATGCGGCTGCACGCGTCCGATGGTGGCGACGCGGCGCTCGAGAGGATCGTCGCCCGCGCTCTGGAAACTCACCGGGCTCGTTTCCGTCATACCGTAGGCGATGGTCACGTCGCGCATGTTGAGATGGGCAATCACTTGCTTCATCACTTCAACGGGGCATGGCGAGCCCGCCATGCAGCCGGTGCGCAGCGAACCGACATCGTAAGCGGCGAAATCGGGATGGCCGAGAATTGCGATGAACATCGTGGGCACGCCAAAGAGTCCGGTACATTTCTCGCGCTGGATCGCTTCCAGCACAGCCTTGGGATCGAACACTTCTGACGAATAGACCGTGGTCGCGCCATGGGTGAGGCAACCCAGATTGCCCATCACCATCCCGAAGCAATGATAGAGCGGCACGGGAATGCAGAGTCTGTCGCCCGCCTTGAGACCGATGGCGCGGCCGACGAAGAAGCCGTTGTTGAGAATGTTCCGGTGCGAAAGCGTGGCGCCTTTGGGCGAACCCGTTGTGCCGCTGGTGAACTGGATGTTGATAGGATCGTTGCAGTCTAGTTGTGGGCCGATGCTCTCCACCCACCGTAACAATGTCCCGTCAGAAGTCGATGCAACATCGTCGAACGCGAGCCAGCCCGCGCGAGGCGCGCCGCCGATTTTGATCACACTTTGCAATGACGGCAGGCGCGCCGACGACAGCGCGCCAGCCGCAACGCTCTGCACCTCCGGCGCCAATTGCTCGATCATGCCGACATAATCGCTATTCTTGAAGCGTTCGGCCGCGACCAGGACCTTCACACCCACCTTGTTCAGCGTGTATTCGACTTCCGAAAGCCGATAGGCTGGATTGATCGTCACGAGAATGGCGCCGATGCGCGCGGCGGCGAACTGGGTCAATGTCCATTCGGCGCAATTGGGCGACCAGATGCCGATGCGGTCGTCGGGCTGCACGCCCAGTTTCAGAAATCCTGCAGCCAAATGGTCGGCACGATCGAGCAACTCGCGATAGGTCCAGCGAATACCCTGATGCACGCTGATCAGCGCCAGCCGCTCCGGCCATTGTTGCGCGGCGCGCGCAAGGGCTTCGCCGATCGTATATTCGAGCAGCGGCGGTGTGTTCGCGCCCACGACATGACTGAGTTCGGCATCGGCCATGGAGTTTCGTGCCCTTCGAACACTCGCGGGTCAGAGGAGCCCGCGCGCAACCAGCGATGCCGTCAATGCCCGCACGCCGTAAGTCCATTGTGGGGCAAGATCGGAGGTCGTGACAATGTTGTGCAACGCGCCCAGTCGCGGCGAGGATACGACCACGGTGTCGCCGAGCCGGTGGGTAAATCCTTTTCCCTCGCCCAGCCGATCCTTGGTGGGCACGAACATCGTCCCCAGGAACAGCATCACGCCATCGGGATATTGATGATCGCGTCCAATCGTGGCGGCCACGAGATCGGCCGGATCGCGGCTGATCTTGCGCATCGAATTGGTGCCTTCGACCGCGAACTGGTCCGTTCCCGCTACATGCACGCGAACGTCCGCATTGCGCACGTCGTCGAGGCTGAAATGATCGTCAAACAAGCGCACGAAGGGGCCGATCGCGCAGGAGGCATTGTTGTCCTTGGCCTTGGACAGCAGGAGCGCGCTACGCCCTTCGAAATCGCGCAGGTTCACGTCGTTGCCCAGGGTGGCGCCAACGATATCGCCCCGCGATGACACGGCGAGCACCACTTCCGGCTCGGGATTGTTCCATTCGGATTTCGGATGCAGCCCGATCTCGGCGCCGCAACCCACCGCCGACATCGGTTGCGCCTTGGTGAAGATTTCGGCATCGGGACCGATTCCCACTTCGAGATATTGCGACCAGAGGCCGTCGCGGATCAGCACGCGCTTGGCTTCCATCGCTTCCGGCGAGCCTGGCTTGAGGCCGCTGAGCGAGCCGCCGAACGCGGTCGCGAGTTCGCTGCGCAACGACCGCGCGGCGGCCGCATCGCCTTTCGCGCGTTCCTCGATCACCCGCTCGACCAGGCTGTCCGCAAAGGTCACGCCCGCGGCCTTGATGGCCTGCAGATCGCAGGGTGCGAGCAGGTGACCTTTCGCCAGCGCTTCATCGAGCGTGCACAAAACAGGAGTATGGACATCGCGCACGCGCGCAGCCGCATCTTTGAGGTCGAATAGATCGCTCAGGGTCGGCGCGAGGATCGACAGATCGATCAGATTGCGGCCCCGCAACACAAAGGTCCGCGGGCCAGGGTGTGACCCATCGATCCAGACCCGTCCGACAAGCAAGGCGGACTCCGCATCCTGCGG
>JBEKDC010000247.1:0-5423 GCA_050014535.1 Rhizomicrobium sp.
TGGCCGCAGCATTATTCGACGCAGGATAAGCTCTGGGCCTATTTCCGCCGCGTGGCGGACAAATACGGCATCCGCGAGCTGGTGAAGTTCGAAACCGAAGTGATCGAATCCGTTTTCGACGAGGCGCGCTCGATCTGGACCTCGCGGTTGCGCCACAAGAACGGACGCGAAGAAAAAATCGAAGCCAATGCGATCGTCACCGCGGTGGGCCAGCTCAACCGTCCCAAAATGCCGGACGTGAAAGGCGTCGACAGTTTCAAAGGCGTCTCGTTCCATTCCTCGAATTGGAATCACAGTCTCGATCTTACGGGCAAGCGCGTGGCCGTGATCGGCACGGGTGCGAGCGCATTCCAGTTCGTGCCGGAGATCGCGCCGAAGGTCGGGCAGATGTTCGTGTTCCAGCGCTCGGCGCCGTGGCTGGGCCCCGCGCCGGATTATCATCACGATGTCGGCTCCGGGCAGAAATGGTTGCTCAAACACGTGCCGTTCTACGCGCAATGGTATCGCTTCTGGATGTTCTGGATGCTGACCGACGGCATCTATGCCGCCGTGCAGGCCGATCCCGCCTGGACAACGCGCCTGGATTCGGTGAGCGCCGCCAACGATTTCCTGCGCGACGTGCTCACCCAATATATCGAATCGCAATCGGGCGGCGACCAAGCGTTCTTCAAGAAGGTCGTTCCCACCTACCCGCCCGGCGGCAAGCGCACGGTGCGCGACAACGGCGTGTGGCTGGCCGCGCTGCGTCGCCCGAATGTCGAACTGGTCGTCGATCCGATCGTCGAAATCACACCCGACGGCGTGAAGACGAAAGACGGCAAGGAATACAAGGTCGACGTCATCATCTACGGCACGGGCTTCCATGCCAGCCGCTTCCTGTCGCCGATGACATTCAAAGGCCGCGGGGGCGTGGACCTGCACCAGCAATGGGACGGCGACGCGCGCGCCTATCTGGGGATCACGGTTCCCAATTTCCCCAATCTGTTCTGCATGTACGGACCCAACACCAACATCGTGGTAAACGGCAGCATCATCTTCTTCTCGGAATGCGAAATCCGCTACATCCTGGGTTGCATCGAGACGCTGCTCGAAAACGGCTATGCCGCGATGGAACCCAAGCGCGACATCCACGATGCGTTCAACGAGAAGATCGACGCCGGCAACAAACAGATGGCCTGGGGTGTGCCGCAGGTGACGAGCTGGTACAAGAACGCGAAAGGGCGAGTGGCGCAGAACTGGCCCTTCCCGCTGGTGGAATACTGGGCTCGCACCCGCGCGCCGGACCCGAAGGACTTCGAATTCCGCAAGGCGGCGGGCCGATAAAGGAAGCCAAGGCGACAACCGGCGCTCGCCTTCCCAACACGCCGCTGGCATTGCTATGATGGACCGGGATCGCGACGGTCCGAAGCGTAAGTTTTGAGGGGGTCAACAATGACAAGTTCATGGATTCTGCGGCCGGTGTTGAGCATCGGTGTCGTTATCGCGGCGCTTGCGACGGCTCCGGCGGGGTTTGCGCAGCCCGCGAGCCCGGCCCTTCTGGACCCGGTCCTTCCGCCGCTGTCTGCCCCCAAAATGAAATTCTATCAAAGTCATCCGGCAGAGTGGACGCAGTTGCTTGCGAACCTGCCTCGGCGTCCGGCGGAGACGCCGCGCGGCGCGACGCATCAATCCTCGTCGGTCACGAGCCGTCTGACGGGCGGCACCTGGCAGGACGTGACGACCGCGCCGTTTCAAGGATTGTGCAATCCGCTGCTCTTGTCCGACGGCACGGTGATCGTGGCGAGCTGCGATACGCCTGACTGGTACAAATTGACTCCGGACATCAATGGCAATTACGCCGACGGAACGTGGTCGCAGATCGCTTCGCTTCCCGTCATCGGCACGAAACACTACGCCCCGCAATATCACTCCTCGGCCGTGCTTCCGGACGGACGCGTGATCATCATGGGCGGCGAATATAACGGCAGCAACAGCGGCGTCTGGACCAACGAAGGCGCCGTCTACAATCCCGTCACCAATGTCTGGACGGCGGTCAACCCTCCGGCCGGCAGCAGCTGGACCATGATCGGCGATGCGGAGAGCACGATGCTGCCCAATGGCCTGTACCTGCAGGCGGCTTGCTGCGCCTATCCGGCCGCCGATGCGTTGCTCGACCCCGCGTCGATGACCTGGTCCAACACCGGCGCTCCCACTGCAGGCGGCAATTACCAGGATGAGCAAGGCTATAATCTGCTGCCGAACGGAAACGTGCTGACGCTCGACATCTGGACGAATTATCCCGCCGGCGGCGCGACCAATGCCGAACAGTACAATCCCGCGACGGGCGTTTGGACCGGCGCGGGCAACACGCCGGTTTCACTGGTCGATCCCGCGCAATGCGGCAATTGGGAAATCGGCCCCGCGGTCCTGCGCGGCGACGGCACGCTTGTCGCCTTCGGCGGCAACACCGGCTGCGTGGCGCCGACGGCCGATCCCATCGCCATCTACGATACGACATCCGGCACATGGACGGCCGGCCCCAACCTGCCCGCCATCTGCGGCCGGACTGCAAATTTGAGTTGCACGCTGCCCGATGCGCCCGGCGCGCTGCTGCCCAACGGCAACATCTTGTTTGCCGCCAGCGACAAATATGGCGACCATCCCACGCATTTCTTCGAATTCACCCGTGGGAATTTCATCAAGCAGGTTCCCGATACGCTCAACTATGCGGGCAGCTCCGGCGCCTACTACTACAATTTCCTCGTGCTGCCGAACGGCCAGATTCTCTCGACCGATTTCAGCAGCATCGCGGAAGTCTTTACCGAGACCGGACGACCCGAGAGCCGATGGGCGCCGACAATCACCTCGGCACCCGCCGAGATTGGCTCCTGCCAGATCTACAATCTTCAGGGCAAGCAGTTCAGCGGCGTCACGCAAGGCGCATATTACGGCGACGACGTGCAGGGATTCACGAACTTCCCCATCGTCAGAATCGTCAATCAGGGGACGGGTCACGTCTTCTACGCGCGCACGTTCAATTTCGGCGCAATGACGGTCAAGCCGGGGGCTACGAGCGCCGTGGACGTGCTCATTCCCGGCGCGATCGAAACCGGCGCCAGCACACTGTCGGTGATCGCAAACGGAATCGCATCGAGCCCCGTCAACGTGACGGTCGAAACTTCCGGAGGATGCTGAGCAGAGAGATTAACGCGCAGCTTTCGTGCGTCGCAGGAAATCGAGGAACAGCAGCGCGTAGATCAGATCGGGACCGACCGGCGCGAGCATCGTCCACGGCACCGCGCCGATCCACCACGGCCACACCGTGCATGCGACGGCGAGCAGTTTGCCCACCGCGCCCAGATGAATGTAGGGCCGGAACGTCACCGGATCGCCCGCCACGCGCGCATAGGCATAGCCGAAGGTGCCGATCAGCACACCGGCAAGATTGGCGAACACGAGATTGGTGCCGCCGATGGGATCGAGATGCAGCGACGGCGACTGCACCCAGTAACGCAGAAAAACGAGATTAAACGCCACCAGCAGATTGAATACCGCCGCGGTACCGAAGAGCCAGCGCGCGTAAGTTCTCATGAGCGTCTCCGAGGGGCCGCTTTGCGCCCGATTCCGTTTCGATGCTAGCTTCGGCGGGACGGATTGCACCCGGATATAAGGTCGCGCCGAATGAAGCGCGCCGCCGCAATACCGACACCCGAGGAAGCCCATGACCCCGCTCGAGGATGCCCGCCAACTCGTGGCGGAAGACGACCGCAAGGATTTCGAATTCGCCTCGCGCGGATTCATCGCCACGCGTAAGGACCCCGTCATCAAGCGGGGCGACGGCAGGGTCGCCTACGACGTCTCGGCGTATGAATTCCTGAAAGGCACCGCGCCGGACACGGCCAATCCCAGCCTGTGGCGGCAGGCGCAGATCTTGACCATGCATGGATTGTTCAAGGTGGCGGAGCGGATTTTCCAGGTCCGCGGCTTCGATGTGTCGACGGTCTCATTCATCGATGCGGGCACGGGCTGGATCGTCGTCGATCCGCTCACTTCGGTAGAGGCCGCGCGCGCGGCCTTGGAGCTTGTCACGGAGCATCTGGGCAAGAAGCCGGTTCTGGCCGTCGTCTATTCTCACAGCCATGTCGATCATTACGGCGGAGTCGGCGGCGTCACGAACGCAGCGGATGTCGCAAGCGGCGCCGTGAAGATCATTGCACCCGAAGGCTTCCTCGAACACGCCGTCTCCGAAAACATCATCGCCGGACCGGCCATGTCGCGGCGCGCGCGCTTTCAGTTCGGGCTCACCTTGCCGCACAGCGCGCAAGGCGAGATGACCAGCGGCCTCGGCCCGCGTCCTTCGCTGGGTTCGCTGTCGCTCATCGCGCCGACGGACATCGTCTCCCGCACCGGGCAGGAGATCAAAGTGGGCGACGTGACGATCGTGTTCCAGCTCACGCCGGGCACCGAAGCTCCCGCCGAGATGAATTTTTATCTGCCGCAATTCCGCGCCGTGTTCATGGCCGAGAATGCCAACCTCACCATGCACAATCTGCTGCCGGCCCGCGGCGCTCTCGTGCGCGACGCCAAGGCCTGGGCGGACTACCTGACGGAATCGATCCGGCTGTTCGGCGGCAAGAGCGATACGATGTTCGCGGCGCACGGCATCCCGCGTTTCGGACAGGCCGAGATCGTCGCGTTCCTCACCAGCCATCGCGACGCCTACAAATTCCTGCACGACCAATCGGTGCGGCTGATGAACAACGGGCTCACCTCGTCCGAGATTGCGGAGGTGCTCAAACTGCCCGACCTGCTGGCGAAGCAATGGTTCAATCGCGGCTATTACGGCACCATGAGTCACAATTCGAAGGCGGTGTATCAGCGCTATATGGGCTGGTACGACGCCAATCCGGCCAATCTCAATCCTCTGCCTCCCGAACCCACGGCCACGCGCTATGTCGCGGCGATGGGCGGCGCCGCTTCCGTGCTCGCTCTGGCTGAGAAGGCCGAGCGCGACGGCGAGCTGCGCTGGGCTGCCACGTTGCTCAATCACCTCGTGTTCGCGGACGAACACAACAAAGCGGCGCGCGACCAACTGGCCGCGATCTATACAAAGCTCGGATTCGAATCCGAGGCGGGCACCTGGCGGAATATCTACCTCACCGGCGCGCAGGAATTGCGCGACGGCATCGTCAAATTGCCGCCGGCGAGCATGAGTACGGATGTCCTGTCGGCCACGACAACGCCGATGCTGCTCGATTTCGTGGCGGTGCGGATCAATCCGAACAAAGCGGCCGAGCGCGCATTCAAGATCAACATCGAACTGACGGACCGCCGCGAAAAGCACCTGATCGCAATCGAGAACGGCGTGATGATCCACGAAGCCGGCATTGTCGATCCGGCCGCCGGCGCCACGGTGAAGATGAAGCGGCCCGATCTTTTGATGA
>JBEKDC010000248.1:0-5414 GCA_050014535.1 Rhizomicrobium sp.
GGCTCACAAGGGGTTATCCGTAATCTCTAGGTGTCATATGTGGACCTATAGGGCTATTGTCAAGCCGTGAAAGGTCAAATATGATCCCTAAAGAACGGAGGCAACCCCCATGGGACTGGCGAAATCTGAGACGGAAATCGGTGAGAGGGCGTCACGCTTTCTCAAGGCCGAACTTAAACGGGCGAACGTGACCTATGAGGAACTCGCGAAGCGGCTGAAGAAGCACGGCCTGCCGAACGAGACGAAGGATTCGATCAAGGCAAAGCTGATGCGTGGGACGTTCGCAGCGACGTTTATGCTTGCAGCCATTGCCGCGCTCGAACTGGAAGGCGTGAGACTGGAAGACCTTTAGAAGATTTCCCACTCCAAGCCGGAGAAGCGGTAGCCGCGAAGCGTGCCCGCGCCGTTCATCCAGTCATCCGGCCTGCCGTCTATCGGGTGCCCGTTGCCGTCGATGGTCACAGTCAGCGTTTTGTCGTTCGAGCCCAGTTTGATCTCGATTTCCTTATTGACCTTCGGAACGGGCGGAAGCTTGATCCTGAAATTGCTCTGCCTGGCACGACGAAGCGTCAGATAGTGATCGTCGGGGCTGGCATCGTAGGATTCAGCATCGGTTGCGATAGACCGGCGAACGCCTTCGGCAACGTGCGCTCCTTGCTCCTGACCGTACCCTCCAAAATGGTAGATCGCCAAAGCGATTAGGCCGGACATGCAGAGAACCATCCCCGTCCAGCCGATTATCAGATGCGTTGACCAAACCGTCATGGCGCACGCCACGAGCCCGAGGACAAGGCTAATCCCGATTGCAACTTTGCCTTCGAATGATATGTGCATCCCGGACTCCTAACCTGAGTCCCGGCAGCCCGCGAATCCGGCAACAATCTTGCGCGGTCACTCATGGGGCGTTTGCGCCATAATATCGTGTATTCGCCCCAAAACAGGGCCTGTTTTTCAGCGGCGCTCGTTTCGGAAAATGTCGCTCATCTTCAGCCGCCGGCACGCGGACCTCGGGCGACAGATTGTTTCCGGCGCGCGGCGAACGCGCAGAAAAAAATCTCACCTGTTCTCGGCCCAAATCTCCAGGCAAACCGTGGCTTTCTCGAAAACATAACAGGCGATAACAGGTGCGTGCTATCCGAGTGTTCGCCACCAGTTCCCCGCCTGCAATTTGCGTGTTCCGAACGCGCGTCAATCCGCGTGAGGGAGTTTCCCCTGTTAAACAGGCGAAGAACAGGGGAAGCATTTCGATGCACCGCGCAAGAAGAAAACTTCCCAAGCGATTCGACCGACGAGGTGAGACGCTCGAAGCGTCGACCGGCCTTCTTGCCGAAATAACACGACGAGAACAGGAGCGCGCGCCGCGGCGAAATGCGTCCGGCCTCGCAACCACAGCAATCGACTCCCCACGCACGACACGCGCGAGCGCCGCCGCGCGCGTGGCCGATTGTCCCGTCTTCCAACCTGTGTCGATATCGGCCCGTGTCTCTTCCATCTGCGCTGCCGGCGAAAACACAAAACATGGCGACGCAATTCGCCGCGCGCAATCACACGAAATCGAATCGCGAAAATAAAGTTGGAACGAAAATCGAAACTTTGATGCGAGTTTTTCGGCGAATGTCTTTACAAGTTAGGAGGTTAGCAACGGAGAAATTTTGCCAAATCCGGAAGTTAGGAATGTGTCCGTAATAGCCACGCCTACCAACACGGTTTGGCTCTTGTGCAACCGAGCCTGTTTGAATTGGACCGAGGCCTGAAGATATGTACCGTCGCCGAATTCGTAATTCTGAATAACATCATTTGCGTAAATTCTCACTTTGACTCCGAACTTCGCAGAGGAATTAGATGAGAGCGCCAACATTCCCCAACCGCTCAAATAAGATTCAGCAGGGGAACGCTGCCGCTGTCACTCTATTGAATCGATTATTTCCACACTGACCCCACATCTCCCCTGACCCCACATCTCCCGATCTGGCTCTCCGTGAACTTCGACTTCTTCATGGAAAATCCTCCGTCCGGCCAGGAACGGTAAATTAGAATTTTCCAGCTTCAAACGGTCCAAGATTCGGGACGCAGGTCAACGGCTGGCCGCGCAGCATGCGGTGCAGATTGAGAACTGCTACTGCGCAACCGGCGCCCGGAAGCTCCAAGGCGATCCGCGGAACTGCTTCGCCATTTCCCTATGAAGGGGGGGATCCGCTCGTCGTTCCACTTGTCGGTTGCGCCGATGACCCGCCCCCTGACGGCAACAGCGCCTTGACTGGGGCTGTGATGGTATCGAAAAAACCTTTCGCTCCGCTTTGATCGACGTATTTGTGCCCAGTGATGAATCCCTCGTTGAAGGTGAAGGTGTCCTGCGGCTGGGTGAAGAAATCGCGGTTCGGCTGCACAACGAAGCTGTCTAGATACAAGTTGACGACTTGCGTAGGGCCGATCTGCACCGGCAATTTGCCGGCCGCGGCGCAAAACATCCCGGCCTTGTAAGGCACGGGATCGAAGGCGACGATACCCTCCAGCGACGTGTTATCGGATATCTGGACCGCACTGAGATTTAACCTAGATGGTTTTGTCAGCTTGATGGAAAACGTTAGCTGGTCGCTGCCAGTCACCTTCCCGGTCGTGTCCTTGATCTGGGCTGTTATGGTCGGAAAGTCGTACTCCGTCGTCGACCCGGGATCGAAGTCGCCATATAACGGAGACGCGCTTTTTAAAGCCGCCACGCATTCGGACGGATTTGTCCGTTCCTCGACCGCGGGAGGGGGCGGCTGAATCAAGAAGTCTGCAAACAGGTCAGCCTTCCCCACCGCCGCCGCAGTCTGTGCCACCTCCGTCAAAATCGCCGAAATTTGTTGGGTCGAAGAGCTATCCGAGCCCGAGAGCATTCCGTCGGCCGAGATCGTGACGTTCACGCTGTCGCTATAAAACGCATTTTTCCGGTAATACAAATACGCTCGCCCCTGCGGCTCGGGAACCACAGTCAACGTGAGCGTCGGCGACCCGGAAGGCGCCCCGGAAGGCGCCGGGTTTGCGCCGGCATCCGGAGAGCCGCCGCTCCCGCCTTTACTCTTATCCTTCGTCTTCGGCTTTTTTTTAGTCTTCGACACACCACTGTCATCGGTCGCCTTTTGAGACGTCCCCAGCGTCACCCCAGCGCTAATCCTGGTTGAGACTTGGGCAAAATAAGGCACGAGAAATTCGTAGTCATCTGCCTGCGCGTTCGACGGCACACAACTCGCAACTTTGCCCAAGTCGTCAGGCTTGCAAGTCGATGTCAGAAACAGCGGCTCGTTGCTGCAACCCGCTAGAGCCAGAAGACCAATCCCGAATAGTACACCCCGACACCCCATCTTTTTCCCCATCGTCTAATGGGACACCACCATTCGGAGCTCAAACGCAACACTGCTCGCAGCAGGTTGATGCCCGCGCCACAGCCAAGATAAATATCACCGTAGGGTGTATGAATCGAAGATGCAACTTCGAATTGGCGGCCGGAAGTTCGGACATGGAATGAGATCGCCCGAATTCTCACTCCGACCCGGAACTGATGTTATGATACCCGACGGCTCTCGCCTCCGCTCCGCCGTGCCGCATTCTGCGGCGTGCTCTCGCGTGCGCTGCGTCCGCCGGTCGCCACAATGATTTTGCGCCAAGCGGTTTTTGCGGCGCGCAGTTGCTCCGTGATCGTTCCTGCGACGGCGAGCAGCGGGAGGCCATGGTCGTCGCGGATGTTCCGCAAGCCCATTCCCATGAGATCGAGCGCTTGGGCAAAGGCCAGCGCGGAATCCAGCGGTTCTTCCATTTCGCAGGCGAGCAGAAAGATCGCCTTGCGCTCGGCGTCCGCCTTGGGTGCGCGGGACGGCCGGCGGCGCGCCTTCGCGGCATCCCCCATGGTATAACTCCACCGATTCGGAACCTGTTCGGCATGTTCAGTATGGGTACGTAATTCGTAATGTCAAGCGCAAATAAGAACACTGTTACGATGACGGCCGTTCAATGCCGTATGGCGCGGGCGGGTCTCGGTTTCGGCGTCCGCGACATCGCAAAATCGGCGAATGTTTCGCCGAGCACGGTGGCGAGGCTGGAGGCCGGCGAAGAACTCATGCCTCGCACCGTGGAAAGCATCCAGCGCGCCTTCGAAGCCGCCGGCGTCGAGTTCACGAACGGCGACGCACCGGGATTAAGACTTCGGCCCCGAAGGCGGAAGAAGCGATAAGGCGCTTGAAGCGGACATGACACTTAACTCTCGCCTATTTAGCATTATGTCCCCGTTATTCCGCCCGGCGAATCCCGTCGAATGGCCTCGGTCAAAATGCTTCCACTCTTTGAAAGAAATGGGGTCAGACTCCATTTAAATCAAATCCAGCTGCCGCGTATCCTTCTCGGATTTCAGTGGACGGCCTTTAAGGAAGTTCAGAGTAGGATCGTCTTAGCCCGACTTCGCCCGAAACCTCAAATTCTTACGCGGATGCCGAACGTGTCCGTTTCGGCGCCGAGCGAACGCGCGAAAATGCCAAAATAATTCAGCTGTCTTCGTGCTCCCGGGTTCGCGCTTCCCCGTCGTATCCGGCGGCTCTAGTCTTCCGCCGCAGCGATCGGAACGGCCGGCCGCCTGGGGAATGCCGGCCGAAACAGCGAGGGTGAATGGGCCTGTTCCAGGAAGATACGGCGTTGCGCGAAGAGAACGGCAAGCTGTCGGCCACGCTGTCGCGCGACTGGGAAATCTGGGGACCGAATGGCGGCTACCTGTCCGCCATCGCTTTGCGCGCGGCCGGAAAGATTGCGCCGCCGGACCATCGGCCCGCGACCATCTCCGTACAATATTTGTCTGCCGGGCAATTCGGCGATGTCGAAGTCGAGGCGGAACCGGTGCGCAAGGGGCGCAATGCGTGGTGCATCAATGTCGTGCTGGCGCAGAACGGCAAACGCTTCCTGCAGGCGCAAGCCTGGACCACCAACAAAATGGAAGGTCCGGCCAAGATCGACCGCAGGATGCCGGACGTAGCCCATCACAGCGCGCTCAAATCCTGGGCCGAACTGTTTCCGGACGAAGAGGAGAGTTTTTCATTCTGGCGGAACTTCGACGGCAAGCCGGCAAAGCTCATGCCGAGGGGTACGGCAGATCCGCGCGGCTCGGTGGCGCAGAACTGGAATCGCTTTCGCGAGTTCGCGGCGACGGCCGACCCGTTCCTCGATTTCGCACGCGCGCTGGTGATGATCGACACTTATCCCTGGATTGCATTCGGCCGCGGCCTCGATCGGGAGCCGGATTATGTCGCCCCGACCCTGGACCTGACGGCCTGGTTTCACGAGCCGCCAGGCGCTGCCGAATGGCTCCTGACGGAGGCCCGCAGCGACATCGCGCGCAGCGGCCTGATCCACGGCAGCGTGCATGTCTGGAGCGACGACGGACGGCCGAT
>JBEKDC010000249.1:0-5385 GCA_050014535.1 Rhizomicrobium sp.
CAATTTCCAGGAGACGCGCGGTTCGACGGAAATCGTCCACGAACCGGTCGGCGTCTGCGGATTGATCACGCCGTGGAACTGGCCCATCAACCAGATCACCTGCAAGGTCGCGCCGGCTCTTGCGGCCGGATGCACGATGGTGCTGAAGCCCAGCGAAGTGGCTCCCATGAGCGGCTACCTGTTTGCCGAGATCATGCATGAAGCCGGTGTTCCGCCGGGCGTGTTTAATCTCGTCAATGGCGACGGGCCGACGGTCGGCGAGGCGATGTCTTCGCATCCGGGCATCGACATGATGTCGTTCACGGGCTCGACCCGCGCCGGTATCGCGGTCGCCAAGGCGGCTGCCGACACGGTCAAGCGCGTGGCGCAGGAACTCGGCGGTAAATCGGCCAACATCATTCTCGACGATGCCGATCTGCAGAAGGCGGTATCGCAGGGTGTGACGAACTGCTTCAGCAATTCGGGTCAATCCTGCAACGCACCCACGCGCATGTTCGTGCCGCGCGGCAAGCAGGACCAGGCGATGGAGATCGCGAAGGCGGCGGCTTCAAAAGCCAAAGTCGGCGATCCGTTCGCGGACGGCACGACCATGGGTCCGGTTGTCAGCGAAGTGCAGTTCAACAAGATCCAGGGGCTGATCCAGAAGGGCATCGACGAAGGTGCAACACTCGTCACAGGCGGCGTCGGACGGCCGGAAGGATTGAACCGCGGCTATTATGTGCGGCCGACGGTGTTCGCGAACGTCACCAACGACATGACCATCGCGCGTGAGGAAATCTTCGGGCCGGTGCTGTCGATTCTGCCTTACGACACGGAAGCCGATGCAATCCGTCAGGCCAACGACACGGTCTATGGACTCTCGGGCTATGTGCAGTCGGGCAATATCGAGCATGCGCGCAAGGTCGCCTCGCAACTCCGCACCGGCAATGTGCACCTGAACGGCGCCGGCGCCGACTTCAAGTCGCCTTTCGGCGGCTACAAGCAGTCGGGCAACGGCCGCGAATGGGGCGAGTTCGGCTTCGAAGAGTTCCTCGAAGTCAAAGCCGTAATGGGATACCAGGCGGCATAGAGCCTCGAGTGCGAGCACAAACTTCCTCCTCCCTCGCGCAAGCGGGGGAGGCGGATGTCGCGCGCAAAGCGCGCGACAAACGGAGGGGGCTTTCTCCACGGTCCCCCTTCGCCCGGCTGCGCCGGGCACTTCCCCCGCGTGCGGGGGAAGAGGAACGAATGGCGGCAGCTTTTCTCCAACAACATCCGAATCGTTGACAGGGTTGCGGGGCGGTCCGCTACATCGTCCATGCGGACGCTCGAACTGATTCGCAATTCATTCCGTCGCCACGTCGCGCCGCGCAGTGGCGATATTGCGTTCTGGTTTGTGTTGATGCTGGCGCTGGTCGGAGGCGGCGCACGCGCGCTGTCGGGACTGCCCGCACTCGCGACCGTTCTCATTCCGCCTGGCATGTTCGCGGCCGAAGCAAAAGTCGATCCGCGTGCGTCGGACGTTACCATCGCGGTTTCTTCGCGTGTCCCGCCGAGTCAGTTTGCGCCGGAGGTGCTCGAACCCATCGCGGGACACGGGTTTCCCGATTGGCTGAGCCAAGGCGGCGGCAACCGCGAAGTCGAAGCGCGTTTGACGCCGCCGGCAATCGTTCCGCATCGCGCGCCGGAGATCGCCATCGTGATCGACGATCTGGGGGCAGACAGTATCGATACAAGCCGCGCCATCGCGTTGCCTGCGAGCGTGAGCCTCTCGTTTCTGCCCTATCCGGATGCGACGCCGGAATTCGCGCGCGCGGCGACGCGCGCAGGCCACCAGATCCTTGTGCATGTCCCGATGGAGCCTGACGGCGCGGAAAATCCCGGACCCAACGCATTGTTGACCGGCCTCGGCGTGGACGAGATCGTACGCCGACTCGATTGGGCACTCGCGCGCGTGCCGGGCTATAGCGGCATCAACAATCACATGGGAAGCCGTTTCACGGCCGATCGCGCGTCCCTCGTGCCTGTCGTCGAGGCGCTGGCGGACAAGCATGTGTTCTTTCTGGATTCGCGCACGACGGTGAGCACTGTAGTGGTGCCGGTCGCGCGTGCGTTCGGTGTGCCGAGCGCGGGCCGGGACGTGTTCCTCGACGACGAACAGGCTTCCAGCGCGATCGATCGGCAAATCGCGGCGCTCGAAGCGCGCGCCCGCGAACAAGGCGTCGCCATCGGCATCGGCCATCCCCACGCCGTGACGCTATCGGCGCTGGAGGCGTGGACGAAGCAGGCCGCCGCGCGCGGCTTCGTGTTGATCCCCGTGAGCACCGCCATTCGCTTGAAGACCGAACGCGATAGTTACTGAGTTCGCCAATTCAGATTCGTCCGAGCAACAGGAGCACAACGAGCACGATGAGGATGATTCCGATCAGGCCGATGCCGCGATGGCCGTAACCGTAGCCGTAGCCGCCGAACCTGCCGCTGAACCCGCCGAGCAGGAAGATGACCAGAACGATGATGAGCAGAAGCCCAAGCGACATGGATGTTCTCCGCTGCGATACGCCGGTCGAGTCGTACATCCGATCCGGGCCGACAACTGTTCCGAATTGCTCACCGGGAGTGTTTGCTTCTCGTCACTGCCCGCGTTTGGCCGAGGACGCGTAGCGCATCGCTTCTTCGGCGGCGGCCATCAATGCCTTCGCCTTGTTGACCGATTCTTCGTATTCGGCTTGCGGATCGCTGTCGGCGACGACGCCGCCGCCTGCCTGCACATACATCATGCCATCCTTGACGATCGCCGTGCGCAGAACGATGCAGGTGTCCATCGCGCCATTGGCCGCGAAATAGCCGACGGCGCCCGCATAGGCCGCGCCGCGCTTTTCCTTTTCGAATTCGTCGATGATCTCCATCGCGCGGATTTTCGGCGCGCCGGAGAGCGTGCCTGCCGGTAGACCCGCGGCCAGCGCATCGATTGCGTCAAGGCCTTTGCGCAGCTTGCCTTCCACATTCGAAACCAGATGCATCACATGCGAATAGCGCTCGATGAAGAAACTGTCCGTGACTTTGACGCTGCCGGTTTCCGCCACGCGGCCCACATCGTTGCGGCCCAGATCGAGCAGCATCAGGTGCTCGGCGCGCTCCTTCGGATCGCCCATGAGCTCTTCCGCGAGCCGCGCGTCGTCTTCCGGCGTTTCTCCCCGGCGGCGCGTACCGGCGATGGGGCGAATCGTCACGATGCCGTCGCGCAGCCGCACGAGAATCTCCGGGCTCGAGCCCACGATTGTGAATCCGGGAAACGCCAGATGATACAGGAACGGCGAGGGATTGAGCCGGCGCAGCGCGCGATAAAGCGCAAAAGGCGGCAATGTGAACGGCCGGCGAAACAGTTGGCTCGGCACGACCTGGAAAATGTCGCCGGCACGAATGTATTCCTTCGCGCGCTCGACGATGTCGAGATAGGCCTCGTGCGTGACGTTGGATTCGATCGCCGCCGCCGTCGGCAATGTCGCGAGCGGCGCGGGCGAGCCGGGCAGTGCGCGCTCGAGATCGCCGATCGCATCGTTCAGGCGTTCGGACGCCCGCGCATAGGCGACGCGCGCATCGAGACCCTTCTCGGGCCACACAGGCGACACGATGGTGATTTCGTCGCGCACATTATCGAAGATCGCGGTGATCGTGGGGCGGATCAGGATCGCATCGGGTAGGCCCAGCGGGTCGGGCGGCGGCGGGCCCAGCCGCTCGATCGCGCGCACCATGTCATAGCCCAGATAGCCGAACAGAGCGACCGCCATCGGCGGCAGGTCGCGCGGCAATTCCATCTGCGTGGCGAGGAAGAGTTTGCGCAACGACTCGAGCGGCCGGTCGGCGAGCTCGTCGGGCACGAATGTGTCGGGGGTCGCACGTGCGTTGCGGTTGATCTCGGCTTTGCCGTCGCGGCAGCGCCAGATCAGATCCGGCTTGACGCCGATCATCGAATAGCGCCCGCGCGTTTCGCCGCCTTGGACGCTCTCCATCAGAAAGGCATTGTCGCGGCCTTCGGCGAGTTTCAGGAATGCGGAAACCGGGGTTTCGAGATCGGCGATCAGGCGCGTGCAGAGCGCCTGCGCGCGACCAGAATCGTATGCGCGCGCGAATGTGGCAAAATCGGGTTCCATCGGTCGCTCACGATCCGCCGCCGATTACTTGATCGACCTGCTTCTGGTTGATCGTCACGCCGGCCTTCTTGCGCGCCGCCTGGGCGAGCGAATACACGGCATTGGTTTGCAATTCCCCGCTCAACTGGGAACCGAATCTCTGATAGCGGGGATCGCCGACCGGCACCGGCGGGTGAAAGACACCCGTCACGAGCGCGACAACATAAGTGTCGCCTGCAGTGTCGGGTCCGGAGACGGCACCGGGGGCAGGCGTCGAGAAGATGTCGTCGACCAGCGATGGTGGAAATGCGGGTGTCGGCGTTTCGCGAGCCAGGGGTCCGGCGGATTGCACCGGCACCTTCAGCGATGCTGCGATGGCGGTGAGATTGTGTGCGGCGTTCGCCTGCACAGCGAGGGATTTCGCCTTGTCGCGGAGCCGGCGCGTGCGTTCCTGGGCGATCCACTCGGCCGTGACTGCCGCGCGCACGGTGTCGAGCGATTTGAGCTTCGGCGGCGTGACGCCGTTCACCTTCAGTACGAACTGGCGCGCGTCGGAGGCGCCGAACGGGTCGTTCTCGTCGCCTACTTCGGATTTGAAAACCTGCGGCATGAATTCGGGCTCGGAGGGAAGCTGGGCCTTCGTGCCATCGGGGGCCAACCCGTTCTGATCGACGGCGGAAATATGGACGACATGCATGCCGACCTTCTTCGCGGCTTGCGAAAGCGTGTCGCCGCCTGCGCTCGCATCCGTGAACGCATTGACGACATCGGTGACCTTTTGTTCGGCCAGCTTCTTCTGAACGTCCTGCCGCAGCGACGCTTTCATGTCGTCGAATGTCTTGTTCACGCCGGGTGTGATCTTCGTGACGTGGATGAGCACCCAACCGAGAATGAACTTGACCGGCTGCGTCACGCCGTTCTGTTGAACCGCGAACGCGGCAGGTCCGCGCTCGGTGCCGAGACTGGCCTCGGTCAGCGTGCCTTGATTGATGTCGGCCGGCTTCTGGCCGCGCGCCGCCGCAATATCCGCAAAGCTCTTGCCCGCATCGATCTGCGCGCGTGCCGCCTTGGCGCTCGCTTCGTCCGGAAAGCTGATCTGTTCGATGTCGCGCTTTTCGGGGATTTGGTACGTGTCCTTGTTCAGCTCGTATTGCTCGCGCAGTTCGTCGTCCGTCACCTGAATCTGACTCATCAGATCTTCGGGACCGACGGTCGCATAAGTGACATCGCGATATTCCGGCGTGCTGAACCGGTCCGGATGGGACTTTATGTACGC
>JBEKDC010000250.1:0-5385 GCA_050014535.1 Rhizomicrobium sp.
GTCCGGTGAAGCTGGTTCGCGCTGATGCCTTTCTTGGAGGAGCAAACCAGATGGATCGCGCAAAGCCAGTCCCTCATCTGGATATGGCTCGCCTCGAAGATGGTCCCCACCTTCACGGAGAACGGCTTGCGGCAGGCGTAGCACTTCCAGAGCCCCGGACGGTTGCTCTTGCCTTGGAGGCGACCGGCTTTCCCGATTACGCCGCAATGGGGGCAAACCGCGCCATCCGGCCAAAGGTGGGCCTCGACAAAGGCATAGGCTGCGGCTTCGTCGGTGAAGTGCTTGGCGCTGAAAATGGACTTAGACATGACGTAACTCCTTATGAACAAACACTATCCCAAGGAGTTGGGGACGTCAAGTATAATATCGCCGTTATATTCGTGCATCGCGACCTCAGTCGCGCAGGTAGGCAGATATGTCGGCAAGCTTTGCAGCCCGTCGCCCATTATCGGATATCCTTTGAGCCGTTTCGACGGCGGCAACCGGCTGCCTCGACTTGATCTGCGCGTCGGCAATGGCCTCGAGAGCCCAGTCGCAGCAATCGCCTGCGGCCGCCATTTCGATTGTCCGCTTGGATGGTCCCAGTTGTCCCATTTCCGCCTGGGCGCGGGCAATGGTGCCCAATTCGAGAGGACGATGATCGGGCTCGATGCCATCGACCGTTCGATAGGCGTCGCGCAAGTGTCCCGCGCGGGTCTGTGCGACTGCAATATCTCCGAGCGCGTATGCTTTATACGTTCCATCCGAAATCGAGGCGGCCGTCTGATACGCCAAGTCAAACCTGCCCTCTTTTGCCTGCTCGGCGGCTACCGCGACGTGCACCTGGGTGACATTGATTTCAAGTGTCGACTTATACTCGCCGGCATCCTGCGCATCCGCGTCCAGTTGCTGTGCCAATTGCATCGCGGCCGACGTTTGGCCGGCCTTTGCCTCTTCCTCTGCGATCGCTTCGACGGCGTCTGTACGAAAAAAGTCGTTTTTGTAGGAACCAATTTGAGCTGCCGTTCTCATCGCGTCGCTAAACTGTCCTAGCTCGGCCTGTCCTTTGGCAACATCCTGCAACGCGATTTCCTTGTCGCTGCTGTCACTTATTGAGTTCGCAGCGCTCAACGCCTGCAACACTTGCTGCGAAGCGCCGGCCTTGTCTCCCTTGGAATTCAAATAATTTGCAATAGCCAAACGGCCTTCGGTGCGCTCATATCCATCATCGCAGTCGGCAACAATCGAAATTGCATCGCCGAGACGGCCGACTTCAGTCAGTATGTTTGCGATGTCGCGGACAGCGCCCGAACTGTAAATCGAATTGGCAATTCCGGCCGTAGTGGCGATTGCTCCCGAGAGGTCCCCTGCGGACGCCTGCGCACGTACCAATTGGGACTCGGCGCCCACCTTTTGCTTGTCGTCGGAAACTCCATCCGCCAAATCCTTCGCGCGACTCGCGGTTTCGCGCGCAAATTCCTTCTCCCCGGCTTTCGCCTGCGCTTCCGCAAGCGACGCAAGATTCGTAACCCGCTGTTCGTCGTCGGTATCTGCCATTGCGGCGCGCGTGGCTACAAAATTCAGGCAGCTTCGTGTCGGCGCGCGAAGGCACATCGCCTCTTCGGCAGCCGGCTCAGCCTCCGCAATTTTCAGATTAATCGCCGCGACGGACAGCGAACCATCCGAGCGACCAGAAGCAATCTGCACGGCAAGATTCGAGGACGGATAGTCGTCCACGATCTTTTTCATATCCGCTTGGGCTTCCTGCAGAGTCGCCAGGCGCTGTTCCGGCGGCTGCGTCTCGGACTCTGCGACGAGCTGTTGCGCCTTCACGAACAGCGCGTTGGCCCGCGCATTGGGATCGGAACACGACGCGAGGGACACTGCGAAAGACACGGCAACGATCAAAGAACGCCAATTTGTATCGCGGATGCGAGCAGCGGTTCGAAGCGACCAAACAAGCCGGACGGTTCCCATGTGCCTGCCCCCATTTTGCCCACCTTGGTCCAGCGCAAACGACCAAGGCCTTTTCAGCCCCAACATCTCAAAAAAAAAGGAAGTGATTGTAACAACCGCGTGCGCGCGCCGCCCCCGCGATCGTCTCTCCCCGAATTTAGAACTGTCGATCTCGCCGAATGCTCATAGAGCCGCGAAGGCAGCATATGTTTTGGCTTCGCGCTGTCAAGAACGTAGTGAGAACGGAAACTGACGACTTTCAGCCCTCGATCAGGCCGATGAGGTAGCCCGCGGGGTCGTTGAACTGGGCCAGGGTCGGACCGCCGGGGACCTTCTGCTTCTCCATCGCGATCTTGCCGCCGGCAGCGACCACGTGCTTCAGCGCCTCATCAATGCTCGGCACCTGAATATAAATGGTCACGTGCCCGTTGTCGGTCGTTTCGCCGATGCCGCCATTGATGCCTGTCCCCGTGCCGGTATCGGTCATGCCGTATTTGAACGGATTGTTGGCGTCGATCTTCCAGCCGAACACCTTGCTGTAGAAGGTGTGCAGGCGTTCGATATTCTTCGCCGTGTTCTCGAAATGAACGACGGGATTGCCCATGGTTGCCTCCATCAAAGGGGCACATTCCAGCACGGTTTTGCGACGCCGTGAACTCAGCCCCTGGGCTTGAGCTCGCGTCCGTCGATCAGGCGGCCTTCGTGAAGAATGAGGGTGCGGTCCATCTTTACGGCGAGCTCAAGATTGTGCGTGGCGACGAGGCCTGCCACGCCTTCGGAATGCACCAGCTCGACCAGCAATTCGAAGACGCCGGCGGCGGTGCGCGGATCGAGATTGCCGGTCGGCTCGTCGGCCAGCAGCAGACGCGGCCGGTTGGCCAGCGCGCGCGCGACGGCGACGCGTTGTTGCTCGCCGCCCGAAAGCTGCGACGGGCGATGTTCGAGCCTGTCTTTCAATCCCACGAGGGTGAGCAGTCGCTCCGCCTGCTGTCGCGCGTGAATGCGGCTCTTGCCGGCGATGAGTTGCGGCATCATCACATTCTCGAGCGCGCTGAATTCCGGCAGCAGATGATGCGCCTGATAGACGAAGCCGATCGTGTCGCGCCTGAGACGCGTGCGCTCGCTGTCCGGCAACGACGACGCGGCCGCGCCGTTGATGTAGATCTCGCCGGAGGTTGGCGCTTCGAGAAGCCCCGCAATGTGCAGCAACGACGACTTGCCCGAACCGGACGGCCCGACCAGCGCGACCAACTCGCCGGGATTGAGCGTCACCGTCAGATTGGAGAACACCTCCAGCGCGCTTTCGCCCTGAAGGTAAGTGCGGGTGATGCTTTCCAGACGCAAGGCGCCTGCCGCGAAGGCATTACTCATAGCGCAAGGCCTCGACGGGATCGAGACGCGCGGCGCGCCACGACGGATAAAGCGTCGCAAGCAACGACAAGGTCAGAGACATGAGTAACACCGCTATCACCTCGCCCACATCCATGCGCGCAGGCATGTGGGCGAGGAAATAAATCTCCGGATTGAACAGCTGCGTGCCGGACAGCGACGACAGGAACTGCCGGATCGATTCGATGTTGAGGCAGAACACGACGCCGACGATGAAGCCGAGCAAGGTGCCGGTGACGCCGATGCTGGCGCCGGCAATGAGGAACACCCGCATCACCGCGCCGCGCGTGGCGCCCATCGTCCGCAGGATCGCAATGTCGCCGCTCTTGTCCTTCACCAGCATGATGAGGCCGGAAATGATGTTGAGCGCCGCCACGAGAATGATCAATGTCAGGATCATGAACATCACATTGCGCTCGACCTGGACCGCATCGAAGAAGGTGGAATCGAGTTCGTGCCAGGTGACGACGCGGGTATAGGGACCGGCCGCCTTCACGATCGGATCGACCATGGCGTCGATATTGTCGGGGTCCTTGACCATCACTTCCAGCGAACTGACCGCCTGGCTCAGGTTGAAATAGAGTTGCGCCTCTTCCAGCGGCATGAAGACGATCGTCTGATCGTAGAGCGACATGCCGATGTTGAACGTGCCCACGATGGTGTAGCTCTTGACCCGCGGCGTGACGCCGAACGGCGTGACATTGCCGCGCGGCGCGACAAGCGTGATCTGCATGCCCGGCTCGAGCCGCAGCTTTTCGGCCAGCCGCGCGCCGATGATGACGGAATCGCCGCCGTGAAAATGTTCCAGCGCGCCGTCGGACAGCGAATTTGAAACCGTCGTGAGCGTCTTGAGGTCTAGCGCGCGCATGCCGCGCACGAGGACGAATTGCGCCTGCCCGTTCGACGTTCCCAGAACTTGCCCGTCCACGGTGGGGGCCGCGCGCAAGACTCCCGGAACGGCGCGCACGCTGGCCGCGAAGGCGTCGTAATTCGAGAGCGGGCCTGCGAAGCTCTGCACGGTGGCGTGGCCGTTGACGCCCAGCATGCGCGCCATCAGATCATGGCGGAATCCGTTCATCACCGACATGACGATGATCAGCGTCGCCACGCCCAGCGCCACCCCGACCAGCGAGATGATGGAAATGACGGAGACATAGCCTTCGCGGCGCTTGGCGCGCAGATAGCGCAGCGCAATCATCCATTCGAACGGCGCAAAGGCGCGGGTGGCAGAGGCCATGTCAGGCAGCAACTTTCAGCTTGAGACCCAATGCTCTCACGACTTTAAGAACGGTCACCAGTTCAGGATTGCCGTCGCGCGACAGAGCTTTGTAAAGGCTTTCTCGCCCGAGTCCCGCCTTCTTCGCAATCTTGGTCATGCCTTTGGCGCGCGCTATGTCGCCCAACACGGCCGCCACGAGTGAGGGATCGCCATCCTCTAGTGCCGCTTCCAGATACCCCGCCATCCTCTCGTCGGTCTTCAGATATTCGACGGGATCCCATGGGAGCGTTTTGATTTTCTTTCGAACTTTATTCATCATCGGTTCCTAAGTTCATCCGCCATCACCAGAGCCGCCTCGATATCACGGGCTTGCGTGCGTTTATCTCCGCCCGCCAATAGAATCACGACAGTCATCCCCTGACGAATAAAATACACGCGATATCCCGGACCATAATCGATGCGAAGCTCGGAGACGCCTTTACCTACCGATTTCATGTCTCCGAAATTGCCCTGCGCAAGTCTGCGTATACGAACATAAATTCGATCCTGGGCGCGCTCGTCACGAAGCTCGTCGAACCAGCGCTTGTATTTTTCAGTCTGGCGAACTTCGATCAAGCTTGTATCCTATGGGATACGATAAGTCAAATTGCATCGAATTCATGCACGGGCAAATCGATTCACGACCGCGTCAACCAACATTTCTTCCTTCGCACCGGTCTGGCGGGATTTCACTTCGACCAGCCCGTTCTGCAGCCCGCGTGGGCCGACGATGACCTGCCAGGGAATGCCGATCAGGTCCATACTGGCGAACTTCGCGCCGGGACGTTCGCCCGTGTCGTCGT
>JBEKDC010000251.1:0-5380 GCA_050014535.1 Rhizomicrobium sp.
GAAGCGTGACGGGCCCCCTTCGACGCGCTGCGCGCGCCACTTCCCCCGTGAACGGGGGAAGAAAGAGAAGAGGGGCACGCGTTGCGGTTCTACGGCACGGCTGGGTGCTTGCGGCGCCACCTGCCCGGCCGGATCGCGCTTTGGTCGATTTCCGGCAGGTTGGCGAGAAACTGTTCCGTGCAGGCCCGCCAGGAATGCTTCAGCGCGAAGTCGCGTGCCGCCTCGCGGGGGACTTCGAGCGCGCGCAGGCAGGCCTTGCGCAGATCTTCGTCAAGCGCGGCAACCGGCGCGTCGCCCACGACATCGCGGGGGCCCTGCACGGGGAACGCTGCAACCGGAGTGCCGCAGGCCAGAGCTTCGAGAATGACAAGCCCGAATGTGTCGGTGCGGCTGGGGAACACGAACACGTCGCTGGCGGAATAGTATCGCACGAGGTCTTCGCCGCTCATGGGCCCCACGAATTGTGCCGCGGGATAGCGCCGTTCCAGTGTCGCGCGCGCAGGCCCGTCACCCACCACGACTTTCGTGCCCGGCAGGTCGAGCGCCAGGAATGCCTCGACGTTTTTCTCTACCGCAACCCTGCCGACATAAAGCCATATCGGGCGCGGGAACGGCAGTTGCGCATTCGCGATCGGACGGAACGCGTCGACATCGACGCCGCGCGACCAGATGCGCAGATTCCTGAAGCCGTGCGATTCCATTTCCTGCATCAGGGATGGGGTCGCCACCATCATCGCGGTGGCGGGGCCGTGAAACCAGCGCAGGAACGCATAGACCAGGCCCTCGGGAATAATCGGGAAACGCGCCCGCACATATTCGGGAAAGCGCGTGTGGAACGAGGTGGTGAACGGAATGTTGCGCTGGAGGCAGATCGCGCGCGCCGAAAGACCGATGGTTCCTTCCGTTGCGATATGCACCGCGCTCGGCTGGAACTCGTCGATCATGCGCTCGATGCTGCGGCGGGGAAAAATCGCCAGGCGAATTTCGGAATAGGTGGGCAGCGGCACGGTGAAGCGGCCTTCCGGCGTCACATAACGCACCTCATGGCCCATGGCTTCGAGATCGCGGCCGAGCATCTCCAGGGTGCGCACGACACCGTTCACCTGCGGCTTCCAGGCATCGGTGACGATCAGGACTTTTTGCAGCGCGTTGAGCGTGGACGATACGGGAAGCTGCGCCGGCTGGGCGCTCTCCCGCGTCAAAACGGACTCCTCAGGCGGGCACGGGTAAGGCTGCACCGCCCGCAGCAACGGAGGCCGGCATGCGCTCTTTGGCAGAATCGGCCCAGCAGAGAATCTCCAGATGCCCCTGCGCATCTTCGACAAGCGCGGTGCAGCTTTCAACCCAGTCGCCGTCGTTGAGGTAGAGGATGCCGCCGATTCGCTTGATCGCAGCGTGATGAATATGGCCGCACACGACGCCGTCGAAACCGCGCGCGCGGACTTCGCGGGCCACGGCGTCCTCGAAACGGCAGATATATTCGAGGGCATTCTTCACCTTCTGCTTGAGGAATGCGGACAGGGACCAGTAGTTGAAGCCGAAGTTGCGCCGCACCAGGTGGCAGACTTCGTTCAGCTCGAGCGCCAGCGAATAGGCCCAGTCGCCCAGATGGGCGAGCCATTTGGCATAGGCGATGACGGCATCGAACTGGTCGCCGTGAAGGACCAGAAGCCGTCTTCCGTCGGCGGTTTCGTGGATCGCTTCGCGCAGGATTTCGACGCCGGCGATCGAGCGGCCGCAATATTCGCGGAAGACTTCGTCGTGATTTCCCGGCACGAACACGACGCGCGTGCCCGTGTCGATCTTGTGCAGCAGAGCCGCGACGACGGCGTTGTGCGCGTCGGGCCAGAACCAGCGCCGCTTGAGCCGCCAGCCGTCGACGATGTCGCCCACGAGGAACAGCGTGTCGCAGCTGTTCCTGGTGAGGAAATCGGCGAGCTCTGCGGCCTTGCAGCCGCGCGTGCCCAGATGCACGTCGGAGATGAATATCGCGCGGTGATGGCGCGCTGCGCGTTGAACTTCGCGACCGCCGCTCGGGGCCCGCGGACGGCGCTCGAATTCGCGATATCTGAGTGCATCCGGCAGACGGTCGCGTCTTGCAGTATCCCAGGCGAATTCGGCCATCCGATACTCCCGCCACGGCCCGCCTTCCGCGCGATGCGAATCAGTTCGGGCCTCTACGGGGCCTGCATGCGCTGCGAACGCGAAGGCCATGTTGCAGGTGCGTTATGGTTTCGTGAATCCACAGGCTTTTGCGTGAACAATTTGCGCGGTCGGAATGGTCCGGCTGCTCGACCGAGGAAATTCGGGGCCACTGCACTGCACATAAAAAGGGCAAAATCGCAGGCAGTCTGTCTAACAAAAAGTCAGCTTTTCTGCGGATTTTTTGCGATTCAGCTCGCATTTTCTGTTGCGGCGCAGCGTAAGTGGTGCCATATTATTGCAATGCGGCATCGAGGATATCCTCTCCACGATGCTGTTGCCCTTCCTGGGCGTTTCCTCCCTGAACTTGGCCGCTCCCTCGGGGGCGGCCTTTTTTTATTCCGCTGCGTGTCGAAGCGGAGCGCCGGCCGGACGCAGCAGCGAGACGTCCATCGCCATCAGGTCGGCCAGCACGCGCGCAATGCGCATCTGCACCTCGGCGAATCCGGTGCTGCGCACCACGCGCTCCTCATCGAGGTAAAGACCGCGGTTGATTTCCACCTGCAACGCATGAACGCCGCGGGCAGGCCGCCCGTAAAGATGTGTCGTGTAACCGCCGGCATAGGGCGAATTGCGCGCGATGGAGAAGCCATGGCGCTCGAACATGCGCTCGGCCGTGCGCATCAAAGGGGCAGCCGCCGAAATCCCATAGCGGTCGCCGAGCACGATATCCGGCGCGGCTGCGGCCGACGGCATGGAATGGCAATCGACCAGGACGGCGAATCCGCAGCGCGCGCGGGTCTCCTCGATCATCTGGGCCAAAGCCGCATGATAGGGCCGGTAGAGCCGGCTGAGGCGTTCCTCGGCCTCGGACGCAGCCAGTCGCCCGCGATAGATCTCGGCCCCGTCGCGCACAATGCGCGGGATGACGCCAAGCCCTGCCTGCACGCGCGGTCCGGCGGGGTCGTTGATCGCGGCCAAAGGCGCGTCGAACATGGCGGCATCGAGTTCGCCGGGCGCGCGGTTCACGTCCAGATAGGCGCGGGGGAAGCGGGCCGCGATCAGCGGCGCGCCGCACTCCACGACACCCGCGAACAGCTCGTCGACAAAGGCATCTTCCGAACGCCTGAGGCTGGTGGGACCGAGCCGACTCGCGGCCACAAAGCTCGACGGATAAAGCCGACCCGAATGGGGGGACGCGAACACGAAAGGCGCGGTGTGGTGGGCAGGCGCCAGGATGGCGAACGGTTCGGCATGGAGCCGCGTCAGCGCGGCATCGCCCACGGCCGGTTTGGCCGGCGGCTGCTCGATCGGGGACCTGGAAATATCCGACTCGCTCACAAACCCAGTGGACCACCAACAAACCCCGCCGATCAAGCGCGGGATCGGCTTTGGAACGGCTCGACGCCGCGAGAGGCCCTGTTAACCCGCATTTACGGTTTGCCCGTTATAGGGTTAAGTCGCGGCGGGGAAGACCATGGCGCATATCCTTTTGGCGGAAGACGACGAATCGCTGCGCCGGTTTCTGGCCGCGGCGCTGGTGAAGGCCGGCCACGACGTCACCGATTTCGGCGACGGCACGGAAGCCTTCGAATGCCTCAAGGGTTTCCGCTTCGACCTCCTGCTGACCGACATCGTGATGCCCGGAATGGACGGTATCGAGCTCGCCAAACGGGCCGCCGAGATGGACCAGGCCCTCAAGATCATGTTCATCACGGGCTTTGCCGCCGTAGCGCTGCATCCCTCCTCCAATGCTCCCAAGCAGGCCAAGGTCCTGTCCAAACCCTTCCACCTGCGCGAGATCGTGCAGGAAGTGGAGCGGATGATCGCGGCCTGAGGGCCACGTCGGCGCTTTCGGCCGGCCCCGATTTTCCCGTCTTGCCGCGCGGCGGGGCCGCCGCTATAGCTCTCCCCCCTTACGAAGGCGGGCGCGTAGCTCAGCGGGAGAGCACTACGTTGACATCGTAGGGGTCACAGGTTCGATCCCTGTCGCGCCCACCATTCCCAACATGCTGATATTCAACGGATTATCCCAATTTTTTGCCGGTAATTTTACGGCCTCATCGAAGGCACTTGGGAGTATTTTGAGAGTATGCGGCCCCAACAGGTCGCGTTTTGCCAGCAAATCGAGCTCACAAATGTACTCCGCGATCGCCGTCTGCGCGTTGGCGAGATACCGCTTGTCGAACTTCGTATAGCGGTCGGTCGTGCGAAGGTCGGGCAGCTTGTGCCCCATCTGATAGGCCAACTCCTCGCGGCTCACGCCCCGCGCCCGCAGTTCCGTCGCCATCTTGTGGCGAAGCGTATAGGGCGAAAATTCCGGCATCCCCAACTCGCGGCCCTTCCGCTTGAAAGTGGCGCGGATGCTCGCGATCTGTTTGCCGTTGTGAGAAACGTAGAGATCGTTATCGGCTGTCGCCCACGCCTCCAGCCAAGGCTCCAGAGTGGTAGAGACGCGCACGATAGGCCGCCGCTTCTTCGTCTGCCGACGGGTAGCAGGGTTCAACGTGATGAGCCCCAGGTCGCGGTCGACCTGGCGTTGCGTGAGTTCCAGAAGGGCAGCCGGACGCGCGAGTGTGTTGAGCGCGAGAATCGTATAGCGAAACACATGTTCGGCTCTATGGCCGACAAGGCTATCGAGAAACGCGGCTAACTGCACGTCGGTGGGAATCCAATCGCGCGGCTCGGGCTCGGCGATATCCAGCTTCGCGGCGACAGTCGACGGCCAGACCCAGATGCGTGGCGCATGGTCACCAAGCGCGTGGTGCATCGCTGCCGACAGCACCGACAGATTGCGCGCGATATACGATACCGAAAGCGGCTTCTTGCCCTTGCCACGGTTGCGACACCATTCGGCAAACGCCAGTTGCTTACGCTCGGTGACGTCGGACGCGCGAGAAGTGGAGCCCCAGAATTTCAGCAAAAGGGCTCCGGCGAATCGCGCTTGCACGCCGCTCGGCTTTTTGTCGGACACTTCCTCGAAATACGATTCGAGAATTGCGGAGAGATAGCTGTCCGACTTCTTCGGCGCGGCAATCAGTGCCCTGCTGCTGAGTGCGAGTTTGGCATCTTCGAAATCCGTGACGCCAAGGCTCTCGCGGCGCACTCTTCCTGATTCAGCGTCATATCGGAAGCCGTACCATTGCGAGCTTCCCGCCACGCGGTCGAGCCATCATTCACCGATCTCGAAGATTTTCCCCTTGCGACTGCGGGACATGCTTGCTCCTCTGCCGCGAGC
>JBEKDC010000252.1:0-5375 GCA_050014535.1 Rhizomicrobium sp.
CGTTCGATCTCGCCCCAGTCGCGCCTGCGCTCCGCACCCGACGCGATGCTCGCCACCAGCTTGTCCCACATTGGGCGCTGACCGAAGCGGGCGATCGACGCTTCGGCAATTTTCTGCACATGCGGTTCGTCGACGAGATCGGAAGGCTCGAGTTCCCAGATGCGCGCGAAGGCCGCGTTGTGCAGCTTGAGCCGCGCATCTGGGCCGAACACGGCCACGGCTTCCTGCAACGTATCGAGCGTGGCGGACTGCACCTTGATCAGTGTGTTGTAGGAGCTTTCGAGCGCCAGCTTCTCGGTGACGTCTTCATAGAGGAAGGTGAGCCCGCCGAACGGATGCGGCTGCGCCACAATGCGCAAGGTCTTGCCGCCGGGCAGATGCCACAGATCTTCCGGCAGGTACTCTTCGGACTGACCATAGAGCGCGAGCCGCTGGCGCTTCCACAATTGATAATCGCGTTGCTCGGGAAGCTTGCGCGCCTCGCGCAACCGGTCGAGCACTTCGCCGTCGGTGGGCCGCGTGTCGAGCCATTTCTCGGCCAGCCCCCAAAGCTCCGCGAAGGCGCGATTGTAGAAGCTCAGTCTCTGCTCGCGATCGAAGATGGCGACGGCAGTGGCCAGTTTGTCGAGCGTGTCGGCATGGGCATCGATATGCTGCTGCAGGCGTGCTTCGGCGTTCGAGACTTCGGTGACATCGATGGCCGTGCCGACGATCCGTCCGTCGTCCAGCGGCGCATGCGTGAAGGCCAGTGCGCGGCGCTGTCCCGACACCACGGCGAAGCGTTTGGCTTCCAGCGGTTGCCCTTCGGCGCGCGCGGCTGCCGCCAGATCGCGTTCGGATTTTTCGAGCGTGAGTTGCTGTGCCGCCGCGGTCTCGATATCGGCAGCACCTGCGCCGGCCAGAAAAGCGCGATTGCCCCACAGCAGCGTCAGCGTCTTGTCGCGGAGCCACACGGGAATCGGCAGCGCTTCGAGCATGGCGCGGAAATCCGGCGCAAGAGATTGCGTCGTGTCTGCCGCAACCGGCTCCAGCCACACGGCAGCAAGCGCACCGACCGCGCGTCCGCGCAACGCGATCGCGCGGCCATCGCGGCTATGCGCGGTCATCGCGAATGCGCCGCCGCGTTCGCTGAGAATATCGAGGGCCTGCGCCAGCGCCGTCGCATCGGGACCTTCGAGGCAGGAATCGAGCAACGCTTCGGCGGCGCCATAGGATCGCGCGGGTGAGCCGTCGCGACCCCACACGATCATCGCTTCGCGGCCGGCGGAAATCAGAGCGTCGCGGGCGCCTGCGGCGGCGCGCGCGCGGGCATCTGCCGTCCGCAGAGTCCGGCGCAGGCGATGGGCTTCGAACTGCTCGGCCAGCGCCCAGAGGCCGGCAGCGACGGCAAGTCCGACGGCTCCCACGGCGATCGCCGACGCCACGATGGCCAGTTGGGCATCGGGTCCGACCGCTGCGAGGGCAGGCATCGGCGTGAGCGCACCGGCGAGCACGAGCCCGCAGGTCCTGTATGCGCGTCGCGCGCTCAACCGCTCTCCCCCGACCTCACGGCCTTCCCTGTCCCGTTTTGGGACGCATTTTTGCCGTCCCCGTTTCGTCCAATTCGGACGAATCACTTTGGAATCAACATGATAGGCAGGAGAGGTGAGTCCGCATAGCTAATGTGGTTAAGAAAGTGTAAAAATCTAAATCTTGTGTTGGGGGCAAAATGCAGCGGCCGGAATCGGTCCGTTGCCAATTAACGAGTCTTATCAAACCGTTAACCAATCGGTGTACGGAACAAATGTGTCACGATCGGGCGAGGGAGGGCTGTGCATGAAATTGACACGGCGGGAGGTTGTGAGCCGGGCAGGGGCTCTTGGAACGGTCGCGGCGCTGGCGGCGGTGCCTGCGTTCGGGCAGACCACCGAGCCGTCGCGCATGTCGCTTACGGATTTCGTCAAGGACCCCGCACGGATCGATTCGCTGCGCAGGGGCGTCGCCACGATGAAGGCGCGGCCGGCATCCGATCACCGCAGCTGGTTCTTCCAGGCCGCCATCCATGCCTATGACGACGCGCTCTATGCCGATGCGCTGGCGCACGATCCGGCAGTGGCACAAGTGGATCGCGCGCGCTACTGGAACAAGTGCACGCATTTCGGACAAAGCTCGGCCAATTTCGTCGTCTGGCATCGCGCCTATCTCTATTATTTCGAGCGCATCCTGCGCGATGCGGCGGGCGATCCCGATCTCGCGCTGCCCTATTGGGATTATACGAAGCCCGAGAACAGAAGCTTCCCCGAAATATTCGCGGATGAATATGTCGATCGCGCGAAGCGGATTCCCAACCCGCTTTATCATTCCAATCGCGATCTCGCTTTCGTGATTGGAACGCTCGGCATCAGCGACGCGGTCGGACGCGCCGCGACGACCGTCGACAGCGATATCTTCTTCTCCGATATCGGAGTGACGGGCTTTGCCGGCGACATTCTCGATTCCGACGAGACGCAGGTGGGCCTTATCGAGCAGCGCCCGCACAACGACATCCACCTCGCGGTCGGCGGCGTGGTCGGCACGGCCAATGGCGCGATGGCGGATGTCCGCACGGCGGCGTTCGATCCGGTCTTCTGGGTGCATCACGCGAATATCGATCGCATGTGGGCGGAGTGGTCGCGGAAGCGCGGCAAAGGCTGGGGTGCGTTACCGCCGGACTCATGGCTCGATGAAGATGCGTGGATCTTTCTCGACGTTGACGGAAAGGAAAAAACGAACAGCCGACGCTTCTATATCGAGCGCGCGAGTCTTCCCGTTCGTTACGACACCGATGGATTGTTCGGCGCGGCGCTGGCGTTGCCGTCTCCCACACCACCGCCACCTCCTCCTCCGCCGCCGACAGGCGAAGAGTCCAATCGGGCCCCCACGGAGACGGTCGTCGCGCCGGCCATGGTCAAATCGGCGGCGCCGAAGCGGTCGCGTACGCTCCTAGCGGATAACGTTCCATTCGATGTGTCGCCGGCTTCTCCCGGCGCGCACGTGCTGGGACTTGCTGCTACGCCGACTGAGAGCGTCGGCGTAGCGCCACCATCGCAGCAGGGCATTCGGGCACCTGCGCCCGCGGCCGCCGCAGCGCCACCGCCATTGCGCGCGCCGTCGATCGCGGCCAATGAGCGCGTATTGCTCGAACTGTCCGATATCAGCTTCGATCGCGTGCCGTCGTCGGGATTTGCGGTTTATCTGATCGGCTCGTCGGCAAACGGTTCGAGCGAACCCGTGGGACTGCTCAATCTGTTCGGCGCGACGCATATGCAGATGCCGACTATGAAGGTAGCGCAGAGGTTCGACGTCACGCGCATCGTCGCGCATTCCGAAGGCCCCTTCACCTTGCGGATCGAGCCCTACGATCTGCTGGTGAGCAAGGCCGGCGCCTCCGCGCCGCAGCGCGCCGATCAAGTGCATATCGGATCGGTGAAGTTCGTGGTGATTTCCTGATCGAAAGCGTCGCCTCAATCGATATCGTTCCGGACTCAGGATGGAACGCGCGCGACTTGAGCAGCATCGCGCAAGTTGTTATTGATTGACTTGACACTTCGCTTGCTTGGGGGCTTCGGATGTCGTCTCGCATCGCTTTCGCGGCAACAATCGGTCTCTGTCTAGCCGGAGGTTGTCTGACCGCCTATTCCGCGTGCGCGCAGGATGCGACCGCAACGCCAGCGCCTGCTGCCGATCCGCAGCCTTGGCAAAAAGATCAGGCACTGATGAAGACAGCCTGGGCCGACATTCAATCCGGCGGCATCCTTGCCGTCGCACCGCATGTGCCGGACCTTGAGCAGCCGCTGGCAAACGCGAAACAGACCATTGATTCCGCGGCGTCTTCAAGCGGCACGAGATATGTTCTGACGGATGGTCCCGCCGATACGCTCATGACGCTGCTGCTTGCGGCCACCGACAAGACTGGAAATGGGCAGCACGTCGTGGCCGTTCAAGACCCCTATCCGAACATCAGTTTCTATCTTGGCAGTTACTACAATGAAATCGGCAAATTCGATGATGCTGTGCGTGTACTGGATGAAGGTTTAGCGCTTGCGGGTGTGCAGGGGCTGGGCACGGGAATAGGTGCGAGCCAACCGATACTGGTTTCAGAGAAAGGAGCAGCGCTGGCGGGGCTCAAGCGATGGCCGGATGCGCTCGCGGCATATGATTCGGCACTGAAGATCGATGGACTTGACGACGCAATGCGCGCACATCTGTTGCGAGGTCGCGGTTACGCTTTGACCGAATTGAATCGACTCGACGAAGCTGAACAAGCCTACAACGACTCGCTGAAGTACGAGCCGGGTAATGCGCGCGCTCAAAGCGAGTTGCAATACATTTCGGGGTTGCGGACCGGCGCTCGACCCGTAGCGCCGGGCGGCCTCGTTCCGGTTCAGCCACAATCTATCCCGACAACCACTGCGGTGCCCGCAACGTCGACCGCTACGACACCTCCTGTCACCACGACGACTCCGGCATCTCCACCGTCGCCGTCTCCCACGCCGAACTGAAAGCCTCGTTCGCTCGACTTAATACCGATACTGTTCCGGCTTGAACGGGCCTGCCTGCGCGATGCCGATGTATTCGGACTGCTTGTCGGAGAGCTTGGTCAGTTTCGCGCCGACTTTTTCGAGATGCAGGCGCGCGACTTTTTCGTCGAGCAGCTTGGGAAGGGTGTAGACCTTCTTCTCGTATTTGCCGGGATTTCCGAACAGTTCCATCTGCGCCAGGGTCTGGTTGGTGAAGGAGGCGCTCATCACAAAGGAGGGATGTCCCATCGCATTGCCGAGATTCACCAGGCGGCCTTCGGACAGGAGAATGATTCGCCTTCCGCTGGGGAATTCGATCTCGTCGACCTGCGGCTTCACATTGTGCCATTTGAAGTTGCGCAGCGCCGCGACCTGAATTTCGGAATCGAAGTGACCAATATTGCAGACGATGGCGCGGTCTTTCATCGCGCGCATGTGGTCGATGGTGATGACGTCGAGATTGCCGGTGGCGGTGACGAAGATGTCGGCGCGGGGCGCGGCATCGTCCATCGTGACCACTTCATAGCCTTCCATCGCGGCCTGAAGTGCGCAGATGGGATCGACTTCGGACACCATCACGCGGCAACCGGCCTGGCGCAGGCTCGCGGCCGAACCTTTGCCCACGTCGCCGAAGCCCGCCACCATGGCGACCTTGCCGGCCATCATCACATCGGTGCCGCGGCGGATGCCGTCGACGAGACTCTCGCGGCAGCCATAGAGATTGTCGAATTTCGATTTGGTGACGCTGTCGTTCACATTGATGGCGGGGAACAGCAGCTTGCCGTCCTTTTCCATCTGGTAGAGACGATGCACGCCGGTGGTGGTTTCTTCCGTCAC
>JBEKDC010000253.1:0-5349 GCA_050014535.1 Rhizomicrobium sp.
GAGATCGTGCGCGACGAAGTTCAGCGCCAAAGCGCGATGAACGTGACAGTCCGCAACGTGATCACGAGCATGCGTCTCGTGTCGATGGTGAATTGGGCGGAATTCTTCGAAACCGTCAGCCCTGTCGACGCGATACTTCGGAGCGGCAGCGATTTCGCGGCAATGGATTTCCCGGCGCGCGATCTCTACCGCCGAGCGATCGAAGACCTGGCCCAAGGATCCGAACTGGATGAAACCGAGGTTGCCAGGCGCGTTGTCGCTGCGGCCAAACGAGCGGGCACTCCAGGGGCCGGCAAAGGCGCGTGTTCGGGCGCCGAACAGGATCCCGGCTATTATCTGATCGCCCACGGCCGGCGTGCGTTTGAAACGGAAATCGGCAGCAAGGTCCCGCTTCGAACGCGCCTGTTTCGGATCAATTCTCGCATCGGGGTAATGAGTTATGTCGCAATGGTCGCCATCGCGACGGCGGCCGTGCTCGCGCTCGCTTTGGCCGCAGCGGCTTCCACCGGAACCGGCGGGTCGATTCTATTGCTGCTGGCGCTTGTGGGACTGATTCCGGCGTCGGATGTCGCCATTGCCCTCGTCAACCGGATCATCACCCAACAGGTCGGCGCGACGCTGTTGCCGGGATTGGAACTACGCCAAGGCGTGCCGCCGGATCTGCAGACGATCCTCGTCGTGCCCACGCTTCTCACGAGCGTTTCCGCCATCCAGGAACAGATCGAGCGGCTGGAAGTCCATCATCTGTCGAACCCGGACAGCAATTTCATATTCGCTCTTTTGTCCGATTGGCTCGATGCCGATGTGGAACAAGTCCCGTGCGACAGCGTGCTTCTCGACGAGGCCGCCGCCGGTATCAGGCGCCTGAATGAACGCTACGGGCCCGCACCCTCCGGCGCGCGCTTCTTTCTGCTTCACCGCCACCGCGTCTGGAACGAAGGCGAAGGCAAGTGGATCGGTTGGGAACGCAAACGCGGCAAGCTGCACGAACTCAATCGCCTGCTGCGCGGCGCCACCGATACGACGTTCATGGCTGTCGACGGGCACGCGCCGTCTCTGCCGGGCGGTGTCCGCTACGTCATCACGCTCGATGCCGACACGCGTCTGCCGATTGGAGCGGCGAGACGCATGGTGGGAAAAATTGCGCATCCGCTCAATCGGCCGCACTTCGATCGCAGCCGCGGTCTGGTGGTCCATGGACATGGCATTCTTCAGCCGCGCGTGACGCCGTCGCTTCCCATCGGCAGCGAAGGGTCGCTGTTCCAGCGTGTCTTTTCCGGTCCCAACGGGTTGGACCCTTACGCGTTGGCCGTATCCGATGTTTATCAGGACCTTTTCGAAGAGGGTTCCTATTGCGGCAAGGGAATCTACGAGGTCGATGTCTTCGAAGCGGCGCTCGACGGGCAAATTCCCGAGAGCACGGTTCTAAGTCACGATCTGCTGGAAGGAATTTTGAACCGTGCCGGCCTCGCGTCCGATATCGAAGTCGTCGAGGAATTTCCGTCCCGCTATAGCGTTGCCTCGGCACGCCAGCACCGCTGGGTGCGCGGCGATTGGCAATTGCTTCCCTGGATTTTCGGATTCGGCAGCAAATTACGCGACGGATCGCGAAGAACCTCGATCCCGCTCATGGGGCGCTGGAAGCTGCTCGACAATCTGCGCCGATCGCTCTCCGCGCCGTCGGCTTTGCTTGCCATGCTGGTCGCGTGGCTGTTGCCGATGCCTGTCGCCGACATCTGGACGACTTATATTCTTCTGACTATCGCATTGCCTCCGCTCTTGCCGGGCCTCACCGGACTCATTCCGCGCCGGATCGGAGTTTCTCTGCGCAATCATATTCGAGCGGTCGGATCCGATTTTACGCTGGGGCTCGTTCAGAGTGCATTCCTGATCACATTTCTTGCGCATCAAGCATGGATGATGCTCGACGCGGTCGTGCGCACGCTTTTCCGCGTATTCGTTCATCGGCGGCGCCTGCTCGAATGGGTAACCGCTGCGCAAACCAACGATGACGCCCAATTCGATCCGCGCAGTCTTGTTGCTCAAATCGCGGCGAGCGCCATATTCGCGGCGTTCGTGGCAATTGCCATATATTTTGCCGACGAACGCATCTGGAGAATCGCAGCGCCGTTCGCGGTGCTCTGGATACTGTCACCCCTCATCGCTCATTGGGCGAGTTTGCCGCCGTCGACGGAAGGGCATCTTGCGGTCTCGACGGGCACGTCCAAGGAACTGCGGCTGGTTGCGCGACGTACATGGCGATATTTCGAAAGATTCGTTGCCGCCGAAGACAACATGCTGCCGCCGGATAATTTTCAGGAGGATCCTAAGCCGGTCATTGCGCACCGCACGTCGCCGACAAACATCGGGCTATATCTATTGTCGGTTGTCGCCGCACGGGATTTCGGTTGGTTGGGCACGACCGAGGCCATTGAAAAACTGGAGGCCACATTTGCGACACTGGAGAAGTTGGAGCGATTTCGCGGCCATTTTTACAATTGGTACGATACGGGCGATTTGCGCGCGTTGGAACCCAAATATGTTTCTTCGGTCGATAGCGGCAATCTTGCGGGCAATCTGATCGCACTCTCCCATGCCTGCGAAGAACTGATTGCAGGCCCGATCGGAAATTCGAATTGGCTCTCTGGTCTCGATGACCATCTCGCGCTGATACGCGAGTCTGCCGGCCTCGCTGTCGAGAATCGCCGCGCGCGCAGCAACGTGCTTGTCGAGCTGGGCCACGCTGTCGATGCCGTAGACGCTGCGCTTCGGTTGCCGCCCTTGCGCCTATCCGCAATCGCACAACAGATGGAGGATATCGCCCGAAAGGTCGATACGCTGGACAAATGCGCACAAAAATTTTGTGCGGACCGCGGCGACGAAAGTAATCCCGAAATCTTGAGTTGGACTTCGGCGCTACGCGCGTCCATCGAATCCAACAAGCGGGATTTCGAATTGTTGACGCCATGGGCAAGCGCCAGCCTGGCAGGTGCGTTGGTCGATGACGAAGCCGCAAACCTGCTCGGTGCGATGCCCACACTCGGCACATTTTCCGAGCATTGCGACACGGTTCTGCAAATGCTGGTTGGTCGCCGCGGAAAAGGCGAATGCAATAGAGTCCTGAATGCATTGATCGACGCGTTGGAGAGATCCGTGAGCACGGCGCGGCTGCTCACCCAACGTCTCTCGACTCTTGCCGACGTCGCCAAGTCGATGGCGATGTCGATGGAATTCGGCTTCTTGTACGACCCAGATCGCCAACTCCTGTCGATAGGTTATCGCGGCGCCGACGGCGGTCTCGATTCGAATTATTACGACCTGCTGGCTTCGGAAGCGCGTCTCGCAAGTTTCTTTGCGATCGCCAAAGGCGATGTGCCTGCCAAGCATTGGTTTCGTTTGGGCCGCACCCTGACGCCGATCGAAGGCGGTTCCGGGCTGATCTCGTGGTCGGGTTCGATGTTCGAATACCTGATGCCGTCGCTCGTGATGCGCGCGCCGGCCGGAAGCCTGCTGGAACAGACCAATCGGCTGGCGGTCCGGCGGCAGGAGAATTATGGCGCGGAGCTCGGTGTGCCATGGGGAATGTCGGAATCGGAATTCAATGCGCGCGACATCGAGCAAACATATCAGTATTCGAGTTTCGGAGTCCCTGACCTCGGTTACAAACGCGGGCTCAGCGAGAGTGTTGTCATTGCGCCTTATGCGAGCGGGCTCGCCGCGATGATCGATCCCGTATCTGTCGCCCGCAACTACAAGCACTTGGCCGCGATCGGCGCACGCGGCGTGTTTGGCTGGTATGAGGCGCTGGATTTCACGCGCGCGCGCCTGCCCGAGGGTACGAAATTCGCGATCATCCGCGCTTACATGGCCCATCATCAGGCGATGACGATCGTCGGCATAGCAAACGCGCTTCAGGACGGAAAAATGCGCGCGCGCTTCCATTCCGAACCGATGATCCAGGCGGCGGAACTGCTGTTGCAGGAACGCATGCCGCGCGACGTCGCAGTGGCGCGACCTCCGCCGGAGCAAACCGGCGCCGCGGCCGAGATCGCGAGTTTCATTCCGGAGAGCCGGCGCCGCTATACTTCGGCGCATTCCCGCGTTCCCCGAACCCATTTGCTGTCGAACGGACGATACGCCGCCATGGTAACGGCTGCAGGATCAGGCTACAGCCGCTGGCACGATATTGCCATCACGCGCTGGCGCGAAGACGTCACCTGCGACGGCTGGGGCGCCTATTTCTTTCTCCGCGACGTGCGCAGCGGTGAGATCTGGTCTGCCGGCTATCAACCCAGCGCGGCCGAGCCGGACAGCTATGAAGTAACATTCTCCGAAGATCGCGCCGAGATTATCCGCAACGACGGCAGCCTCGTGACCACGTTGGAAGTCGCAGTGTCGCCGGAGGATGATGGAGAGGTGCGGCGTGTCTCCATCGCCAATCATGGAAACCGCACGCGCGAAATCGAAATCACGTCCTACGCCGAAATTGCACTCGCGCGTCAGGCGGACGATGTCGCGCATCCTGCCTTTGCGAAACTGTTCGTGGAAACGGAGTATGAGCCGAACCTTGGCGCGATACTCGCGACGCGCCGGCAGAAATCGTCGGCCGATCCGCAAGTCTGGGTCGCACACCTGGCCGTTGTGGAAGGCGAATCGTCAGGCGACGTTCAGTTCGAGACCGACCGCGCGCGTTTCCTGGGTCGCGGCCAGACCATCCGTACGGCTGCTGCCATTACCGACGGCTGGCCATTGTCCAACAATGCCGGAGCCGTGCTCGACCCGATCTTCAGTCTGCGTCGACGCGTTCGAATTCCGCGCGGCGCCACAGCGCGCATAGCATTCTGGACGATGGCGGCAGCCACGCGCGACGAAATCCTCGACCTCGCCGACAAGCACCACGAAGCCACCTCATTCGAGCGCGCGACCACGCTTGCTTGGACCCAGGCGCAGATGCAGCTTCACCATCTCGATATCGGAATGGACGAAGCGCATCTGTTCCAGCGCCTCGCCAATCACGTGCTCTATTCCGATTCCACGCTGCGGCCGCCTTCGGAAGTCATCAAGCGCGGTGCGCGAAAGCTCTCCGCTCTGTGGGCCAACGGTATTTCCGGCGATCTTCCCATCGTGCTGGTTCGGATCGACGACCACGAACATCTGGAACTTGTGCGCCAATTGCTGCGGGCTCATGAATATTGGCGCCTCAAGCAGCTGGCCGTCGACCTGGTGATCTTCAATGAGCGCGCCGCGTCTTACGCTCAAGGATTGCAATCCGAGATCGACGCCTTGGTGCGGATGAACCAGTCGACGCCGCGAATCGCGAGCGATTCCGCGCGTGGATCGGTGTTCGTC
>JBEKDC010000254.1:0-7371 GCA_050014535.1 Rhizomicrobium sp.
GAAGCTTCCGGTCCTGGGCTCGGCCCAGGATCGCCCCCAGGCAGCGCAGGTGCGCCCCCTGGGGCGTTTGTGCTTTGCCTGTTCCCCTCTCCCCAACGGGGGAGAGGGGAAAATAATGAAGAAGGCGCTCGATGTTCGACACATTGCAAACCCGCCTTGGCGGGGTGTTCGACAAGCTCAGGGGGCGCGGTGCGCTTTCGGAGGCCGATGTCGAAGAGGCGTTGCGCGAGGTGCGCGACAGCCTGATCGACGCCGACGTGGCGCTGCCGGTCGTCAAGGAGTTCACCGACAAGGTCCGCCCGCGTGCGATCGGCGAGAACGTCATCCGCTCCGTCACGCCGGGCCAGCAGGTCGTCAAGATCGTCCATGACGTGCTGGTCGAGACGCTCGGCAGCGAAAGCGTCGGCCTCGAACTCGGCAGCCCGCCTGCACCAATTTTGATGGTGGGCCTGCAGGGCTCGGGCAAGACGACGACGTCCGCCAAGCTCGCGATGATGCTGCAGAACCGCGACAAGAAACGCGTGCTGATGGCTTCGCTCGACGTGAGCCGTCCGGCCGCGATGGAGCAGTTGAAGATTCTGGGCGAGCAGGCGGGCGTGCCGACCTTGCCTATTCTCTCCAACCAGATGCCGCTCGACATCGCCAGGCGCGCGCTCGCCGCGGCGAAAGTCGGCGGCTACGACGTCGTCATCCTCGACACCGCCGGCCGCCAGCATGTCGACGAAGCTCTCATGAGCGAAGTGGCGCAGGTGCGCGATGCGGTGAAGCCGCACGAGACCTTGCTCGTCGCCGACAGCCTCACCGGCCAGGACGCGGTCAACATCGCGAAGTCGTTCAACGAACGCGTGAGGATCTCCGGAATCATTCTCACCCGCGCCGACGGCGACGCGCGCGGCGGCGCTGCCCTTTCGATGCGCGCGGTGACAGGCGCGCCGATCAAATTCCTCGGCATGGGCGAAAAGCTCGATGCGCTCGAAGCGTTCCATCCCGCGCGCGTGGCCGCCCGCATTCTCGACATGGGCGATGTGGTCAGCCTCGTCGAGCGCGCGGCCGAAACGCTCGACAAGGAACAAGCCGAGAAGATCGCCCGCAAGATGAAGAAGGGCGAGTTCGACATGAACGATCTCGCCGAGCAATTGCGCCAGATGAGCAAATTGGGCGGCATGAAAGGCGTGCTCGCGATGCTGCCCGGCGTGGGCAAGATCAAGGATCAGCTGGCGACGGCGGGCCTCGACGATTCCCTCCTCAAGCGCCAGGAAGCGATCATCCTGTCGATGACGAAAACCGAGCGCGTCAAGCCCGACATCATCAACGGTTCGCGGCGCAAGCGCATCGCAGGCGGCGCCGGCGTGGAAGTGCAGGACGTGAACAAGCTTCTCAAGATGCACCGCCAGATGTCGGACATGATGAAGCGCATGGGAAAAATGGGCGGCAAGATGCCTTTCGGAATGGGAGGCGGCATGCCGCAATTGCCGCCGGGAATGTTTCCGGGAGGGAAAAGGTAATGGGCGAGTAGCGAATGGCGAATAGCGAATGGGGATCGTCCGCACAATATCCCTGTTCGCTATTCGCCACTCGCCATTCGCTTTGGGCGCCAATTCGAATTTTTTAAGAAAGGACGTTTACTACATGTCACTCAAGATCAGGCTTTCGCGCGGCGGCACCAAGAAGCGCCCGCATTACAACGTCGTCATCGCGGATTCGCATGCGCCGCGCGACGGCCGCTTCATCGAGAAGATCGGCTTCTACAATCCGCTGCTTCCTCGCGATCATGCCGACCGCGTGAAGCTCGACCTGGAATCCGCCAAGGCATGGCTTGCCAAAGGCGCGACCGCCAGCGACCGCGTGCATCGCCTGCTCGCGGAACAGGGCGTGCTGCCGCCGCTGAAGCGCAGCAACCCCGAAAAAGCGAAGCCGAAGAAGAAAGCGCAGGAACGCGCCGCCGCGGCCGCGACCGCTGCAGCCACGCCGCAGACCTGAGCCGTCCGATGGCCGGCGACATCCTTCTGGGCGTCGTCATCGGCGCCCAGGGACTTTCCGGCGAGGTGAAGGTGAAGACCTTCACGTCGGCGATCGAGAATCTGCGCGGCTACGGTCCGCTGCACGGCAAGGACGACCGCGAATTCGTCGTCGTTTCGGCGCGGCACGCCAAGGCCGATATCGCGGTTGTGCGATTCAAAGGCATCGACGATCGCAATGCTGCAGAAGCGTTGAAGGGCACCGAGTTACGCGTTGCGCGCAACACGCTGCCACCCACGCAAGACGACGACGAACGCGCCGACGGCGGCGACATCTTCCTGCCGTTCACCCGCGAAACGGTGCCCGCCGTCGATCTCAAAGCCTCGCGCCTCGTCATCGCCGTGCCGGAAGACGAAGCCGCGGAAGAAGAGCACGGCGTCGAATGAATTGGGCTGCGACCGTGCTCACGCTTTTTCCCGAAATGTTTCCGGGACCGCTCGGTGCGTCTCTCTTGGGCAAGGCGCTGGCGAAGAATTTGTGGTCACTCGAGATACGCGACATCCGCGATCACGGGTTGGGCAAGCATCGCACGGTCGACGACACACCGGCCGGCGGCGGGCCGGGGATGGTGATGCGGGCCGATGTGGCGGCCGCTGCCATCGATGCCGTGCGCGCGAGCGTCCGGCCCGCCATCTATCTGTCGCCGCGCGGCGCACCTCTCACCCAGGCACGTGTCAAAGCGCTGGCCGAGGGTCCCGGCGCGATCCTGCTTTGCGGGCGCTTCGAAGGCATCGACCAGCGGGTGATCGAAGCCCGAGGCCTTGAAGAGGTTTCGCTGGGGGATTTCGTGCTGGCGGGGGGAGAAATCGCGGCCATGGCCCTGATCGAGGCGACCGTCCGGCTGATCCCGGGGGTTCTGGGCGATGCGGCGTCCCCGGCCGAGGAAAGCTTTGCCTCAGGGCTCCTCGAATACGCCCATTACACGCGGCCCCAGACATTCGAATCCCGCGAGATTCCGGCCGTGCTGGCAGGCGGCAACCATGCTGAGATCGCCCGCTGGCGGCGGGCCGAGGCCGAAGCCCTCACCAAAGCGCGGCGGCCCGATCTCTGGGCCCTCTATGAAAAGCAAAAAGGGTAGGCTATACGGCGCGCCTTCCTTGCGAACCCTATCGGCTTTGGCCCGGCGGACGGAGACTTTCATGAACCTGTTGAAGCAGCTCGAGGCCGAGCAGATGGTGGCCCTCAAGGGTAAAAAGGGACGTCCGGAATTCCGCCCCGGCGACACGCTGAAGGTCAATGTGAAGGTCGTCGACGCGACCTTCGACGAAAAGACCAAGCAGACCAAGACCCGCGAACGCGTCCAGGCGTTCGAAGGCGTCTGCATCGCGCGCCAGGGCGAAGGGATCAACGAGAGCTTCACGGTTCGCAAGATCTCCTACGGCGAAGGCGTGGAACGCGTGTTCCCCGTCTACAGTCCGCTGGTCGATTCCGTACAGATCGTGCGCAAGGGCAAAGTGCGCCGCGCGAAGCTTTATTATCTGCGCGGACGGCGCGGCAAATCGGCCCGTATCGGCGAGCGCCAGGATCGCGCCAGCGAGATCGCGGCCGAAAACGCGGACGCGTAAGAGCGGAAGCGTCGGCCGGGGCGAATTCGCCACACTGCGGACTTTTCCGGTTTTCCCCCTTCAAAAGCGGCGCGCGGACGCTATTCTCCGCGCCCCCTAACGCGCGCGTGTGTCGTGACTCGGCATGTCGTTCCCGATGAAGTTCTGACTCGGCCCGAAGCGCTTGCCGAGGCGCGACCACTTGCGACCATTCCGTCGCGTCCGTTTCCGTTCATCTGGATGCTGGTCCGCAAGCATTTCCCGAGGCGCGTCGCCGTACTGGTGACGCTCGCGGCCGCTGCCACCGCGATCGATGCGTTCGGGCCGCTGGCGCTGTCCCATCTGATCAATTCGCTGTTCGCGGCCTACAAGCAGCATCTGAGCTTCGCCGCGGCCGTGCTGCCGTGGCTGATGCTGCTCGGCGCGATCTGGCTCGTGTCGGCCACGGTCTATCGCGGTTACGAGGCGGTGGACATCGAGACCAGCCCGCGCATGCGCGCGCTCGCGCAGAAATATCTGTTCGCTTATATGCTGGGTCACAGTCCGCGTTATTTTCAGGAGAATTTCGCGGGCAAGCTGGGCCAGAAGGTGAAGCAGGCGGGACAGGCGACCGTCTCGATCCTCAATATCCTCTGCCTCGACATGGTGCGGGTGACGGGCCTGGTGCTGGTGGGCGGCGTGCTGATGTACGAAGCGCATGCGCCTTATGCCGTGATCCTGGGACTGTGGACCGCGCTTTATCTCACCATCGTCATTTCGCTGGCGCAGCGTTGCGTGAAATTGTCGAAGGCGTTTTCCGACGAAGTCTCGACTTCGACGGGACGGCTCGTCGATGCGATCACCAACGCCGAGCTGGTGCGCGCCTTCGCCAAGGCGGTTTATGAGCGCCGCTTTCTGTCGTTCTTTCTCGCCGACGAGATGAACGCGTCGCGCCGGCTGCGCTGGTTCCTGATCATGCTCAGGACTTTTATGCAGCTGGCCACGCTCGCGCTGCTGCTGGGCCTCGTCGCATTGTCGGCCAGCGACACGCTCGCCGGTGTGGTGAGCGTGGGAGCCTTCGTGATGATCTATTCGCTGGGCAACCAGATCGCGCGCAGCGTGCAGGAATTGTCGTTCCGCATGCTCGATTATTTCGAGCAGCTGGGCACCCGGACCGAAGCGCTCGAACTGGTGAGCCAGCCGCACGAAATCGTCGATGCGCCGGATGCGTTGCCGCTCACGGTCAAGGACGGCGCGATCCGCATCGAGCATGTGCGCTTCCACCATCCCGACGGCCAGCCCGTGTTCCAGGATCTGAGCCTCGACATCAAGCCCGGCGAGAAAGTGGGCCTTGTGGGACCGTCCGGTGCCGGAAAATCCACACTCGTCAAGCTTCTGCGCCGGCAATATGAGCCGCAAGGCGGGCGTATTCTCATTGATGGCAAGGATATCGCTCTCGTCACCTGGGACACGCTCAACGAAGCGGTCGCCGAAGTGCCGCAGACGCCGGGCGTGTTCCACCGCGCGGTGCGCGACAATATCCGTTATGCGCGTCCCGATGCGCGCGACGAGGACGTGATCCGCGCCGCCGTCGACGCGCATGCGCATGATTTCATCGAGGCGCGGCCCACGGGCTACGGCACGATCGTGGGCGAACAGGGCATCAAGCTTTCCGGCGGCGAACGCCAGCGGGTGGCGATCGCGCGGGCTCTCGTGAAGGATGCAAAGATTCTCGTGCTCGACGAGGCAACCTCGTCGCTCGATTCCGAATCCGAGCATCTGATCCAGGAAGGGTTGTGGACTCTCATGCAGGGCCGCACGGTCATTGCCATTGCGCACCGGCTGTCGACCATCGCGGGCATGGACCGCATCGTCTATCTCGAAGCAGGCCGCATCGTCGAAGAAGGCCCTCACCGCGAATTGCTCGCCAAGGGCGGAGCCTATGCCCGCCTGTGGAACCGCCAGATGGGTGGCTTCATCGACGCGGCGTGAGGACGGTGCGGCCAAGTTGACGCTTCGGCCGCGCACAGGCGAATGTGGCGTGCGGCGCGCCAATTAGCTTCACCCCATGCCCCGAAAATCCCACGGACATTTGCTGCGCCTGCTGGGTGTGGGTTTCGGCGTGGCCGTGGGCTTCGGCGAGGTGATCGGCTCGGGCATCTTGCGCTCGCCGAGCGTGATCGCGGGCACGGTTCACGCGTTCTGGCCGATCATTGCGCTGTGGTGCCTGGGTGCGATCAACGCGCTTCTTTCCGCCAATATCGTCGTGGAACTGGGAACGTCTGTGCCGCGCGCAGGCGGGCCTTATGTCTTCGCCCATCGCGCCTTCGGCGACGCGGGCGGGCTGATCGTGGGCTGGACGGTCTTCTCGAGCCACAGTGCGGGGTCGGCCGCCGCGAGCGTCGTGTTCGCGGATTTCCTGCCGCTGGCGATTCCGGCGACCCAGGGCCACGAAGCCGCCGTCGCCGTGGGCCTGCAGGCGCTTCTCTATGCGACCAACATCGCGGGCCTGCGCGAAGGACGCGCGATGCAAGGCGCCACCAGCATCCTGAAGGCGCTGTTGCTGTTCGGCTTTGTGTTCGCCGCAGCCTGGCTCGTGCCGTCGAAAGGGGCGGCCACTCTCACCGCGATGCCGCCGATCGGTTTCGCGGCGCTGGTCGGCGCTTACCAACTGATCAAAGGCGCTTACACCGGCTGGGACGCCGCGATCTATTTCTCGGAGGAAAGCGTCGCGCCGTCGCAGAGCCTGCCCCGCGCGGTGTTCATCGGTATTGCGGTGACGACATTTCTTTATGTCGCGGTCAACGCGATGCTGTTGCATGTGCTGGGAATCGCTGGCACTGCGGCATCGTCGCTCCCCTTCGCGACCGTGCTGGCGCGGGTGGCAGGCAGCGGCGCGTCGCTCCTGTTTGCGATCGGCGGCATGATCATCGTCATCGGCTGCGCCAATGCGAACATCATGCTGGCGCCGCGCGTGCTCTTTGCGCTCGCGCGCGACCGGCTGCTGCCGGGCGTGTTCGAATCCGTGAACACAGGCGGTAGCCCCTATATCGCGTTCCTGTTGTCGGCCGTCGTATCGATGGCGCTGGCGTCGACAGGCGCTTTCGCGCTCGTCTTCGGCCTCATCGCCACGTTGTCGACCATGGCGGCTGTCATCGTGGAGATTTCGTATTTTGTCGTCCGATGGCGCGAGCCCGAACTCGCCCGGCCCTATCGCGCCATCCTCCATCCCTGGCTGCCGGCGCTCGCGCTCGCGATCGATATCGTCCTGCTCGTTCTGTTTGCGGCGCACGACCACAGGGGCGCGCTATTCGCCGCAGCCATGTGCGCGCTCTGCATTCCGCTCGGCTTATTGGCCCGCCGCGCCAGGGCCGCCACGGCCTGACAGCTCGTGCTTGCGAGCGCCAAGCCGCCGCGCTAGTACCTGCGCGGCCCTCCCACACAGGAAATCCCTCATGGCTCGCAGGAAAATCGCGCTGATCGGCGGCGGACAGATCGGCGGCACTTTGGCCCATCTCGCGGCCCTCAAGGAACTGGGCGACATCGTCCTGTTCGACATCGTAGAGGGCCTGCCGCAAGGCAAAATGCTCGATATCGCGCAGGCCGGACCCATCGAAGGGTATGACGCGAAATTCAAGGGCACCAATTCCTATGCCGACATCGCGGGCGCCGACGTGGTGATCGTGACGGCCGGCGTGGCGCGCAAGCCCGGCATGAGCCGAGACGACCTGCTTGCGATCAACATCAAAGTGATGTCGGCGGTCGGCGACGGTCTCAAGGCGCATGCGCCAAACGCGTTCGTCATCTGCATCACCAATCCTCTCGGCGC
>JBEKDC010000255.1:0-5309 GCA_050014535.1 Rhizomicrobium sp.
CGAGCTGAACCGGCTTTTGTCGTCGGTGTCGCCGAGCTGGAACAGTCATCCGGCCTGGTATTACCGCATCGACAAAGACGTGCTGCCCGACCTGCCCCTGCCGCAGGCCGAGCGATGCGCGCGCGGTGATCGCTGGCGTGAGTTGGGGCTTCCTCCCGAGGCCCTCGTCGCCAAGGCCCGCCATGGCCACTCGGGCAGGAGCGTCAAGCTCAACCTGGATGCGCTGGCCCTGGATCGCCTCGAGACGCCGGAGGACTGGGTCGTCCAGCCGCGATATTCGCCGACGCCGCTGCTCACGGCGCGTGACGGCGCGCCACTCTATTGCGAGATACGCTGTCTGATCGCGCTTGACGACGCAGGCGAATCGCCATGGTTGGTTGCCCGTTTTACGCGCCTCACGCGCGGACCCATGGCATCCGCAAGCACTTGGTCGGGCGCACCCGGCGAAGGCACCGGCCCTCTTTACGCGCCGCCGGAGTAGGCCTGACTCGCGTTCATCGCAGGTTAGATCAGAGACAAATCCGCCGGCTTTGTTTCAGGAAATATCTGCGCGAGTTGCGCTCCGCGGAGCCCATAGGCCTTCTGCAAAACGCCGCCGATCAGCGAGCGATAATCGTTCAGCACCGGATAGTCGCGATCCTGGAAGAGATTGGGTTGGCTCACCGCCGTCTGTTTCCCCGCGATGCGACCTCCGCTGACATCGCCGCCCAGCACCCAATAGACGCTGCCATGGCCATGATCGGTGCCATGATTGCCGTTCTCCCGAAACGTGCGGCCGAACTCACTGACGACGATAACGATCGTGTTGTTCCACTGCGGCCCAAGTTCGCCGGCCACGGTGGCGAGACCGCGACCCAATTCGCCGATGCGGTTTGCGAGATAGCCCGTGACGCCGCCTTCGTTGACATGGGTGTCCCATCCGCCGACGTCGACAAATCCCAGATTGAATTTGTCGCGCATCAGAACGCCGATGCGCTCAGCGGCAAGCTCGAAGCCCTTGGGGCTCACCGCGCTCCGGCTGGCGGCCTGCATCTCGGCGGAAAGCGTCTGATACACCTCGTCCTGCACCTTGAAGCCTTCGCTGACCGCGGGCGCCAAGTCCTGGCCGCGATACATCGCCTGAATCAAGTCCGCGTCCTTGCCCGCGACGCCCGGCTTGCCGGTGTAATTGAGGGCGATATTTGGAACCGACGCACCGCCGCGAAACGCGAGCGGAAGCTGGTTCGTGAACGAGATCGGACGGCCGCCGGAAAGCGACAGCGCGATGCGGTTCATGAATCCCGACCTGTAATCGCGCGAGCCAACGATGGGCTGGCCGAGCTCGATCGTGTCCTGGGTCTCGAAATGGCTGCGGCTTGTATCGTCGGTGCCTGCGAAGGGCACGAATGCGATCTGTTTTTGCTGCCACAGCGGATAGATCGACTCCTTAAGTGCGGGATGGAGCGCCCAGTCGGAATCCAGCGAAAGCGATGCGGCCTTTGGAATGGCGAGCGTGGGCCGCGCGGAATAGTAGAAATCGCTGGAGGCTGGAATCACGATATTCGCCGCGTCATAGGCGCCGCGCAGAAAAACCACGAGCAGCCGCGGCGCGTCGGTGGCGGGAGTGGCGTAGAGCCGCCCCGCAACCGTCGTCAGCGGAAGCGCTGCGGCTGCACTCTTCAGAAGTTCGCGGCGATTCATGGCATGACTCCCTTTACGCTACCGATGCATGAATTCCGGCGAGGACAGGAATAGCATATTCCAGTCCTCCGGCGCGCCGGCTTGAGCGAGCGCGCCCGCCGTCGCAGGCCCGAGCGTCGGCGCAATCGCCCGATAATACCGCGTCTGCCTGATATCCGGCGGAGGCACGGGATCGTTGCCGGTGTCGTCCGGCAATGTGAACAGGCCCGAATGGCCGAGGCCGATCTGTCGGGCGATTTCGAAGCGCGCTTCCAGCTCTCCCGGACCCGACCAGGCCGCTTCCGTGAGCGCATAGCCTTCGGGCGTCTCGTGGGCATAAAGAGGTTCGCTCATTCTCTTGAGCCAGCCGAACAAGGGCTGGGGGTTGAGAATGACGTTGTCGCCATAGGCCGCGCGTAGGGATGAGAGCGCGAAATGGATCGGGTCCTTGAATTTTTGACCCAGAGACGCCTTGAACTCGGGTGCGGTAAACATCGTCTCCAACACCGCTGTAATGTCTCCGTCGGTGCGAGTGAAGGTTGCGGACATCGCGTCGACCAGCGGCGCCGGGGGCGTGTCGCAACAGAAATACTCGGCAAGTTCGCTGCTAATGTGGTGAGCGGTCGCAGGCTGCGCGCTCAGAGTCGCGATCGCCTCGGTGACCTCCTTGAGACCTTCGCCCTTGATGGGCGTGCCCAGCAATATCTTGTCGCCATAGTCGTGGCGGTTCGGGTAGAACTCGAACAGGTTTCCGACGCGATATTGCGAGCGCAGCTCCGGACTGACATTCGGCGTCTTGCCGGACAGGTTGATGCCGACGCCTGTCAGAATCCGCGCCAATTCCTGCACGTCCTTTTGCGTATAGCCGGAACCGACACCCAGCGTGTGCAGCTCCATAATCTCGCGCGCGTAATTCTCATTGATGTGTCCGGCGGCGTTCTGGGCATTGTCGAGATATTGCAGCATTGCCGGGTGAAATACGGTCGCGGCCAGCAGATCGCGGAACTTTCCCAGCACATGCGGCCGGATCGCAATCTCCTCGTAGTCGCCGACAAGGGCGCGTATCTCGTCCTTCTTCTGGTTGACACTGAAATGATTCATCCAGAACCAGGTCAATTGCTCCTTGAGCTGGTTCTTCGAATAGAGGTCGCGCAGCAGCGAGCGCGTGGCGGCCTCGCGGGCATAGTCGACCAGCCTCGCGCGGTAGGCTTTCTGGGCCGCACCGTAACCGGGTGTGCCCTTGGCCGCTCTCGCCGCATCGCGCAGTGCGCGGACTTCGTCGTTGATCTGCTGAAGAGTCTTTTGCGTGATGTCCATCGCCGAAATCTGGACCTGGGCGTCGTTCGGCAAGCCGTCGTCGGCGGGTGGATGAAGCTGGCCTTGCAAATATCCATTGAGCCCTTCGGCCACCAGCAGCTGCGCGCTCGACGTGTCGGCGCCCCAGCTGATGCGGTTCAGCATCGCGATATCGCCCGGATTTGTATCGAGCGGCGCCGCGCTTTCGGCAACTTGCGTGTGATGCGGCATAGGCGTCTGCCCACAAGCGGCCCCAAGGAGGACGCAGACAAAACTCAGACGGGGCCAATCGTATCGCATCTCCCCGGCATTGAAGCACAAATGCGTCCTTTTAATGTTTCGTCATATGTTAGAATGTCATCGAATTAATCTTGCGTCATATGTTAGAATGTCATCGAAGCGCTTGCCCGTAGCCGCTGGGCTGACCGGCTGGACACATTGCGCTAGGCTGTACGCCGCTTGATGATCGCAGCAACCTCGCCCATCCGCGCCGTTAGCAACTCTGCCATCGCGGAGGCGGCGGCAATTTTGCGCCGGGGCGGGCTGGTCGCGTTTCCCACCGAAACCGTCTATGGCCTCGGCGCGGACGCAACCAATGGCCTGGCCGTCGCCGCGATCTTCGCGGCCAAGGGCCGTCCCCGCTTCAACCCGCTCATCGTTCATGTCCGCGACGGACGCCACGCCGAAACGCTGGCCGCGTTCTCCAAACCGGCGTGCGCGCTGGCCGAGCATTTCTGGCCGGGGGCACTGACCCTCGTTTTGCCGCGCAAGGTGGACTCGGGATTGTCGGATCTTGTCAGCGCCGGTCTGGACACGGTTGCGATCCGCGTGCCCTCGCATGGCATCGCGCAACGCCTGCTGGAAAAAGCGGGAGTCCCGATTGCGGCGCCCAGCGCCAATCCTTCGGGACAGGTGAGCGCCACGACGGCGGCCCATGTCGCCGAAGGACTCGATGTCGACCTGATTCTCGATGGGGGGCCGACGCACCTGGGGCTTGAGTCCACGATCATCGGCTTCGACGGCGAGCAGCCCGTGCTGCTGCGTCCGGGCGCGATCCCCCGCGAAGCGATCGAAGACGTGGTGGGCCCGCTCGCGCTGCCGGCCCGCGAAACGATTTCGTCGCCGGGACAGATGCGCAGCCATTACGCTCCGCGAACACGATTGCGGCTCAACGCGACGGATATTCGCGACGGCGAGGCATTGCTGGCCTTCGGTCCCAGTGTTCCCGCGGGAGCACGGATCTTGCGCAATCTGAGTCCGCGCGGCGATCTGGTGGAGGCGGCATCCCATATGTTCGCGATGCTGCGAGAGCTCGACGCCGCGGGTGCTGCGTCCATCGCCGTCATGCCGATTCCCGAGCGCGGCCTGGGCGAAGCGATCAACGATCGCCTGCGCCGCGCCGCGGCCCCGCGCGAGGCCGCACCATGAGCGCCGACGCGGACACGCTCGCCCGGCTCAAGCAAGCTGTCGGCACGAAAGGTTTCAGCGAAGACCCGGACGAGATCGCGCCTCACCTCGTCGAATGGCGGAGCAAATATCGGGGCCACACTCCCCTGCTGCTCAGGCCGCAGACGACAGCCGAAGTGTCGGCGGTTCTTGCGATCTGCAACGAAACGCGCACCGCGATCGTGCCGCAAGGCGGCAATACCGGGCTTGTGGGCGGACAAATTCCACTGAACGGCGAAGTGCTGCTCAGTCTCGCGCGCCTGAACAAAATCCGCGATATCGATGCGGCCAACGCCAGCCTCATCGCCGAAGCAGGCGCGATCCTTGCCGATGTTCACAAAGCCGCCGGCGAGATCGGGAAATTCTTTCCGCTCAGCCTCGCCTCCGAAGGCTCCTGCACCATCGGCGGAAATCTTTCGACCAATGCCGGCGGCGTGGATGTTTTGCGCTACGGTTCGGCACGCAATCTCGTGCTTGGGCTCGAGGTGGTACTTCCGGATGGGTGCGTGCTCGATCTCCTGCGAAGTCTGCACAAGGACAATACGGGCTACGATCTGAAGCAGCTTTTCATCGGCGCCGAAGGCACATTGGGTGTGATCACTGCCGCAACGCTGAAGCTTTACCCCGCGCCTGCCTCCTACGAGACCGCTTTCATCGCCATGCGCGATCCTCAAGCGGCCGTCGAACTGCTCGACCGGCTTCAGACTGCGACCGGCGGCCTCGTCTCCGCATTCGAACTCATCCCGCGTCTCGCCCTCGAACTTGTGCTGGCGCATATTCCCGACACGCGCGATCCGCTGCCGTCCCCATCGCCCTGGTATGTGCTGGCGGAAGCCACCAGCACCGGCAAGGTTTCGCTGCGCGACGCGTTTCAGGAGACCGTCGCCGAGGCGATCGAAGCGCGCCTC
>JBEKDC010000256.1:0-5288 GCA_050014535.1 Rhizomicrobium sp.
GTCATGCGGCTGCACGATCAGGCGTCCGGCGTCCCATACGGCGTCGCGCTGGCAGCCGGTGCACTTGCAATCGTTCTGTATACAGATGGTTTACGCTCCCGACTGCTTGGCTGACGCAAAGCCTCGTAGGGCAATTCCGCAGCAAACCATTAAGCAATTTCTAAAGGGTTTCGTGGTGGGATTGGCACAAAGGAGCCGCATCCCATGAACACTTCACGCGTCGTCATTCTTGGGGCGGCGGCTCTTGCCGCGGGCTTGGCCGCGTTTCTCGCGCGCGGACTTCTCGGCGGGGGTACCGAAAAAGTCAAAGCGGCGCCGTTGCCGCCTCCCGTCACGACGGCAGAAGTACTCGTGGCCGCCGACGCGATTCAGGCAGGCGCCGCGCTGACTCCCGCGACGGTGCGCTGGCAGACATGGCCGAAATCGTCGGTCGATTCGAGCTTCATCACCCATGACGAAGAGCCCGACGTGAACCACGTCGTCACAGGCGCGGTCGTCCGCGAACCGCTGGTGGCAGGCGAACCTCTGACCGCTGCGAAGATCGTTCATGCCGACAGCGCCGGCTTCATGGCCGCAATGGTGACGCCGGGCATGCGGGCCGTGTCGGTTTCGGTTTCGACGGAATCGGGTGCGGGTGGATTCATCTTGCCGAACGATCGGGTCGACGTCGTCGAGACCGCGCTGGTTTCGGAAACTCCCCGCCGCTACATGGCCAAGACGATCCTCAACGATGTGCGCGTGCTTGCCGTCGATCAGACCTACAAGGAAGACAAGGATCAGAAGGCCGTGCTCGCCAAGACGGCCACGCTCGAGCTGTCGCAAGTGCAGGCGGAACTGGTCGAACTTGCGCAGTCGACGGGCACGCTCTCGCTCGCGTTGCGCGCGCTCGGCGACAGCGGACTTCAGAACAACGCAATTGCCGCAAATTCCGGGCACGAATCCGGGCCGGTCTACATCATCCGCTATGGCGTCGGCCGTCCCGCATCAGAGCCGAAGGAGTAGGGTCATGCGCAACCGACTTCTCGCCCTGGGGTTTGTTTCACTGGCCGCGCTCGCCGGTCAGGCAGGCGCAAAACCGACCCACAACAAATGGGACGACGCCCGCGTTATCTCCGTTTCCGCGAACGGTAACGGTCCGGTGACCCAGCATATCACGCTCGGCCTCAACAAGGCCGCGATCGTGCAGCTCGATACCGATGCGCGCGACGTGATGGTCTCCAATCCCGCCATCGTCGATGCGGTGGTACGCTCGCCGCGCCGCGTGTTCCTCCTGGGCAACAAGACCGGGCAGGCCAACGCGTTCTTTTTTGATGCTGCAGGGCATCAGATTCTGTCGATCGATGTCCACGTCGAGCGCGACGTTACCGATTTCACCGCGATGATGCACGCCGACATTCCTGGGTCCGACATCCATGTCTCGGCGTTGAACGACAACATCGTACTCACGGGATCGGTTGCGAACGCGCAGGATTCCGCCCGCGCCCAGGACCTGGCCGCGCGCGTTGTCGACGACCCCAAGAAGGTCGTCAACATGCTCAAGATATCGGCCGGCGAGCAGGTGCTCCTGAAAGTACGCGTCGCCGAAATCGAACGCAATGTGTCGAAGCAATTCGGAATCAATCTCCAGGCCGCCGTAAGTGCGGCCGGCGTGCCCATCATTGCGGCTACGGCGAATCCCTATGGACTGATCGGTCAGGCGCTCGCGGCAGGCTCGGGTGCTCAGATCGGCAATGTCGGAAGCCCCGGCGCGCCGGGACCGAACAATCTGCAAGGCGTGTTGAATGCGCTCGAACAGGTCGGCCTCGTGCATACGCTCGCCGAACCCAACCTCGTCGCGGTCTCGGGCGAGACGGCGAAATTTCTGGCCGGCGGCGAATTTCCTGTGCCTGTCTCGCGCGATCAATTCGGAAACGTTGTCGTCGACTTCAAGGATTTCGGCGTCGGTCTATCTTTCACCCCGGTCGTGCTGAGCCCAAATCGTATTTCGCTGCAGGTTTCGACCGAGGTGAGCGAGTTGACCAATGAAGGCTCATTCCTGGAGCAGGCGGCGGCAACGACAGGCACCACAAGCTCCAACGTGACCTCTGCGGGCCTTGCCATCCCGGCCCTGGCCGTGCGGCGTGCGGAAACGACGATCGAACTTCCCTCGGGCGGCAGTTTTGCCATCGCGGGCCTCATGCAGCACGTGACGAAGCAGGACATCGATGGGTTTCCGGGGCTGCAGGACATGCCGGTACTCGGCGCGCTGTTCAGAAGCCGGGACTTCCAGAACAACGAAACCGAACTCGTCGTCATCGTCAGTGCCTATCTCGTCAATCCGGAAATGGCGTCCAAGCTTGCGGCTCCGACAGACGGATTCGTTCCGGCGACGGATGCGGACACGATTCTGATGGGCAAGGTCAACACGGTCTACACCAAGGACGCACACGGGTTGAAGGCGGCCGACGACGGCAAAGTCGGCTTCATCGTGGAATGAGGACAAGGACCATGAGCACAAATACTCTTCTGCGTGCGGCTTGCGTCGTGGCGGTGATGCTTGTCGGCAGCTGCGCGTCGCCTATCCCCGACAAGCCCATGCTGTTCGCGGACGGCGCCGCCAATCATCCGATCACGGTCGAGCCGAGCTATCAGTCGATCAAGTTGGCCTATTCGGGCGATCTCTCGCCGGACGATGCAGGCCGTTTCACGGCATTCGTCCAGGACTATCTCACGCGCGGCAATGGTTCGATCACCGTGTCGGCGCCGGAAGGCTCGGGATCGACGGCGGCGATTACCTATTTCGGAGAGCAACTCGCCGCGTTGGGCGTGCCCCGTGCGCACATTCTGGTCGGCACACACGACGCCGTCGGCGCGGACGAACGGGTCGAGATCGGATTTGTCAGCTACATGGCGCATGCGGATTCCTGCGGAGACTGGTCGCAAGACGTTGCAGCCACCGAGACCAATCTGCCGCCGATCAATTTCGGTTGCGCCGTGCAGCACAATATCGCGGCAATGGTCGCCGATCCGCGCGATCTGGTCGCGCCGCGTCCGATGGGCGAATCGGATCCCAAGCGCCGCGCCCAGGTCCTTACACAGTATGAGCAGGGCCTACCCACAGCCGCTACGAAGTCCAAAGATCAGTCGGGCGCCGTTTCGGACGTCAACCAATAGCGGAGTTAAAATCGTCATGGCGAAGGCGACGCCGGAACGTGGATCGACAAGCGGCGAAGATGCATTCGGGGCTGCGCCGCACGAGCGGCCCGTGCCGCGCATCTCGATTCACGCGTTTTGCGAATTTCCCGACACGGGCGCTGCGTTGCAGCGCGCGGGTGCGGACCGGCGTCTTTCCAAAGCGCATGTCACGGTGCAGCTGGGCGGGCTGCAGGCGGCTGTCGAACATTACACGGGCCAGGTCACGCCCAATCTTCTGATCGTGGAAACCCGGCTTCAGGGCAAGACGGCCGTCGACGAAATCGACCGCCTGGCGGAAGTCTGCGATCCGACGACGAAGGTTGTGATCGTGGGGCGGGTGAACGACGTCGAGCTCTATCGCGAATTGATGCGCCGCGGCGTGAGCGAATATCTCGTGGCGCCGCTCAATCCGCTGCACCTGATCGAAGTGATCTCCGGTCTTTATCTGGGCGCGGACTCGGCGCCGATCGGCCGGGTCGTGGCTTTTATCGGTGCGCGCGGCGGTGTGGGCTCCTCGACGCTGTCGCACAATGTCGGCTGGTGCATTGCCCACGGACTTAACATCAACACAACGATCATCGATCTCGACCTTCCGTTCGGCACGGTCGGGCTCAACTTCAACGAAGAGCCGAGCCAGGGCGTCGCCGATGCCCTGACCGCGCCCGAACGCCTCGACGACGTGCTGCTCGATCGTCTGCTCCTCAAGTCGGGCGAGCATCTGTCGCTGTTCACGGCGCCGGCCATGCTCGAGCGCGGCTTCGACGCCGATCCTCTCGCCTATGAAGCGGTGCTCGATGCCGTTCGCCGTATGACGCCGTGTGTCATCGTGGACATTCCCCATGTCTGGACGCCTTGGGTGCGCCAGACGATCCTTGCCGCCGACGACATCGTGATCGTCGCCACGCCGGATCTCGCCAGCCTGCGCAATGCCAAGGCGTATGTCGATCTTCTGAAGCTGAACCGACCCAACGATTTGCCGCCGCGTCTGGTGCTCAATCAGGTCGGCATGCCCAAGCGACCGGAAATTCCGCTGAAGGATTTTGCCGAAACGCTCGGCGTGCAGCCTTCGGCCGTTCTTCCGTTCGAGCCCCTGCTGTACGGAACAGCCGCCAACAACGGCCAGATGCTCATCGAAGTACAGCCTAAATGCGCCACCGCGGACGGCATCAAGGCGCTCGCGGAACTTTTGACCGGGCGCACGCCGCAAATGGAAGCGAAATCGGTTTTGCCGTTTCTCTCCTTCCTGAAAGGGCGCAAGCAGGCTTAAGCGATGTTCGGAAAACGCTCCGTCACCTCCGACGCGCCGCGTGGGGCCAGTGCTGCCCCCGTGCGGGTCGAGCCGTCGCCCGCGCGCGTTGCCAGCGCGCCGCCGCCGCCGGCTGCCGAGGCGGCGTCTACCGCGGGACGCCCGCAAACCGTTCCGCAGGCGTCCAAGGTTGTCGCCCAGCTCCCGGACGTCCGCTCGGACGATTACTATCAGATCAAGACCACGATCTTCAGCGCGCTGATCGACACGATCGACCTGGCCCAGCTTGCCCAGCTCGATCCGGATTCGGCGCGCGAGGAAATCCGCGACATCGTCAACGAGATCATCTCGATCAAGGCCGTCGTGATGTCGATCGCGGAGCAGGAAAGCCTGCTTCAGGACATCTGCAACGACGTGCTGGGTTATGGCCCGCTCGAGCCGCTCCTGGCGCGCGACGACATTGCGGACATCATGGTCAATGGCGCCGGCCGCGTCTTCATCGAAGTCGGCGGCAAAGTGCAGCTCACCTCGATCCGATTCCGCGACAACGCGCAGCTGATGAACATCTGTCAGCGCATCGTGAGCCAGGTCGGCCGCCGCGTCGACGAAAGTTCGCCCATATGCGACGCACGCCTGCTGGACGGCAGCCGCGTCAACGTCATCGCGCCGCCTCTGTCGTTAGATGGCCCCACGCTCACCATCCGAAAATTCCGCAAGGACAAACTCACGCTCGACGATCTGGTCCGTTTCGGCTCGGTCAGCCCGCCGGGTGCGCGCGTCCTGGGCGTCATCGGACGCTCGCGCTGCAACATCCTGATTTCCGGCGGCACCGGTTCGGGCAAGACGACGCTCCTGAACTGCATGACCG
>JBEKDC010000257.1:0-5277 GCA_050014535.1 Rhizomicrobium sp.
CAGGCCCTCACCGGCCAGTCCGGACACCTCAAAGACCTCGTCCAGCAATTCCTCTCCGGCGTGAAAGCGGCATAGGCCGGCGCATGGCGAGATAACGAACGACGATTGGGCAGATTGGATGACTTGCGGGGTCAGTGCTTGTTCCCCCCAACACGCATCGGTTCACGAGGCCATCCGGTCTGCCCTTCGTCCACGGACGACATTTCAAAATCCGATCAACGACTGCAAGACGCGGAGCGAATGCAATGATCACGGATAGCCGAACGACAACCGAAGACAATCTGTCCGCTTTCGTCACGTTCATGGTTGCCGATCACTATTTCGGCGTTCCGGTCATGCGGGTTCAGGACATTCTGACGCCGGACGCGATCGCCAGGGTTCCGCTCGGCCCGCCGGAAGTCCGCGGTCTCATCAATTTGCGCGGACGGATCGTAACGGTGATCGACGTGCGCACTCGCCTGTCGCTCCCCACGCTGAAGGAAGCAGGCGGCGGTCCGGGTCGATGCGTCACCGTCGAGAACGACGGCGAATTCTACACCTTGCTCGTCGATGGCGTCGGCGACGTTGTTTCCGTGATCGAGCAGGAGCGCGAACAGAGCCCCACAACGCTGGATCCTCTCTGGCGCGAACTGGTGGACGGCGTATTCCGCGTCGGAGACCGGCTGCTTGTCACGCTCAATGTCGAGCAGTTGCTCAACATTCGCGGCAAGGCGTGAGGAGCAGTCCATGGATGAGCTGCTGAACGAATTCCTGACCGAAACGAACGAAAGCCTCGGAACACTCGATGTCGAGCTGGTGCGGTTCGAGCGCGACTCGAGCGACGTCACGATCCTCGGCAACATCTTTCGGTTGATGCACACGATCAAAGGAACGTGCGGGTTTCTGGGTCTGCCGCGTCTGGAAGCGGTGGCGCACGCCGGCGAAAACGTGCTCGGAAAATTCCGCGACGGCGAACTTCCCGTCACGCCGCATGCCGTTACGCTGATCCTCAAATGCATCGACCACATCCGCCGCTTGCTGGCGGAACTTGAAGCAGCGGGTCGCGAACCGGACGGCAACGACACCGGCCTGATCTCGGAGATCAATGCCATCGCAGAGGCGCGTCCGTCCGAGCCGGACGCCGCGATTTCCGAAGATCCTATGAATGCGCCTCCGGTGTTCGATGAGGCAGGCTTTCCGGTCGCCGCAGAACTGCTGGCGGAAATCGCGCACTCCATTGCGCCAACGGCGATCGAGTTCCTTGGTCCGGAAACGGCCGTGGAACCGGCTCCCTCGCCGGTCGTCGCCACCGCGCAACAGCCTGAGCCGGGCCCCATTTCTCCAAAGCCCGCTCCCTTGGTGGAGGCCAAGGAATCCGCGCTCGCTGCGTCGTCCATTCGCGTCAATGTCGACACGATCGAGAATCTGATGACGCTCATCAGCGAGCTCGTGCTCACGCGCAACCAGCTTCTGCAACTCCAGCGCATGCAGAAGAGCAGCGAGTTCAAGGTGCCGCTGCAACGCCTCAGCCACATTACGTCGGATCTGCAGGATGGCGTCACGCGCATGCGCATGCAGCCGATCGGTAACGCCTGGGCGAAGCTGCCGCGGATCGTGCGCGACCTCTGCGTCGAATCCGGCAAGAAGATCGAGCTCGTTCAACGCGGTGCGGACACCGAACTCGACCGTCAGGTTCTTGAAATGATCAAGGACCCACTGACTCATATGATCCGCAACTCCGCCGATCACGGGATCGAAAGCCCGGCAGATCGCATGGCGGCCGGCAAATCCGAAACAGGCACCATTTCCCTCGAGGCCTATCACGAAGGCGGCCACATCTTCATCCGCATCGCGGACGACGGACGCGGCCTCGACGTGGAACGCATTCGGCGCAAAGCCATCGCCAACGGTCTCGCGACCGAAGCCGAACTTTCCTCTATGGGCGAACAGCAGATTTTGCAATTCGTCTTTCGCGCCGGTTTCTCCACGGCTGAAAAAGTAACCAGCGTCTCCGGACGCGGCGTCGGCATGGACGTGGTGCGCACCAATGTAGAACGCATCGGCGGTGCGATCGAGATGACGTCCGAGGCCGGTCGCGGCACGAATTTTCTCATCAAGATACCCCTGACGCTTGCAATCGTCTCCGCACTCATCGTCGAGACGGCGGGACAACGCTTTGCCGTTCCTCAGATCAGTGTGATCGAACTGGTTCGCGCGAGCGCACGCTCTGGCGCACGCATCGAGACAATCAAGAACGCGCCTGTCTTGCGTTTGCGCGGACAGCTTCTGCCTCTGATCTCCTTGCGTGGGCTGCTTGCGCTCGGCGAGGATGACGAAACAAAAGATCGTTTCATACTCGTAACCCAGGTCGGGTCCTTCACTTTCGGCATCGTCGTCGATCGCGTGTTCGATACCGAAGAAATCGTCGTGAAGCCCGTCGCACCGATCCTGCGCGGCAATGCTTTTTATGCCGGTAACACCATTCTCGGCGACGGCAGCGTCATCATGATTCTCGATCCCAACGGCATTTCCGAGTCCGCCGGCCAGGGTCGCGCGCAGGCCGCGTCGGCAATGGCGCAATCGGCTGCCTCGGCGGCGCGCCACGAGAGCGATCAGTCGTCGTTGCTCCTCTTTCAAGCGGGGGACGCAGAGCTGAAGGCCGTACCGCTGCACGCCGTTGCCCGCATCGAAGAAGTGGATGCGCAAACGATCGAGCGCGTCGGCGGCCGATACGTCGTACAATATCGCGGCCATTTGATGCCGCTCATCGCCATCGATGCCAATCATTTCTGGAAGAGCGAAGGCAAGCAGGCGATTCTCGTTTTCGATAGCGGTGCGCGGACGCTTGGCATCGTTGTCGACAAGGTCGTAGATATCGCACGCGACCGCGTTTCCATCGAACTCACCGCGACTCACGAAGGATTTGCCGGAAGCGCCATCATCGCCGGCAAAGCCACCGACATCGTCGACATCGAGCATTACATCTCACGAAATGCACCGAACACGTTCGGAGCCGAACCTACGAAAGGAGTCGCGGCATGAGCGACAAAAGCACCTGTCTGGTTGTCGACGATTCGAGCGCGATACGCCGGGTCGTGGCTTCGCTGTTTCGCGATCTGAACTTCGACGTGGCCGAAGCACCCACCGGAGTTCACGCCGTGGAGCACTGCAAAAAAGAAGTTCCGGACATCATCATGCTCGATTGGAACATGCCCGAGATGGACGGCATCAGCTGCCTGCGCGTGTTGCGGGCGATGGAGATGCCAAGGCGGCCCATCATCGTGATGTGCACGACGGAAATCAAAGTGTCGAAAATCCAGGAAGCGCTTGCGGCCGGCGCCGACGAATACATCATGAAGCCGTTCAACCGCGACGTCTTGCTCGACAAGCTTGCCCAGCTTCCGCTGGGTTGACCGGATGCTGCGCACGACACCCACAACCGAATCCGAACGGCCGCGCACCCGCGTGATGGTCGTGGACGATTCCGCCGTCGTGCGTGGGTTCATCGTACGCATCCTGGAGAGCGATCCGTCGATCGAAGTGCTGGCCACCTGCAGCAACGGCCAGACCGCAGTAAACCAGGCCGCGCGCATCAGGCCCGATATCGTGATTCTCGATATCGAAATGCCGGTGATGGATGGGCTGACCGCGCTTCCGAAGATCCTCGCAGCCGATCCCGGAACGCGGATCATCATGGCGTCCACGCTGACGCAGAAGAACGCCGAAATAAGCCTTGAGGCCCTCGCCCGTGGCGCAACCGACTACATTCCCAAGCCCAGCACCAGCCAGTTAAACGGCAGCGACAACTTCAAGCGTGACCTGCTCGGAAAGATTGCGGCGCTTGGCCGACGTGCCGGTGTCTCGGCGCAGCCGGACATCTTCGCGAAAGCATCAGCCAAGCCGGTCGGGCCTGCGTTCGGGCTGCGAAACGCGACCTTGCGCGATCCCGGAATTCTCGCCATCGGCAGTTCGACCGGCGGGCCTCAGGCCCTGCTCGCTTTGGTGAAGGCGTTGCCCACAGAAATCAACGTTCCGATTGTGATCGCGCAGCATATGCCGGCGACTTTCACGACCGTTCTTGCGCAACATCTGGGGCGCGCGAGCGGACGGCCAAGTTCGGAAGCCGCAAACGGCGAAGCTCTCGCTCCCGGCAGAATCTATCTCGCACCGGGCGACTTCCACTTTGAAGTCGCGCGCGAAGGACTGCATCTCACGGCGCGCTTGAGCAAGACGCCTCCCGAGAATTTCTGCCGCCCGTCCGTCAACCCGCTCTTTCGAAGCGTGGCGCAGGCGTTTGGAGCCCAATCCGTCAGCGTGACTCTGACAGGCATGGGAAGCGACGGCCTGGAAGGCGCACGCGCCATCGCGTCCGCCGGAGGCGCCGTTATCGCTCAGGATGAAGCAACCAGCGTCGTTTGGGGGATGCCCGGCGCCATCGCAAATGCGGGGTTGTGCTCGGCCGTCCTGCCGCTTTCGGCCATATCGCCTTATCTCGGCACGCTTTTTCGGGGGAGCCGGCGATGAATATGAGCGACTTCAATTACGTCGCGGCCCTCCTGAAGGAGCGCTCGGGGCTGAGCCTGACGCCGGACAAAATGTATCTGTTTGACACGCGGCTTATGCCGATCGCGCGGCGACACAATCACTCGACCCTCGAACAATTGATCGCCGCGATGCGCGGCGAGAGATCGGAAGCGCTGATCGGTGCGGTGGTCGATGCAATGACGACCAACGAGACGTCATTCTTCCGCGATCGGCATCCCTTCGACGCAATGAAAAAAACTCTCCTGCCGGGACTGATAGAACGTCGCGCGGCGCAAAAACACCTCCGCATCTGGAGCGCAGCCTGTTCGACCGGCCAGGAAGCCTATTCGCTTTCGATGATGCTCCGCGACGATTTTCCGGTGCTTGCCGGTTGGCGGGTCGAAATCGTGGGCACCGACATCTCGCCAAGCGTTGTGGCGCGCGCCAAGGACGGGACCTATTCGACATTCGAGGCCCAGCGCGGTCTTTCGATCCAGATGCTGCTCAAGCACTTCGAACAGATCGGCGAGCAATGGCGCATCAGGCCGGAATTGCGCAAAATGGTCGACTTCCGATTGTTCAATCTGCTGGGCGACCTCGCACCGCTGGGTCAGTTCGACATCGTTCTGTGCCGCAACGTGCTGATCTATTTCGACCTGCCGCTCAAAACGCGAATTCTCGAAGCCCTTCACTCGCGCGTCGCTCGCGATGGCGCGCTCATCCTGGGCGGGGCGGAATCCGTTTTCGGCATCTGCAACAAATTCACGGACATCG
>JBEKDC010000258.1:0-5270 GCA_050014535.1 Rhizomicrobium sp.
TTCGTATTTGACCGGCGAGTCGTAAACCGATCCCGTCAGCTTGCTGTAAAAACCGAACGCATGATCGAAATCGAACCCGAAAACCCGAACGATTTCCTCTCCCAGATGGTAGAGAGTCTTTGCGCTCAGAATCTCGAATTCGCGATAGACCTTCGGGTTCAATGACGCGCGAAAAATGTGAGTCTGTGCGTCGGACATCGCGATACCCGTTTCCGAATTCATTTGAGCGGTGCTTGATAGGCCGATGCAAGCCCGATGAATTCATACACGCCGATTGCGAAGCAGGCTAGTGACGCAATGGCCAAGAACAGAGCGACCCAAGCTGTCGCTGTAGTAGCCACAGAAAATGCTTGTTGGTATCGCGTCGCGCGGGTGTACGTTGCGTCCTTTTCAAGGGAACGTGCGGAGTACTCGGCTTCCAATTCGCGCGCTCGTTTGACCGAATAGAAGCTATTGGTTGCTGAAATACTCGAAAAATTTATGTACGCAACAACGATGCTGACTGCCGCACAGAGAAGGCCGATGACAAACCACGTCGCATCGGCCGGAATATGAAGTCGCGCGGTATCACTTAGCCATTGCATGAGTGGCGGAACAACCACCAATGCACCTCCATTCACCAAGACCAACGATTGGAGACCCAGCCTCCCAAAATCTGCTGGTATTCTTTGCGCATCCCACGCGCGCCGCTCTGCCTCTCTGACATCCATTTCCCAGCGCTGCATGTGAACGTCCCATCGTTCCATCTGGGCAGCGTGCGCTTGTTTAAGTCCTTCGCCGAGGTCTGCGTTGGACATAGGAATCTCCCAAGTTATTGCAATATAAGGCTGCTCGCTACCTCATCCCGTGCGCGATCGCGTTAACATTGCACGCTGAAGCAGACTCACACCAACCTTCCCTGCTTCACTGCTGCGGCCACAAACGACGCGAATAGCGGATGCGGTGCAAACGGTCGCGACTTCAGTTCGGGGTGGAATTGGACGCCGATGAACCAGGGGTGATCGGGGAATTCCATGATCTCGGGGAGCTTGCCGTCAGGCGACCAGCCTGAAACCTGGAAGCCGTGTTCGCCGAGCTGGCGCGTGTAACCGACATTCACTTCGTAACGATGACGGTGGCGCTCGCTGATTTCATTGGCGCCGTAGATCTCGGCCACCCTGCTGCCGGGCTTCAGCACCGCGGTATAGGCGCCTAGCCGCATCGTGCCGCCTTTGTCGTCGTCTTCCTTGCGCGTCTCGACGGCGTTGCCTTTCGTCCATTCCGTCATCAATGCGATCACGGGATGACGCGGATGGCCGTTTTCGGTGGTGCCTGCGCCTTCGAGACCGGCCAAATCCCGCGCCGCTTCGATCACCGCCATGTGCAGCCCGTAGCAGATGCCGAAAAACGGCACGCGCCGTTCGCGCGCGAATTTCACTGCTTCGATCTTTCCTTCCGTGCCGCGCTCGCCGAAGCCGCCGGGCACGAGAATGCCGTGGACATTCTCCAGATAGACCGCCGCGTCGTCGCGCTCGAAAATTTCGCTGTCGATCCAGTCCATATGCACGCGCACATTGTTGGCGAGCCCGCCATGGGTGAGCGCTTCCGACAGCGACTTGTAGGAATCCTTCACCTGCATGTATTTGCCGACGACGGCGATGCGCACTTCGCCTTCCGGATTGGTGACGCGATCGACCACCCAATTCCAGCGCGTGAGATCGGGCTCCGGCGCGTCGGCGATGCCGAACACCTTCAGCACCTGGGTGTCGAAACCTTCCTCGTGATAACGGATCGGCGCGGAATAAATCGTGGGCAGGTCGAGCCCCTGGATCACGCATTCCTTTCGCACATTGCAGAACAGCGCGATCTTGCGGCGCTCGTCGTCCGGAATCGGCACGCTGGCGCGGCAGAGCAGGATGTCGGGCTGGATGCCGATCGAGCGCAATTCCTTCACGGAATGCTGCGTGGGTTTGGTCTTGAGCTCGCCCGCCGTCTCGATATAGGGCACCAGGGTCAGATGGACGAAGGCGGCGCGGTCGCGACCCAGTTCGTTGCCCAGCTGGCGGATTGCTTCGAAGAACGGCAGGCCTTCGATGTCGCCCACCGTGCCGCCGATTTCCACCAGGAGGAAATCGACCTCGTCCTCGCCCGTCATCACGAATTCCTTGATGGCGTCGGTGACGTGGGGAATGACCTGCACCGTGCGGCCCAGATAGCCGCCGCGGCGCTCCCTGTCGATCACGCGCAGATAGATGCTGCCGGCAGTGATGTTGTCGGATTTCTCGGACGACACCGCCGTGAAGCGCTCATAATGGCCGAGATCCAGATCGGTCTCCGCGCCGTCGTCGGTGACGTAGACTTCGCCGTGCTGGAAGGGGCTCATCGTCCCCGGATCGACGTTCAGATAGGGATCGAGTTTCCGCAGCCGCACGCGATAACCGCGTGCCTGAAGGAGCGCGCCGAGAGCCGCCGACGCCAGACCTTTGCCCAACGAGGAGACCACGCCGCCGGTGATGAAGATCAACCGCGCCATGGAATTGGACCATACGCAGAACTGTCATGCACGCTCAAGCGCAAAGAGTCCGAACGCCGAAAATGGCATGCGACACGAACGCGCACCCGCGAAGTCCCTGAATTCAAAGACTTTGTCAGTGCGGGAGCGGGACGGATGGCGCCTGAGGTGCGGCCGGATGCGGCGCCGGCGCGGGCAGATGGAAAGTCCGGGCAGGCAAATTCGACGTCCCCTGCAAAAGTGATTCGCTGCGGCCGTGCAGGCCGAGCAAGGTGAGCGCCAAACTCGAGATAAAGAACAGGACCGCCAGCACCGCCGTCGTGCGGGTGAGCGTATCGGCCGCACCGCGCGGCGAGAACAATCCGCCGAGGCCCGATCCGCCGCCGCCCATACCGAGCGCTCCGCCCTCCGAGCGCTGCAGGAGGACGACCGCGACCAGTGCGATCGAGACCAGAAGCTGGATGGCAATCAGAACGCTTTGCATGGAATACGGGCCGCCTGTTTTCGGGCCCGCTCATAGACCAAAGCTCGCGGCCGCGAAAGGGGCCTAATTCCTGAGCCGGAACGCGATCTTGACCGTCACATCGGCCGCGACCGGCTTGCCGTTGCGAAGAGCGGGCCGGTAGCGCCAATAACCCACGCTGACCAATGCAGACGCGTCGAGCTGCGGCGAGCCGCTGGATTTGACGATTTTGGCATTTCCCACAGAGCCGTCCGGCAGCACGGTCAGCCGGACGAGGACGTCTCCCTCCTGGCCGAGCCTGACGGCAATCGGAGGGTAGCTCGCCCGATGGGCGCCGGCCGAAAAATTGGCGATGGGACCGTGATTGCCTGCGTCAATGTTGGGGACCGCAGGCCAGTGGAGGTTCCAGCCGGGCAGAGTCGCCAGAAACCGGACCAGGCCGAAACCCGAAACGGTGAGTAGAATGGTAAGGTAAACCGCGACGAACGCGATATGCACGTCTCGGCTCATCCCAAGGCCGTAGCGTCGCGTCTCCCCCGTTCCCATCGCTTCCCCCGAGACGGACGAAGCATGAGGTGGTCTCATTCGGGGAGTCAACGTGGGGCGACGGCTGCGCAACTGACCGCCGCCGGGTTCTCGCTCCAACTGAATAGAACTGGAGGGCAACGTCGCATTGGCGTCGCGGCGAAAGCGTAGATTTTACTTCAACCCCGAACTTGCGCGGTCTTGGCCTCGACGCGCAGCGCGAAGCGGTCAATCAGTTCCTCGCCGCGCGCGCTGCAACCGGTTGTGTCCCCCTTCGCCAAGGCTCCGGGGGACAGGTCATCGCCGAGTTCGTCGAGATCGAGTCCGGCTCCAAGAACGACCGACCGCAGCTCGCGCTCGCCTTGGAGACGTGCCGCCGGCACAAGGCGACCTTGCTGATCGCCAAATTGGATCGTCTCGCCCGCAACGTCGCCTTCATCGCCAACCTGATGGAGAGCGCGACGGATTTTGTGGCCGTCGATATGCCCCATGCCAGCCGGTTGGTTCTGCACGTCATGGCCGCCTGCGCCGAGCACGAACGCGAGATGATTTCGCAGAGGACCAAGGCCGCCCTCGCAGCCGCAAAGGCCCGTGGCGTCAAGCTGGGATTGAATGGCGCGCGTATCGCCGCCCGGCATCACCGCGAGGCCGTCGCCTACGCCGCCACCATCGAAGATCACATCAACGCCGCGCGCGCATCGGGCGCCAAGACGTTGACCGCGATTGCGGCCTATCTGAACACGCGCGGTGTTCCGTCGAGAGAAGGCAAGCGATGGCATCCGTCGAGTGTGTCGAGGACTGTCAGGAGATTGCGCGAGGATCGGCTAGAGACCATCCTGCATCTGCCAACAAGTCGCTCTGAACAGCTTTCGAGATTGGAGTCCGGCGCAATGGATCGTTTAAATGACCAATGAACCATTCTCGCAAAAGTTTGATGCCACCCATGGAGTTAACTAGCTCATCAATAAAGGCGGTCACTCCACCCCAAATGGCATAGCTACTCGGTTCACCAAGCACCGTTCCATTATCGATTATAGCTGCCCACATTCCGGATGGCCCAAACACAGCCTTTGTATCAGCGAGCAGCAAGCCCGCCTCTCTGTCGCGCATCGCTGCGAGGTAAGATTCGTAGTCCGCCGACATGACGCACGACCATTGATGACGAACACCAAAATGCAGGTTCGTCATGACGATTTCCTCATCTCCGATGCTTTTGCATGCCGCGTACAGCGGCTCAAGGCTGGTTTTTGTATTCCAGAAGCTGGATGTTAGAATGAAGCTCCAGTCCTGATGATGAAACGACTGTTTTCTCACTTCTATATCCCAAACAATTGACCTGTAGACGTTTCCGAACCTACGCTCGAAGCCCTCCACTCCCAGAAACTCGTACATTTCATCCACCCGGGAACTGAACAATGATCCGAGGAGCGCCACCAGGCGTCACTACGGTGATTGTGCTCTGGTTCGGATTATAAATGACGCTCCCGCCACAGAGCGATAGTCTCCTTCGAGTCCCCGCAAATAGCCTGACATACCATCGGGAGAACAGAATTTTGTTTTTGCGACTTCTATTCCACACCGTTTGTGAAGCTCTAATTCCCCACATTCGCAAAAGGACCCTTCAAACTCCGTCCACGGCTCGAACCAACGAAACCCTGCATCAATAAGCTGTTGGCAATAGGCGTCCATCGGGTCGAACAACGTCTCCAACCCTGCCAGCAAAGCCGCCTGACAATCGAAACTCAGCTTGGATTTTCTTTTTTCTTTCCGTTGCGTTTTCACGGAAAATCC
>JBEKDC010000259.1:0-5268 GCA_050014535.1 Rhizomicrobium sp.
GGCCGCATCAAGCAGCTGCTAAATCGCGACCCCAATCTCGTAGAGCTGGGCGTGTTTTCGGTGATGTGGAGCGAGCATTGCTCCTACAAATCGACGCGTGCGCATCTGCGCCGGCTGCCGACGAAGGCACCTTGGGTGCTGCAGGGCCCCGGCGAAAACGCAGGCGTGATCGATATCGGCGACGGTGACGTGGCGGTCTTCAAGATGGAAAGCCACAACCATCCCTCGTTCATCGAGCCCTATCAGGGGGCTGCGACGGGTGTCGGCGGCATCATGCGCGACGTGTTCACCATGGGCGCGCGGCCGGTGGCGATGATGAATGCGTTGCGCTTCGGCGCGCCGGATCATCCCAAGACGCGCCACCTCGTATCGGGAGTCGTGTCGGGCATCGGGGGCTACGGCAATTGCATGGGTGTGCCGACTGTCGGCGGCGAAGTGAATTTCCACCGCTCCTACAACGGCAACATCCTCGTCAATGCGATGTGCGTGGGGCTCGCACGCGGCGACAAGATTTTCAAGTCGGCCGCGGAAGGCGCCGGCAATCCGGTCGTCTATATCGGTTCCAAGACGGGCCGCGACGGCATCCATGGCGCGACCATGGCGTCCGCGGAATTTAACGAAGACTCCGAAGAGAAGCGGCCGACGGTGCAGGTCGGCGATCCGTTCACGGAAAAGCTTCTGCTCGAAGCGTGCCTCGAATTGATGGCGACGGACGCGATCATTGCGATTCAGGATATGGGTGCGGCAGGGCTCACGTCTTCCTCGGCGGAGATGGGATCGAAAGGTGGTTCGGGAATCGAGCTCGATCTCGATCGCGTGCCGCAGCGCGAAGAGAACATGACCGCCTACGACATGATGCTTTCGGAATCCCAGGAGCGCATGCTGGCCGTGCTGAAGCCGGGCCGCGAAGGCGAAGCGGAGCGCATCTTCAAGAAATGGGAACTCGATTTCGCCGTGATCGGACGCACGACGGATTCGGGCCGCCTGATCGTCAAGCACAAGGGCCAGGTCGTCGCCGACATGCCCGTGCATGCGCTGTCCGAGGAAGCGCCGGTTTACAACCGGCCGTTCGAACGCCGTACGCCGGCTAGCGGCACGCCGACCTACGATCGCGCGCGCTCCGTCTTGGATTCGCTGGCGCGTCTGATGGCCTCGCCGGATATCGCTTCGCGCCGCTGGGTGTGGGAGCAATATGACAACACCGTCATGGCCGATACCGTGCAGCGTCCGGGCGGCGATGCGGCCGTCGTGCGCGTGCACAACACGGACAAGGCGCTCGCGATCACCACGGATGTGACGCCGCGCTATTGCAAGGCCGATCCGTTCGAAGGCGCCAAGCAGGCCGTCGCCGAAGCGTGGCGAAACTTAAGCGCTGTTGGCGCGACGCCGCTCGCAGTCACCGACAATCTCAATTTCGGCAATCCCGAGAAGCCCGAAATCATGGGCGAGATCGCAAGCGCGGTCGACGGCATCGCGGAAGCGTGCCGCGTGCTCGACTTCCCGGTCGTGTCCGGCAATTGCTCGCTCTACAACGAGACCAACCGCGAAGCGATATTGCCGACGCCCGCCATCGGCGCAGTGGGACTGCTCAAGAATGTGAATCGCATGGCGACGATCGCATTTAAACGCGAAGGGGACGCGATTCTGCTGATCGGCGAAACGAAGGGTCATCTCGGCCAATCGATCTATCTGCGCGAGATCGAAGGAAAGGAAGAGGGCGCCGCACCGCCTGTCGATCTCGCGGCCGAAAAGAAGAACGGCGATTTCATCCGTTCGCTGATCGAAGCGGGTCGCGCAGACACCGTGCACGATCTGTCGGACGGAGGCCTGCTCGTGGCGCTTGCCGAGATGGTGCTGCCCGCACGCATCGGCGCCTCGATCGCGCGCCCCGCAGGCAGCGATGCCATTGCAGTCCTCTATGGCGAGGATCAGGCGCGCTATCTTGTGGCGGTGCGCGAGCCAGACGCGGATCGCATCCTGGCCGACGCGAAAGCGGCCGGGGTTGGCGCAACTTTGCTTGGACGCACCGGCGGCGATAAGATCACGATCGAAGGCGCAGGCGAAATTGCGATTGCCGCACTCGCGCGCGCTCATGAAGGCTGGTTCCCGACCTATATGGGTGGAACCGAGCTTCCGCCTTCAAACTGACGAGGCCTCAAATGGCGATGTCCGCAACCGAGATCGAAAAACTGATCCTCGAGGCGTTTCCCGACGCCGAGGTGACGATTACCGACCTGGCCGGCGACAATGACCACTACGCCGCCATGGTTACGAGCAAGGCGTTCAAGGGTAAGACCCGCGTGCAGCAGCACCAGATGGTTTACGACGCACTCAAGGGCCGGATGGGCGGCGTGCTCCACGCGTTGTCGCTGCAGACCGCCGCGAAGGACTGACCGCCATCCTTGACGCTTTCGCGAACCGCTCTTAAGTGTGAGGGATGCGTTGCCTGCAAACCACCGAGGAAGTCATGTCCAATCCGACCCACGAACGCATCCAGAGCGATATCGCCGCCAACGATGTGGTGCTCTACATGAAGGGCACGCCTGTCTTTCCGCAATGCGGATTTTCAGCCGCCGTGGTGCAGATTCTCTCGAATACGGGCGTGAAATTCAAAGCGGTGGATGTGCTCAAGGACCCCGAGATCCGCCAGGGCATCAAGGAATTCTCCAACTGGCCGACGATCCCGCAGCTCTATGTGAAGGGCGAGTTCGTGGGCGGCGCGGATATCCTGCGCGAAATGTTCGAGGCCGAGGAACTCGGGCCCTTTTTCGCCGAACGCGGCGTAGCGCTCGAGAAAGTCTGAATTACCCGAAATGCTTCTGCCACACTGGCGCGATGCGCGGCCGGGCCGCGAGTGCTGCGACCAGCGCGTTGAGCTTCGGCAGATGTTTGTCGCGCCACTCCTTGTCATGTATCCAGCGGCTGAACATCGCGGCATAGATATCGGCGGCCGAAAATTCATGGGCCAATAGCCACGGTCCCACGATGGCCGCTTCGATCAGCAGCAACCTTTCGTAAATACGCGCAACGGCGCGGGCTTTCAGCGCTTCGGCTTCGGCGCCTGCAGACACGAAACGCTCGGGATAATCCTCGATCTCCACCATCGGATAGATTTCCGAGGCCATGAAGGCGATCCAGCGATAGGCCTCGGCGCGCGCGAAGGTGGCGTGCGGCGGAATGAGACCGGCCTGCGGAAAATGGTCCGCGATGGTGAGAAGGATCGCGGCCGATTCCGTCACGATCTCGCCGCCCGGCAATTTGAGCGCGGGCACTTTGCCGGAGGGATTGAGCGCAAGAAACGCGGGCGATTTCTGCTCGTTGTTTCTGAGCGAGACACGATGGAATTCGTAGTTGGCGCCTGCTTCGGCAAGGGCTGCTTCCGCCGAAAACGCGCCGGACCGTTTGTCGCCGAAGATGATAAAGGACATGGCAATCGCTCTGGGTTGTGACCGCGTCACGATACCAAACGAAAAGGCCGGCGTCGCCGCCGGCCTTGTTCAAAATTGCGATAATCCGCCGATCAGCGCGAATAGAACTCGACGATCAGATGCGGCTGCATCTGCGAAGCATAGGGCACATCCGAAAGCTTCGGCGTGCGCAAGAGCTTCGCGGTCATCTTCGCATGGTCGGCGTTGACGTAATCCGGCACGTCGCGCTCGCCGCTTTTCGAGGCTTCGATCACGAGCGCCATGTCGCGCGCCTTGGCGGTCAATTCGATCGCATCGGTTTCCTTGACCTGGAAGCTGGGGATCGTCACGCGTCGTCCGTTGACCTTCACATGGCCGTGGTTGACGAGCTGGCGCGCCGCAAACGGCGTGGGCACGAATTTCGCGCGATAGACGACGGCATCGAGCCGGCATTCCAGCAGGCCGATCATGTTCTCGCCTGTGTCGCCCTGCCTGCGCGCGGCCTCATGGTAATACTTGCGGAACTGCCGCTCGGTGATGTTGCCGTAATAGCCCTTGAGCTTCTGCTTGGCCTGAAGCTGCGTGCCGTAGTCCGACAGCTTGCGCGCGCGGCGCTGGCCATGCTGGCCCGGCCCATAGGAGCGCTTGTTCACGGGGCTCTTTGGGCGTCCCCAGATGCTTTCGCCCATGCGGCGGTCGAGCTTGTATTTCGAGGTCAGGCGCTTCGTCATGAATGATCCGGGTTTTGGCGGAAACGGAATCCGCAGGCGGCCAAGGGTCCCCCGCGGAAGGCGCGCAATATAGTCAGGGGACTTCCCAAGTCAAACCGGCATTTGGGCGGGGCCCGTGCGTGGCTGCCCGAGGCGGCTCACCGCTCGAACCGTGCCGGGTTTCCTAGCGATTCCGCCGGAAAGCCACCCATTGGAGGCCCAGGGCCGCCACAGCAACCACCAGCCCCACAATCGCGACGATGCCACGCATGGAGCATCCCCCAAAGCTAAAGCCCATCCAACGGCAAAGATTAAGAGCCAAATCGGGCGGCGGCAAGGCGGAGGTCGGTACGGCCTCCAGCCGACACACGGTCCCTCTTTTCTCCATGGCCGCCCTTGAGGCGGCCACCCAGTCGCCGCGCGTCCGCGCGGCAAATGACTCTTTTTGCGATCAGCTGCACGCAATTCAGCTCGCGGACGCTCGCCGGCTGGGTGGCCGGGTCAAGCCCGGCCATGGTGAGATGTGGGATCGAGATCGCAAACGCCCACCAACGCCCTTAAAACTCCGGACTCCGCCCGCTATACAGGCTGCTCACGCGAAGCGGGCGTGGCGGAATGGTAGACGCACCGGACTTAAAATCCGTTGGGCCGAAAGGCCTGTGCCGGTTCAAGTCCGGCCGCCCGCACCAATCATTCGACCTCAGAATTCGACACTGACCCCAATTTGTTTCATCGTTGCGGCTTTCTCCGAGTACATGACGCGAGGCGGCCACCACGTCACGCGGGCTCTCTTCGAACGCAATCTCGAAGCCAAGCTGCGCGATCCACAGTTCACGGCCGACATCGGGCCGCTTTTGGCTCCCTCATATACTTGGGACAGCGAAGCGGCTGCTGCCATCGTATCGTCACAACTCATTCAGCTTCTTCCGGGCGACCCATGGAAGGGCGAGGGTGTATAAGCAAACTCACGACACGCGCGTTTTTTTCGATGCGCTCCCTATTCACTAGCGAATCCTCCGCGCTAATGCGCAGGTCAAAAGTGGGGGACTGGGATACTACTGCATGCAATTGCAGGAAACTGCTTCGAATTGGAGTCCACACTTTTTCCGAGGCACATGAGAAAGGCGGCGAATTACCACGGTATTTACGCT
>JBEKDC010000260.1:0-5267 GCA_050014535.1 Rhizomicrobium sp.
GTCGATATGAGCCATGTGATGGCGTTGCGCGCGGAATACAAAGAGGATTTCGAGAAGAAGCACGGCGTCAGGCTGGGCTTCATGGGCTTCTTCGTGAAGGCCTGCATCGCGGCGCTCAAGGAGCTGCCCAACGTCAACGCCGAAATCGAAGGCGACGACATCGTCTACAAGAACTATTACGACATGGGCGTCGCGGTTTCGACCGAGCGCGGATTGATCGTGCCCGTGGTGCGCGATGCCGACAAACTCTCGCTGGCAGGAATCGAATCCGCGATTGCCGATCTCGGCACGCGCGCGCGTGACGGCAAGCTCAAGCTGGAAGAGCTGCAGGGCGGCACCTTCACGATCACCAATGGGGGCGTGTTCGGCTCGCTGATGTCGACGCCGATCCTCAACTCGCCGCAATCGGGCGTGTTAGGTATGCATAAAATACAGAAGCGCCCTGTTGTGGTGGACGACAAGATTGAAATCCGCCCGATGATGTATTTGGCACTTTCTTACGATCACCGGCTGGTGGACGGACGGGAAGCTGTGACGTTCCTCGTCCGGGTCAAGGAAAACCTGGAAGACCCCCAACGACTATTACTGGATATTTAAAATTCGAGCCTCCATCGCCATATATGCGGCGTCGCGGTGACCCGAATGGGGCGGGCGGCGGAGACTTAAAGAGGGACCTGACATGGCGCCCAATTTCTTTGACAACCTTGTTCTCTGGCTCATCCTGACCGGGCCGATCGCAGCGTGGGTGCTTCTGTTCTGGCTGACGAGCCCCAGCGGCGAAGCGTCCGTCAAGCAGAAAAAAGAAAAGGCGAAGGAGCGGCGTCAGCACAAATCGCTCGATCGGATAGCATCAGCCCTGGAGAAAAATTCACCGAAATGACCGATCAATTCGACGTCGTCGTCATCGGCGGCGGGCCGGGCGGCTACAATTCTGCGATCCGGGCAGGACAGTTGGGCCTGACAAGCGCCTGCATCGACAAGCGCGGCACCTTCGGCGGCACGTGCCTCAATGTGGGCTGCATTCCCTCCAAGGCGCTCCTGTTCACGAGTGAGATGTTCGAAAAAGCTGAGAAGGATTTTCCGAAGCTCGGCATCAAGACGACCGGCGTGAGCCTCGATCTCGCGGCCATGATGGCGCACAAGACGAAAGTGGTGGGCGAGCTCACCCGCGGCGTCGAATTCCTGCTCAAGAAGAACAAGTCCGAAGCGATCGTGGGCGACGCGCGCATCGTCAATCCCGGCCAGGTGCTGGTCACGCGACCCGACGGCACGACACGGACTCTCTCGGCAAAGAACATCGTCATCGCCACGGGTTCCGATGTGGCGCCGCTTCCGGGCGTGAGCGTCGACGAAGAAACCATCGTGTCGTCGACCGGTGCGCTCGCGCTCAAATCCGTGCCGAAGCGATTGGTGGTGGTGGGTGCCGGTTATATCGGGCTCGAACTGGGTTCCGTGTGGCGCCGACTCGGCAGCGACGTGACCGTCGTCGAATTCCTCGACCGCATCACGCCGGGCCTCGATGGCGAAATCGCCAAACAGTTCCAACGCATCCTGCAGCGGCAGGGCATGAAGTTCCTGCTGTCCACCAAAGTCGCGGGCATCGACAAAAAAGGCGACAGTTTGCGGGTCAATGTCGAAGCAGGCGCCGGCGAGAAGCAGACGCTCGAGGCCGATGTCGTGCTGGTCGCGATCGGACGCAAACCCTACACCGACGGGCTGGGGCTGGAAGAGGTCGGCGTCAAGCGCGATCCGCGCGGACGCGTGGCGACGGATGAGCATTACAAATCGAATGTTGGCGGCATCTGGGCGGTCGGCGATTGCCGCGAAGGCCCGATGCTGGCGCACAAGGCGGAAGACGAAGCGGTCGCGTGCATCGAGAATATCGCCGGCCGCGCGGGCCACGTGAATTACGACGCCATTCCAGCGGTCGTCTACACCGCTCCGGAAGTGGCAAGTGTGGGCAAGACGGAAGAGGAATTGAAGACGGCGGACATTGCCTACAAGATTGGAAAATTTCCCTTCACTGCCAATGCGCGCGCCAAGACGATCGCTGCCACGGAAGGCTTCGTCAAAGTGCTCGCCGACGCAAAGACCGATCGCGTGCTCGGCGTGCACATATTTGGCGCCGAAGCGGGCAACATGATTTCGGAAGCCGCATTGGCCATCGAGTTCGGCGCGGCCTCGGAAGACATCGCACGCACCAGCCACCCGCATCCGACATTGTCCGAAGCCGTTCGTCAGGCCTCCATGGCCGTCGAAGGCTGGGCGATGCAGATGTAAACTCTACCAGCCGCGATAGCCGCGATCGTAATGGCGATAACGCTGGTCGTAACGGTGTCCGTCATAGCGGTAACCGCCCCGATAATCGTCATGGTAGTAGCCGCCGCGGTCGCCTTCAAAGCGGCAATCATGAAAGCCGCCATAGCAGGAATAATTTCCGGCGCCCTCATGGCGATAGCGATAATAGTCGCCGTGATAACCGCAATCGCACGCGAAAGCGGCGCCTGCGGTGAGCGCGGCAACCCCCGCGGCAATCGCAAATGCGCGCGAAAGACGCCCAAAGGCAATTATTGACGCGAACATCGATATCTCCTCCTCGCCCGCTGCCGTTAACGCGAATACATTATAAAGGTTCAAAATCCGGCTGGCGATACGCAACGATACCGCCGCCTTTTGGCCTCCGTGAAACTCGGCTAGGCTCGCAGACGGACAATAGTGTCGCGGGGATACCAATGCCGGACATCTACACGGAGACGGTTTCGCGGGGGTTTTTCTCGCGGCTGTTCGGATCCATTTTCGGCATTCTGCTGGGTCCCGTACTTATTCTCGTCGCCGTGGCGCTCCTGTGGTGGAACGAAGGCCGCGCGGTGCAGGCTATCGTGGGCCTCAATGCGGCCGCGACCAGTGCCGTCGAGCTGCAGGATATCAACCCCGCGCCCGGCAATGAAGGCAAACTCGTCCATGTCGTGGGGCCGGCGACCGCCAAGGCGTCTGTCGTCGATTCGGATCTCGCGGTGAACTTCCCCGATTCTGTGGCCGTGGCGCGCAAGGCCGAGATGTACCAATGGCAGGAGAAATCGCAGAGCAGCACGTCGAACAATTTGGGAGGCAGCCAGACCACCACGACGACCTATACCTATTCCCAAATGTGGTCGGACACACCGATCGACTCATCGCAGTTCCATCATCCCGACGGCCATGCCAATCCGGGCATGCCGTTCCGCTCGACGCTCTATGCGGCAAGCGACGCGAAACTGGGAGGGTTCACGCTCGATGGCGCGACACTGAAAGAGCTCGGCCTCGGCCAGTCCGTCACGCCGGACGCGCCAGGCGGCTGGACCAAGAACGGCGCCCAGTTGTTCAAAGGCGAGCCCGCTTCACCCAGGATCGGCGACCTGCGAGTGTCTTATCTGGCGCTACCAACGGGCACCACGATTTCCGTACTCGCCGCTCAAAGCCAAAGCGGCTTTGTGCCGTTCACGACGCCGAACGGCTACACGATTCAACTGGCCGCCATGGGCAACCAGCCCACGGCGGTCATGATCGCCAACAAGCGACATTCGGAATCGATCCTGACCTGGATTCTGCGCGGCGTGGGCACGGCCGCGATGGTGATCGGATTTGCGATGTTTCTGGGACCGATCTCGACCATCGCGTCCGTCGTGCCGTTCTTGGGCGGCCTTGTGCGCGGTGCTGCCTTCTTCGTGTCGATCGTGATCGGCGTTCCGCTGTCGCTGGTTGTAATTGCGCTGGCATGGATTGGGCATCGCCCCCTGATCGGAAGCGGGATTCTCGTTCTCGCCGCAGCACTGTTCTACGGTCTCTGGCGACTGCACGCCTCGCGCAGCCCCGCGCCGAAGCCGGCGTGATCGCGGCGCGCTGAACTATGAAACCGATGTCGGAGGGTCGAATGCTATCGAGGGTGCGAAATCGCCTTTGAGCGGAGACGAAAAACCCAGCACCGTATCTGTGCCTTCGTGGCGCAAAGCGACTGGGCTTCCATCGGCCAACAAGCGTCCCTGGCCTTCGAGAGAAACACCGCGCACGCGAATTTCGTGTCCTGCCGGCGCACCGAGCACGATCAGATAGACCGAGCAGTTCTTCTGCGTGAATCTCACCGCCAGTCCATCTGCAGTCACAGCTTCGGCCTCGGTCCAGGTATGCGCGCCGTAGACCGCCTCGCCGTTGGTACGAAGCCACGCGCCGAATGCCTTGAGCCGAGCCGCCTGCGGCGCCGGTATCGTGCCATCCGCTTCCGGTCCCACATTCAACAGAAGATTGCCGTTCTTCGACACGCCATCGATGAAGTCGCCCAGCAGCGTTTCGAACGGCGCGTAATCGGCTTCCGTATCGTTGCGGTTGAAGCCGAAGGAATGGCTCATGCCGCGCGTCGATTCCCATTTTTTCGCGCTGATCTTAGGCAGCTTCGCATATTCCGGCGTGCGAAAATCGCTGTGGGGCACGGGCGGCGGCACGATGCCGTCGAGCGCCTTGGGATTTTTCGCGATGTAGCTCTTGTAGCCGGAATCGAAACGGCGTCGCATGGTCTTGAAGCGCATCAGCTTCGACTTCCATGTCACGGTGCGCCAACGGTCGTTGACGACGCCATCGGGCACGGCGTTGTGGTAGTCAGCGAACAGCGCAAAGAGATGCCGCTCGTCCGCGGGCCAGGAGATGTCGTTCCACAGCACGCTCGGCTCGTAGCGCGCGATCAGTTCGCGGACCTGCGCATCCGCATAGGCGGCATAGCGTCCGCCGGGAGTCGAGCCCAGAAAATCGCCCATCGTGCGCAACGGTTCGCGATTGAAGGTCCAGTCGATGCCGCCGGAATAATAGACACCGAATCTGAGGCCGGCGGCGCGCACCGCGCGCGCGAGTTCGCCCACGATATCGCGTTCGCTGAACCAGGACTTTTGACGGGGATTTTCGATTGCGCTGGGCCACAGGCAGAACCCGTCATGATGCTTGGTGACGAGCACGACATATTTCGCGCCGGCATCGCGGAACATTTCCGCCCAGGCGCCCGCGTCCCAGTTCCTGAGCCCCGCCAGGAACGGCTCCTTGAACGCTTCGTAAGGCGCATCGCCGTAATTTGCGCGGTGGAATTCCGCCGACGGCGTGCCCGGCACCTTGATCGCATTGGCATACCATTCGGTGTAAGGCGTCATCGCGACGGCGCGGTCGTAATCCCGTTTGAACGCGTCGGTGATGCTGCCGAGCCGCGCGGCAAAGGCCGGAATCGAAAACAACCCCCAATGGACGAAGAT
>JBEKDC010000261.1:0-5264 GCA_050014535.1 Rhizomicrobium sp.
CCGGATGTTGTCGAAGGCAAAGGCGATGTTCAGGGTGTCGCCGGCCGCGCGTAACGCCTCGCTCATTGCGCTTGAGCGCGGACTGTCGCCGAATTTGGCCTTCATATAGGCCCTGCGGTCGACGCCTTGGCGCGGGACCGTCGGATCGAGGCGGAAGGCGCGCCAGCGCACGTCGAAGGAAATATCCGGCCGCTGCGCCAGCGCGCGCTCCAGCTTGCGCTTGCCGATGAAGCACCACGGACACACGGTGTCGGAGACGATGTCGATCTGCATGGGGCAAGAATAGAGCGATTTCCATGCCGGCGGAACAAAAACTTATCGCCTCCGCAGCCCTCGGCACGATTGTCAGCGCAGCGCCGCGAGCAAGTTGGAATAGTCGTCGGTCCATAGCCGGACCTTCGGATCGGCTATGCGGCGCGTCCAATGGCCGTCGGTCGCGATCGCGCCGAGATCGGCGGGGTTGCGCGCGAGCACGATCCAGTGCGAGACGCTCAGAATCGCGAAATCGGTCCGGGGCGGCGGCTTGAAATCCCAGTCATAGGCGACAAGGCCCGCTTCGGGTGCGACGCGCGCGATGATGGGCGCGAGGTCGAAATAGCGGTTGGTGATATGCAGCGCGATCGCGCCGTGCGGCTTCAGCACGCGCACATAGCTCACAAACGCTTCGCGCGTGACGAGATGAACCGGAATCGCATCCGACGAAAACGCATCGAGGATCAGGAGATCGAATCGATGCGCGGGCCCGCGTTCGAGGCTCAGGCGGCCGTCGCCGAGAACGACCTTCGCCTGCGGCGCGCAGTGCGGCAGCTCCCGGAACAGTCCCGAGCGCGCGGCGACCTGGTCGACCAGACCGTCGATCTCGAAGAAGGTCCAGGATTGGTCGGGCCGCGCGTAACACGCCGCACTTCCGATGCCGAGGCCGACCGCGCCGATGCTGTGCGCGTGCGGGCCCAGCGCGCGCATCGCGTCGCCGAGAGGTCCGCCATGCGCGTAATAGGTGAGAGGCTGCGGAGGCGCCTTCACGAGTTCCACGCCGTGCAACGTCGTGCCGTGGAACATCAGCCGGTAGCCGTTTGTGTCGTCCTGCGTCACGACATAGGCGCCGTAAAAGCTGCGGCCGCGCCAGATGACGGTCCCGTCGCGGGTGTAGATCGTGTGGCCCACGAAAGACGCAAGCAGCAGGGCGAGCGCCAGCAGCGCCGGATTGAATTTCCGGAACCCGAACACCGCGATCATCGCAATCGCCCACAACGACAGCGATGCGGACATCAGCGGTCCGAAATGCGCGGCGGGTTCGGCGAGAACCACGAGAATTGCAGCTGCGAGCAGCGCGATCTGCGCGGTGCTCAGCTTTTTGTCGTCTGCGCGTTCAGGCTGGATGAGACAGGCCAGCCCCAGCATCAGCGGATATTCGACGATGCCGTTGAACACGAGCGGCGAGACGAGCGCCGTCAGCGCGCCGCCGATCACGCCTCCCAGCGACATCCAGAAATAGAACTCGGTGAGCCTGTCGACCGGCGGACGCAGCCGTGCCAGTTCGCCGTGGCACGCCATCGCGACGATGAAGAAGGCGGTGAAATGCGCGGCGATGGCCGCGACAAGCGAAATCGGCGCGAGCCAAAAACCCAATCCTGCCAGCACGATCGCGCCGGGCAGAGCGCGGACCATCCAGACATGCGGGATGGGCGGACGCGCGGCGAAAATCAGCACGAAGGTCAGCAGGTAAAGCGCCAACGGCGCGATCCACAGCAGCGGGATCGACGCGATATCCGTCGTCACATAGCCCGTGACGCCGAGCAACAGGCTCGACGGTACGGCGGCATAGACGAGCCAGGTAAGCCGCAACCGCCAGGCGACCTTGCCGGTGTGGGCGGCGGCGCGCGCCTGAACCGACGACGCGCGCGTAAGCGCGGGAAATGTTCCGGCGACGGCGATCATTGCGGCGAGCGCGAAAAATCCGACCGACCACAAGGCAGATTGTCGGCTCAGGGTGAATTGCGGTTCGAGCAGGAACGGATAGGCGAGAAGCGCCGCGAGGCTCCCCGCATTGCTCGCGGCATAAAGCACATAGGGGTTGGCGGCGTGCTTGTTGTCGCTGAACGAGAACCAATGCTGCAGCAGAGGCGCATTGGCGGATAGCGCAAAGAACGGCCAGCCTAAGGTGACCGTGAGAAGTGCCAGCAACGGCAGCACGGGTGAGCCGTCGGCAGGTGGTGCCCAGCCCGCGCTCATCGCGATCGGCAGGAACGCCGCGCCGATCGCCAGAACGGCGAGATGTACCAGCACCTGTCCCCGCAGCGGCAAATATCGCGCAAGCAGATGCGCATAGGTGTAGCCCAGAAGGAGGCTCGCCTGGAAAAACACAAGGCAGGTGTTCCACACCCCCTGCGAACCGCCCAGCCGCGGCAGGGCCATGCGCGCGAACAATGGCTCGATCCAGAACAAGAGGAACGCCGACGAAAACAGCGCCACCGCGAACACGACAAGCACCAGTACGCCCGCACCGCGAACCGCAGGCGAAATCGCGCGCGAGGAAGGAGACGAAACCTCGAGGGACATGCCCCGATTGTGGCCGGAAAGGCCTAAACAAAGGGTTCGCAATTCGTTACTCAGGCGGGGCTACTTCAGGGGTACCAAATGCCTGCACACGATTTGAAAGGCCGGACTGCCTTCGTCACCGGCGCGAGCAGCGGTTTGGGGCGGCACTTCGCGAGAGTGCTCGCTGAAGCTGGCGCCGCGGTGGCGGTCTCGGCGCGGCGCATGGATCGGTTGCGCAAAGTCCAAGCTGAGATCGAGCAGCACGGCGGGCGCAGCGCGGCAATTGCGCTCGATGTGGCGGACGCAACGCGAATCGCGCCGGCGCTCGAAGAGGCGGAAGCGGCGCTCGGGCCGATCGACATTCTCGTCAATAATGCGGGGATGAATGTGCCGGGTCCCTCGCTCGATCTCGCGATTGCGGATTTCGACCGGATCATCGCCACCGATCTGCGGGGTCCCTTTCTGCTCGCCCGCGAAATGGGACGTCGTTTGATCGCCCGCAAGCAGCGCGGACGCATTATCAACATCGCCTCGATCGGAAGTTTTCGCGTGCTGCCGGGCATGACGGCCTATTGCATCGCCAAGGCCGGAATCGCGATGATGACGCAATGCCTTGCCCGCGAGTGGGCGCGCCACGACATCACCGTGAATGCGATCTGTCCCGGCTACATCGAAACTGAGTTGAACGACACCTGGTTCAATTCGGAAAAAGGCAAGGAACAGATTCGCGGATTTACGCGGCGCAGACTTCAGCAGGCCGAAGACCTTGACGGCTTGCTTCTGTTGCTCGCATCGGATGCCTCGCGCGCCATCACGGGCTCGGTTCTGACGGCCGACGACGCGCAGTCGCTCTAAGGCAGCACAGGAGGCGCCTATTTTTTGGTTTTCACAGGCGTGTCGCTCGGCGGCGCCACGTGCTCGGTCAGATTTATGGGAACCATCTGCGACGAACCCAGCATTTTCTTCCACGGGTTCATACCGATGCAATAACCGGTCAGGTCTCCGCAGGCGCGTACTTCGCCGGTTTCCGTATCTTCGACAACGATAATCACCTGATCGTCAATGGTTCTCGCGGCTGGCGTTACCTTCAGCGTATCCGAACCGACCATCCTGGTCCATTGTGCCCCTGTGTTGTAGATTCCGATCCCTACGTAACGGCCGTGCGCCGAACTCTGCAGATGCGGCCGATCGCATCCGCTAAGACTTGCCGCGACGATCATCGCGGCACCGACGGTCAAGAGCTTCATTCGCGACCTCCCATGACCGCCATTCCGTGCGGTGCGCCCGAGCGGTCCTGCGCCGCCGATAGCCAGCAGCTTTTGCGCCGACCTTGTCATTTTTTTGGCGGCCGGTAGACAAAGCGAGCTGGCAAAGGCGCGACTCGGTTCTTCTGTTTACGACCGCACGGCACCCCGCTAAGACAATTCCCGTCGCTATCCACGGAGTTGGTCATGGGTCCTTTGCAGGGCATCAAAATCGTCGAATTCGCGGGCATCGGTCCGGGACCGTTTGCGGCCATGCTGCTGTCCGACATGGGCGCGGAGGTGATCCGCATCGACCGCAAGGGCGGCCGCATGCCCGGCAAGACCGAAATCACCTATCGCGGCAGGCCGGCTGTCATGCTCGATCTCAAGAAGCCGGAAGCGGTGGAAACCGCGCTCAAGCTGATCGGGCAGGCGGATGCCCTGATCGAAGGCTTTCGCCCCGGTGTGATGGAACGGCTGGGGCTCGGGCCCGATGTATGCCTCAAGCGTAATCCGAAGATCGTCTACGGCCGCATGACGGGCTGGGGGCAGACGGGCCCGCTCGCGCTCGCCGCGGGACACGACATCAACTACATCGCGCTGACCGGCGCGTTGCATGCGATCGGCAATGCGGGGGCGAAACCAGTTCCGCCGCTAAATCTCGTGGGCGATTTCGGCGGCGGCGCGCTTTATCTCGCGTTCGGTGTCGTGTGCGGAATTCTCGAAGCGAAGAAATCGGGCAAAGGGCAGGTGGTCGACACGGCGATGACAGATGGCGCGGCGTCCCTGATGTCGATGTTCTACGGCATGATCGCGGGCGGCAACTGGGCCGATGAACGCGGGAAGAACATGCTCGATTCCGGCGCCCATTTCTACGACACCTACGAAACCAAAGACGGCAAGTTCATCGCGCTGGGTTCGATCGAGCCGCAATTCTATCGCGAGCTGCTCGCGAAGACGGGAATCGACGATCCGGCGTTCGAGGAACAATTGAAGCATGACGGCTGGCCGTCGCTGAAGACGAAGCTTGCGGCCGTGATCAAGACCAAGACGCGCGACGAATGGGATGCGATCATGCTGGGCAGCGATGTGTGCTACGCGCCCGTGCTCACGCTCGCCGAAGCGCCGAAGCATCCGCACAATGTGGCGCGCAAGACGTTTGTCGAAGTGGCTGGTGTCATGCAGCCCGCGCCTGCGCCGCGCTTCAGCCGTACGGAACCCGAGATACAGGGGCCGCCGGAAGCGGCGAACGCCGAGCGCGCGCTGTCCCGCTGGGGCTTCAGCCGGGAGGAGATCAAAAAACTCGAAGCGGCCGGCGCGGTCTGAGGGCCATCCGATGAGCGCGCTTGACGGCACGACGGGACGCCGTCGCATCTATCTTATGCGTCACGGCAATGTCGATTATCTCGCGCCGGAAGTCGTGCGTTCGCGTTCGACGCGCGATGTGGTGTTGTCGCCGCGCGGCCGCCAGGAGGCGTCCGC
>JBEKDC010000262.1:0-5238 GCA_050014535.1 Rhizomicrobium sp.
TCCTGAAATGCATTCCACAGGTCCAGATGTTCCCGAGGGTCGAGAAAATCGTCGACGATTGCAAAGGCGCGATTCACGCTTCCCCCCGATCGGGTGATGGCCGGCCGGCCCTACCCCAACCTTCCCAGCGCCGCGAGAACCTGGTCCGATTTTTCGATCGTCACCATGTGGCCGGCTTCGGGGATGGCGACGAGTTCCGCGCCTTTGATGCCTTTCTTGAACGCTTCGGCGTAGATGGGCGAGATCAGTTTGTCGCTCGTTCCCCAGATCAGAACCGTCTTCGCGCGGATGCGATAGAGCCGCGAGGCGAGCCCGCGATCGGGAATCGGAAACAGGATCTTTCCCGCCATGCCGAGCTGGCGCGCATTGGTGACGAGGAAGCTCTTGAGCCATTCGGGATCGTCGAGCGCGACGCCGGCGGTGAGTAGTGCCGCGCCTGCCTCCACATTGTGGAACATCAGCGCGGGGTATTCGTAAGGCATCAGCGCGAACATGTCGGGGATCGGATGATTGTCGAGCCACAGGCCTGCCGGCGCGATGAGGCCCAGGCGGTCGACATCGTGGGGTGCCACCGCCGCCATTTCCGCCGCAATCATGCCGCCCATCGAATGGCCGGCGAGGATCGGCTTCTTCAGCCCCAACGCATCGACCACGTCCCAATTGTGGAGCGTGAAATCGAGCATGTCGCGCAGCTCGTGGCATTCCTCGGAATCGCCGTAGCCGGGAAGCAGCGGCGCATAGACATGATATTTGCCGGCGAGCTTCGCGAGGAACGGATCGGCGGCCGTCAGTCCTCCCGCGCCGTGCAGGTACAGAAGCGGCGCGCCTGTGCCGCCTTCGAAATAGCGCACGGGAACGTGCGGGGTCGCGACGGTCTTGAGCTGCATGGTCGCCTCCTCAATGCACGGCGTTGAGCGCGGGGAGATCGCGCTCGGCGGGCAGATTTCCCGGCGTCACGCGCTTGGCGATCGGCTTGCACCAGAAGCGGTCGTCGTCCGCATAATCCGGGAACACATTGCGCAGCTTCGGCATCACCTTCTCGGCGAACAGCTGCGACGAATACATGCATTTCTCTTTCGGCATGTTGCCCACATGCATGAGGCAGAAGATGTTGCCGACATGCAGGCTCTTGGCGAGCTCTTCCATTTTCTGGCGCACGGTTTCGGGGCTGCCCGCGATCACATGGCCGCCTTCGTTCAGCTCCGCCCAGGTGACGTCCGCATAGCCCTTGGGAGGCGCATATTGCGACAGCGCACCCGTCTGGATCGTCTTGATGGTGCGATAGCCGGGAGCGTCCGCGAAGCCCGGATAGACGTGCAAACACCGATTGTAGAAATAGAGCACGTGCTCCTTGTAGAGCCGCTCGGCCTCCGCGTCGGTGTCCGCCACGCAAATGGTCTGCGCGAAGCCCGCGCGATAGGGTGAATGATCGGCGGTGTTGCGCTGCGCCACCCGCTCCCAATAGCCCGACATTAGAGCCTTGGCGCGGATATAGCCGGAGAACGACAGGTAGGAATAGGAATAGGTGTTGTCGAGGCAGAAATCGTAGGTCTCCACCGAGCCGCCTCCCGGAATGTGGATGGGAGGATTGGGCCGCTGGATGGGCCGCGGCCAGATGTTCACATGGCGCAGCTTGGTGTAGCGGCCGTTGAACGCGAACGGATCGGGCTCGTGCCAGGCGCGCATGATGAGGTCGTGCGCCTCCTGGTATTTCTCGCGCGTGAGCGCCGGGATCTGGCCGTAGCAGTAATTGGTGTCCATCGAGGTGCCGACGGGAAAGCCCGCCACCAGCCTTCCGCCGGAAATGCAATCGAGCATCGCGAATTCTTCGGCCACGCGCACCGGCGGATTGTAAAGTGCGATCGAATTGCCCAGCACCACGATCGCCACATCCTTCGTGCGCCGCGCCAAGGTGGCGGCGATGATGTTCGGCGAGGGCATGATGCCGTAACCGTTCTGGTGATGCTCGTTGCAGCCGATGCCGTCGAAACCCAAGGTGCCCGCATATTCCATCAGGTCGAGATAGGTGTTGTAGACCTCGTGGGCCTTCACCGGATCGAACAGCCGCGAATCGATATCGACCCACACGGAATGGTTCTTCTCCCGGAAATCGTCCGGCAGATAGGGCCAGGGCATCAGATTGAACCAGGTGAATTTCATGGCGGCGGTCTCCGGTGGCTAGTGTCGAATGTCGGTGTAAGGCGAATAGCGAATGGCGAGTGGCGAATAGGGAAGGAAGAATAGAGGCGCGTGTCCCACGTCCCCCCATTCGCCATTCGCTACTCGCCATTCGCCTGTCATGCGCCGATGCCCAACGAGCGCCGCGCGAACTCCGACGCGCTCTTGTAATCCGCTTTGCCGTTGGGGGCGCGCAGCGAGATCGTCGCCTCGACGATGCGCTTGGGCGTTTTGTAGCCCGCGAGTTTCGCGCGCACATGTTCGCGCAGGCTTGCCTCGTCGAAATAAGCGCCGTTGGCGAGCTTGACCACGCCCGTCACCGCCTGGCCCCAGGTCTCGTCGGGCACACCCAGCACCAGCGCGTCTTCGACGGCCGGATGCGTCTTCAGCGCCTCCTCGACTTCCTCGGGGTAAACCTTTTCGCCCGCGGTGTTGATGCAATTGCTGCCGCGGCCGAGCAAGGTGATCGTGCCGTCCGCTTCCACGCGGGCCCAATCTCCCGGAATCGAATAACGCACATTGCCGATGGTGCGGAAGGTGCGCGCGGTCTTCTCCGGGTCCTTGTAATAGCCGGACGGCAAAGGCCCCGCCAACGCGACAAGGCCTGCCTTGCCGCTGCCGGCGGGAACCCGCTTGTCGTGCTCGTCGATCACGATGGTGTTTTCCATGAGCGTAAAGGCGGCGGTCTGCATCTCGCCGTCCTTGGTCATGATCGAATTGCCCATGCCCATCGCTTCGGTGGACGCGAAACTGTCTGTCAGGGTGAGCTGCGGGATGTGTTTGATCAGTCCGCGCTTGACTTCCACGCTCCACATCGCGCCGGACGACGTCATCGCCATCAGGCTCGAGAGATCGTAGCGGCCGGGCGATTCCTCCAGCGCGCGCAACAGCGGCTTCGCAAACGGATCGCCCACGATCGCCATGCCGGCGACGCGGTTCCTCTCCACCGCGGCCCAGATCGCATGCGGATCGAAATTGAGATTGTCCACCGTGACGATCGTCCCGCCGGTGATGAGCGCGACGAGCGCCGTCATGAAGCCCGTGCCGTGCATGAGCGGACAAGCGGGCAGCGCACAGGCGCGCGAAGGCGCCATCGCGAGCATGGCGGCGAACTTATCCATCGATTCCGGCACGGCGATGCCGGTCGTGCGTTCCAGCCGCGCATGCCACAGATTGGCGAGATCGCCATGCCGCCACATCACGCCTTTGGGCATGCCCGTGGTGCCGCCGGTGTAGACGAAGATCATGTCGTCGGGTGAACGCTTGATGCCGAGCGGCGCGCCGCCACCCTCCTCGGCGAGCACGTTGTAGTTCTCGGCGAACGGCGCGAGATGACCGTCATTGCTCACTTCGATGAAAGTTTTGAGATTGGGCAGCGCGTCCCGGATTTCGGCGACCGTGTCGCGGAATTCCGAGCCGAAAATAATCGCCTGCGCATCCGAATTGTCGATTATGTAGCGCACTTCGTCGGGCTTGTAGCGGTAATTGATGTTCACGTGGGTGAGGCGAGCACGCAGACACGCGCCGATGCTCTCGGAATATTCCGTGCCGTTGCGCAGGTAGAACGCGACCTTGTCGCCGGGTTGCGCGCCGCGCGCGATCAAGGCGCGGGCCAGATTGTTCATGCGCCGGCTGGCGTCCCCCCACAGGATCCTGCGCTCGCCATGAATGAAAGCCGGGGACTCCGGCCGAACCGTGCGGCCGATGACGTCCAGCAAATCCCCGTAATTCCACTGCATGTGTTCCGCCCTATGGTGTTGTCGTTGGTCAACCGCCCGTCGTTGCGGGCAGCCCACTATCCCGCCATCCGGGCGCGGCTGCAAATGCTCTCGCAAGGCCAAGCGCGGGGCCATCCGGGGCTTGACGCTTGGGCCCGCGAACTCGAAAACAGATGGCGGCAGCGCGCGCCTTCCGGCGCCCGGGGATCGGACGATAAGACATGCTGAAGACGCTTCTGATCGCCAATCGCGGCGAGATCGCCATCCGCATCGCCCGCAGTGCCGCCGAAATGGGCATCGCGACGGTCGCGATCTTCTCCGAAGACGATGCCCAATCGCTCCATACCCGCAAGGCCGACAAGGCCGTGGGCCTGCGCGGTTCCGGGGTTGCCGCCTATCTCGACGGAGCGCAGATCGTGGCGCTGGCCGGCGAGGCCGGTTGCGACGCGATCCATCCGGGCTACGGCTTCCTGAGCGAAAATGGCGATTTTGCACGGGCCTGCGCCGCAGCCGGCATCGTGTTTGTGGGTCCCGTGCCGGAGACGCTCGATCTGTTCGGCGACAAGACGAAAGCGCGCGCGCTGGCCGAGAAAACCAAAGTACCCGTGCTGCGCGGCACGGCAGGCGGCGTCTCGCTCGATGATGCCGCGAAATTTCTGGCAGCCGCCAACGGCCCGATCATGCTCAAGGCGCTGGCCGGCGGCGGCGGCCGCGGGATGCGGGTCGTGCGGACCGCGAACGAGCTCGAACAGGCCTTCGAGCGCTGCCGCTCCGAAGCGCAGCAGGCTTTCGGCAATGGCAAACTCTATGCCGAGGAATTCTTCGAACGCGCGCGCCACATCGAAGTGCAGATTGTGGGCGACGGCACCGGCGCGGTCTCGCATTTGTGGGATCGCGAATGCAGCCTGCAGCGCCAGCGCCAGAAGCTGATCGAAAGCGCTCCCGCTCTCGGACTGCCCGAGAAACTGCGCCAGCGCCTGCTCGACGCCGCGATCTCGCTCGGCCATGCGTCGCATTACAAGAATCTCGGCACCATCGAATTCCTCGTCGATGCCGACGGCTCCGACCGCTTCGCCTTCATCGAGGCCAATCCGCGGCTGCAGGTGGAGCACACCGTCACCGAGGAAGTGACGGGGCTCGATCTCGTGCGCATCCAGCTCGATATCGCGGGCGGGCTTTCGCTGCGCGACCTGCATCTCGAACAGAAGAATGTGCCGAGCCCGCGCGGCACCGCGCTTCAGGCGCGGGTCAATCTCGAAACGATGAATGCGGACGGTTCCTCGAGGCCCGCCGGTGGCACATTGTCCGTATATGAGCCGCCATCGGGTCGTGGTGTGCGGGT
>JBEKDC010000263.1:0-5223 GCA_050014535.1 Rhizomicrobium sp.
GACGCCAGCTTCTTCCTCAACAATGCGTTCAACAAAACCTATGCGGTGGGCGCGGACGCTCTCCTCAATCTGACCGGCACCTCGGCCACGATCTATGCGCCGCCGCGCATGTGGGGCGTGGCACTTCGCTATCGCTTCGGCGCGGACGGAGATACGCCGCAATAATTCGAAAGACCTTGAGAAACAAAACCCGGCTGGGCGCCACGCTCAGCCGGGTTTTTTGTTGCGGGCCGCCGGAGTATGATGTCGTTCGTCCAGGGGGATTTCACCATGCACGATTTGTCCATGCCGACCTTGCAGCTTGCCGGAATGTCCGTCGAGTTGACCATGCTGAGCCTCGCCATCGTGCTCGGCCTGTTTCAGCTGCTGATCGCGGCGCGCGCAGGCAATTCGCAACGTGGCCTCAAATGGAATGTGGGCGCGCGCGACGAACCGCCGCCTCCGGTGGGCAAAGTGGCCGGACGGCTCGAACGCGCCTTCCGCAATTTCATGGAGACGTTTCCGTTTTTTGCCGCGGCTGTGCTGATCGTCACGCTGACGGGGCGGCACAATTGGGCGACGGTGTGGGGCGCGCAGATCTATCTCGCGGCGCGCATTGTCTATGTTGTGCTGTATGGGCTGGGCGTGCCGGGGCTGCGGACGCTGGTGTGGCTCATCGCGACGCTCAGCATCATCCTGATGCTCACGGCGATCTTCTGGACGGGAATGCCATCGCTTTAAAGCGAAGCGAGCGCTGTCGCCGCCTCGGGCCAATTCGCAATAAGTCTTTCGGCGCCGGCTGACAGAAGACGCGCACCCGACGTGTCGTCCATGTGCCCGCCGCCCGTAAACCCCCAGACCCGCATCCCGGCCGCGCGGGCCGCCGCCACGCCGTTGGTGCTGTCTTCCAGAACCAGGCAGGCGGCAGGCGCAACGCGCAATGCATCGGCCGCGTGCAGGAAGAGATCCGGCGCGGGCTTGGCATGGACGACGTGATCGGCGGAATAGACATGCGGCGCGAACAACTCCCACATTTGCGTCAGGCGCAGTTTTTCGCCCAGCGCATCGCGCGTGCTGGAGCTTGCGACGGCTTTCGGCAAGACAACGCTCGCGACCGCCGCGCGCGCCCCCGGAACCTCGACTAGGCGTTGATAGGCCGTGCGGTATTTTGCGTGGCAGGCTTCGCGGAACCCGTCCGGCAAGCCGCAGCCCCGGCGCGCCACGCTGTCTTCTTCGAGCAGCGCGAAGAACGCGTCGTTGCTGCGTCCCGTGAATCGCGCCACGAAATCCGAACGGGAATAATCGAGCCCGATCTCCGCCAACGACCCAAGCTCCACTTCGAGCGCCAACACTTCGCTGTCGACCAGCACGCCGTCGCAATCGAAAATAACCGCTTCGATCATGAAGGCGAGATCATGGAAAATTCGCCGGCGATGGAGGCGAATTGAAGGATCGCCGCGGCCAGGACAAAGGCGTGCCAGATCGCCTTGTGATAGGGAATGCGCTCGATCGTATAAAACGCGATGCCGGCGGAATAGACGACGCCGCCGCCGAGCAGCAGCCAAAGATCGATACCCGCCATCGACGAGAACAGCGGCTTCAGCGCCGTCACGATCAGCCAGCCCATGCCGATATAAAGCGCGAGCGACAGCCTTTCGAAACGGCGCGGAAACAGCACCTTGATCGCGATGCCGATCGTGGCGCCGACCCAGATCGCGATCAGGATCGCGGTGCCCATCGGATGGCCCAGCCGGTTGACGGCGAAAGGCGTGTAGGTGGCCGCGATCATGATGAAGATGGCAGAATGATCGAGCCGGCGCAGAACCGTCTTCGAGGGATGATGGCTGGGCGTGAGATTATAGGCAGCCGACATGCCGATCATGGCGAGCAAGCCCACGCAATAGACCGAGACGCTCACGATGAGCGAACCCGGGCCCGAGAGATGGGCCAGCAGCCACGCGCTGGCATTGATCGCGAACAGAATGCCGATCACGTGGATGGCCGCGTCCATCCGATGCTCGGCGTTGGTGTATTCGCGAATGCGGTCGACGGCGTTCATGGGGCAATCCGTGCGGCAGGCGGCATTATGCACAACGCGCGAAACTTTGCGCCGAAACGCCCGCCATTGGGTTAATTGGACGCGGGGGGAGACGCACTGTCCTATTTCTCAAAACCGCGCCTGCGCTATCTCAATTCCCGCCCATGCCAAATGCGCAGAACGACCAGTGCGCCGTCCGGCTCGCGGACGGAATAGCGCACGACGTAGCCCCAACTGCCGAACTTCACCGCGATCTTCCGGACCGACGGCGACGCGGTTTTTCGTCCAAGCCCCGGCATGTGCTCCAGAAGCTCCAGCTTTGTCCATATTGCCCGCATCGACCGTGCGGCAGCATTGGGATCTTTAATCTCGAGAAATCGATGCAGGCGCTCAAAATCCAAAATCGCTTCGGATGCAAAGACGATCATCCGAGCTTTCTGGGCTTTGGCGGCGGAAGCTCATTGGCCGTTCCCCAACTGCGGACCCACACCTTCACGTCTTCCAGAGGTACGCCTTCGCCCGTGCGCTCAAATTCGCGCAGACGCCGCAAGTCTTCTTCGATATCGAGGTCGCTCTCATCAGCGGCAGAGTCGAGCAATGCCAGAGCGTCGGCGACGGTTACGGACGGCTCCTGGCCGCGAGCGTCGGACAGAGCGCGTAGGCGCGCATCAGTTTCAGCGTCCAGTTCGAGCGTGCGACGGACAGTTGCCATCCGGTCAATTTGCCGGGTCCTGAGCCAATTGTCCAGATTCCCATCGCCGACTTCGGCGAAAACGCGACGTTGGCTATGCGCCGCGTGACAGTCTCACTCGGCCGCGACCTTGTTCAATTCCTTCGCCGCCATCATTTCGCGGAACAGCCATTCCGGAGCGATGTCATAGCCATTCGGCCATGTGGGAGCGCCGAATTCGAGGAATGCGCGGGCAAAGAAAGCAAGGTCGCGCAGCGGCTCGCGCATCTCTCCGGGCTTTTTCACGAGATCGGAGAAATCGTGCACGCCATGGCTGCCGTCACTGAAATGCACGCCGAGACGGAAACCCTCGAGCTCTTCGAGTTTTGTCACCTTAGTCAGCATCGAGACTTTGCCCGAACGATAACGGAATCAATTATCCAGAAAGCTCCGGAGCTTCCGCGAGCGGCTCGGGTGCTTGAGTTTGCGCAGCGCCTTGGCTTCGATCTGGCGGATGCGTTCGCGGGTGACGGAGAATTGCTGGCCCACTTCTTCCAGAGTGTGGTCGGTGTTCATGCCGATGCCGAAGCGCATGCGCAGCACGCGCTCTTCGCGCGGGGTGAGCGTTGCCAGCACCCGCGTGGTAGTTTCGCGCAAATTCGCCTGGATGGCCGCGTCGATCGGCAGGACCACGTTCGGGTCCTGGATGAAATCGCCCAAATGCGAATCTTCCTCGTCGCCGATAGGCGTCTCGAGGCTGATCGGCTCCTTGGCGATCTTGAGGACCTTGCGGACCTTTTCGAGCGGCATGGCGAGGCGCTCGGCCAGTTCTTCCGGAGTCGGTTCGCGGCCGATTTCGTGCAGCATCTGGCGCGAGGTGCGCACCAGCTTGTTGATGGTCTCGATCATGTGGACGGGAATGCGGATGGTGCGCGCCTGATCGGCGATCGAGCGCGTGATCGCCTGCCTGATCCACCATGTGGCGTAGGTCGAGAATTTGTAGCCGCGGCGATATTCGAATTTGTCGACGGCCTTCATCAGGCCGATATTGCCTTCCTGGATCAGATCGAGGAATTGCAGGCCGCGATTGGTGTATTTCTTGGCGATGGAGATCACAAGCCTGAGATTGGCCTCGATCATTTCCTTCTTTGCCTGACCGCTTTCGCGCTCGCCTTTTTGCACCGTCTGCACGATGCGGCGGAAATCCACGATCGACTGGCGCATCTCGGTCGCCAGCGTCTGAATCTCGTCGCGATGCTGCTTGATGCGGTCGCGCTCGTCCTGGACGAAATCGTGCCAACCCAGACCCGACAGGCGGCCCACGCGGCGCGCCCAATTGGGATCGAGTTCGTTGCCGAAATGCTGCTTGAGGAAATCGACCCGATCGACGCCATGCGCTTCAGCTAAACGCAGCAGGCGGCCTTCGAGCGACACGAGACGGCGATTGATGCCGTACATCTGGTCGACAAGCGCTTCGATGCGGTTGTTGTTGAGCTTGAGGCTTTTGACGAGATCGACGGTCTCGACGCGCAGCTTCTTGAAGCGGCGTTCCTGGCCGGTCGACAATTCGTCTGCCGAAAGCGCGGCCTCGACGGACGCGTCCTGCAACCGGCCGAGCTTCTTATAGAGCGCTGCGATCTGGTCGAGCGTTTCGAGAACCTGCGGCTTCAGCGCCAGTTCCATCGCCGAAAGCGAAAGATTGCCTTCGTCGTCGAAATCCTCGGCGTCGGCAGCGGCCGCGTCTGCAATCGCAGCCGCTTCCGCTTCGTCAACCGGTTCGGTCGGCTTCGGCGGTTCGGGTTTCTTGAATTCCGGGCGCGGCGGCAACGGCGGCGGAACCGGCGGTTGCGCAACCGGTGTCGGCGGGAGGGCCGCGCCGTGTCCGTTCATCACGGGCAGGTTGGGCGCCATGCCCGGCAATCCGGGCGAGCCCGGCGGGATGGTCGGTTGCCCATCGGGCCCCGCGCCATACATCGCTTCGAGATCGATGATATCGCGCAGCAGAACCTTGCCTTCGTTCAGTTCGTCGCGCCACACGGTGAGCGCCTCGAACGTCAGCGGGCTTTCGCACAACGCGCCGATCATCAATTCGCGGCCGGCCTCGATGCGCTTCGCGATGGCGATTTCGCCTTCGCGCGACAGCAATTCCACCGAACCCATTTCGCGCAAATACATGCGCACCGGATCGTCGGTACGATCGTATTGCTCGCCTTCCTCGCCGGACTTGACGACGACCTGCTTGCCGCCTTCGACCAGCGCGGGCACTTCGGCCTGCTCTTCCTGCTCTTCGCTTTCGACGACGTTGATGCCCATCTCGCTGAGCATCGCCATCGTGTCTTCGATCTGCTCGGAAGACGTCTTGTCGGACGGAAGAACCTTGTTCAGTTCGTCATAGGTGACGTAGCCGCGCTGTTTCGCGCGGGTGATCATTTTCCGCACGCCCACATCGGACATGTCGAGCAATGGCGAATCGGCATCGTCGCGCTGTGTGGACGGATCGCCGGGCTCGCCCGGAGCTTTCGCGCCCGGCTTCACC
>JBEKDC010000264.1:0-5216 GCA_050014535.1 Rhizomicrobium sp.
CGATGCCATAGGATGGACGGGCCGGAGCGCGGTTCCCGGGCTGGCAAATATGCATGCGAAGCTCTCGCAGCACGAATTTCACGATTCATTCAACTATGACTCAGCCACGCGCTGTCCCGGACCTTCGCCGCGTTACCAGATCGCCGTTGACAGCGACGAGACGAATGAAAACTTCTATTTCGTAGTTTCCGCCGACCGCGACTATCGCATGGACGCCGTTTCAACGACGCCTGCCCCGTCCTGCCGTGGACCCAACATTCTCGATAAAATGGCGACGCAATAGCCGGCCGAATTCTGCGTCACGATTCCGACGTCAATGCGTCGCCCGTGCGAACCATTCCCGGCGTGACGACGTTTGCATAGACGCTCAGGCAATGCCGCGTCTCGCGGATCAGGGCCTTCATGACGGCGCTGTCTTGTGGCAGATCCATTTGCGCCCGCGTCGTCATGATGCAGCGAACTGCGGCGACTGCGACGGACAGTCGAGCTTCGCCGAGCCAGATCTCGGAGCCGACCCAGGCTTCTTCGGCAAGCGCACGCATCTCCCCGTCGTCGGCGATCAGAAAATTCGGACGGAACCGGCGGATGTCGAGACGCGACGATGGAATGAACGCCTGCAGATAGCGTAGCGAAGCTTGAGTCAAAACGTCGATCGGATAGGCGTCGAAATAGGTCCCGCGCGGCGTCGCGTATTGAGTGAGTTCCGCAAGAATGGACGGCGGAAAGCGGGAGAAGTCGGGGAGCGGATCGCCGGGCTCCAGTCCGAAAACCCGCCGCAAATCGTCGATCTTTCGTACGCCGGAGGGCGTCCGCGCCACAAAGTGGTCCGCGTCCCCCTCGGGTTGCAACGGCCAGAGCGTGACCGCCACGCCAAGCGCAGCGGACAGTGCGTCGTGTACGCAGGGTTCGTCGGAACGAACTTTCGAGCCATCCGGCAATGCGATTTCGACATGCGGCACGAGGCCGGCGGATGTCCCCTCGAGATAGCGCGCCGAACAATTGAGGAGATCGGGAATGTATTTCGCGCCCCGGATGGTCTTCTGGGATTCGTCGCGGACCGCCCAGCCGCGATCGAGCGGAATTCCCGTTTTCGTGACGACGCACGCGTCGAGGCGCTCTCCCTGCATGGATTTGACGGGATAGCGCCAGATCTCCGTCACGTGAAAGGCAGTCATCGGATCAACCGGTCAGTTCGGTGGAGCCGGGGTCGCGGCCGCACGTTCCAGCGGATCGGGAGCGTCTGCAACCCAGATACCGCGATAATCTTTCGACAGGCGCAACAGCCAGGATCTCTCGCCGCAGACGTCATCGCTATAGAGCACGGCGGCACGGGTGCGATCGGCATCGAAGCCGGGGCGCGATATCCAGCCGCCGTCGCTTCTCCAGCAGGAATCGCGGCCGCTTCCGGGAATGCCGTGAGCCGGCGAGATGAATTGGACGCGATTGGAGACCGAAGCGAGCAGCGTTCCGCAATTGCCCACATCGATGGGCTGCGCACCTTTCGGCGGAAGCAGTCCCGTCAGCCTGGACTCATAATCATTGTCGATGAAATCGGCCGAAATCGCGTAAGTGTCGACCTCAAGAATGCGCCGGCGAGGATTCGTGCGCCAGTCGTCGACGATTTTCTCCAGCGCCGTCGTCAGCACCGTGCACTCTTCACCGGTCGCGCTGGGGAAATTCGTCGGACCCGGTTCGAACCAGGCGCAACCGCCCAGAACGAACAGCGCCGCCGTCGCCACGACAAGGCCGATCGTCCATCTGTCCAGCATCAAGATCCGGGCCCCGGCATCGCGCGCGCCTCGCCGCCTTCGCCACCGGCCACCAAACGCCTGGAATGCTCGGCGCTCGAAAGCCTTGCATCGGTCTCGGGGAAATCCGTCCGGGTGAGATAGAGCATGTAACGCGCCGCTTCATCCATCGGGTCCATATGTGGCACGCCGAGGCCCGCCTGTCTGCTCGAATGAATTGTGAATCCTGCGATTTTTCCGTCCGGCGTGAGCCATGCTTCCAGCACAGGACCAAGCCCGGACACGGCATAGGTCATCACGCCCGAATAGGTCCAGAAGTTTCCAAGGCTGTAGGCAATGAGGCGATCATGATAGATTTCCACCGCGCGGGGCACATGCGGGCCCTGACCGATTACGAGATCCGCGCCCGCGTCGATCACGCCATGGGCGAATGACGTCACGTCCCCGCGATCTTCGCCGTCGAAGAATTCGTTGCTCCTGGCGACATGGACGAAGGCCCAGCCCTCGCCGCCGCCGTGGAAGGAGACAATGACGAGAGCGTGCGTTTTCTTCAGTTCGCGCACGAGCGCCTGCGCGCGCGGAATGTCGTTCAGGTTGAGTGTACCGCTATTGGGCGCGAATGCGACGACGGCGGCCTTTTTTCCGTCGGGCAACACGAGTGTTGCGAAGCGCGCGCCGTCGCGATCGAGACCGGCGAATCCGATGCCGTGCGAGCGCAAGGCGGCCATGGTCGAATCCCGGCCCTCTTCGCCGTAATCGCCGCTATGGTTGTTGGCCATGCTGACGACGTCGACACCGAGGCTCTGCAGAACGCCCGCGTAGTAAGTCGGGCTGTGGAACGCGAAGCAGCTGCCGCAGTTTTTCGCCGACGGGCCAGGACCGTCATAGAGCGGACCTTCGAGATTGACGAACGCGATATCCGCATGGCGGAAGACGCTCGCCAGATCGCTGCCGACAAGATCGGCCGCGTCGGTGCCCGGCCTGATTGCCGGATTGAGGCCGACATCTTTCGTGCCCATCATGACGTCTCCCGCCGCCACGACATCCACAAGTCCGGTGCTGCCGGGGTGGTAGGCACTCGAAAGCCAGAGCATCGTCGTCGGAGGCCGTGTCGTATCCGCCGGAATGCCCGGTTGAAGTTGCAACGGCGGTTGCAGCACCGACGGACCCTGCGCCGCCATTCGGGGCGGTGGCGCAAAGCGCGCAAGGATGTGTGCCGAAGGATGAGCGATCGCGGCGCCGACATCGCTCGGTCCCGGCGGCAGCCGGAGCGCATTGCTGTCCGTGGGCAGAACCGGCGGGGGCGAGACCGGCAATCGCAATTCCGAGAGCGCGACGGGATGCACGATCTCGCCGTGCGCAAGTTTCCACTGGTAACGGTCGATCAGAAAGTCGCAGGCCGACACGCTGACTAGCGCGACCGCAATCAACGCGGTCGCCACCGACATGAACTGGCCGAACCAGGTCTCAATGCTCCACCCGAAGCGCTCGCCCATAGCAGTTCCTCCCGCGCCGGGAGCTTGCCGGAGCCCCGGTCTCAAGTCGAGACATGGCCGGTTAGCAGTTAATTGGCTGGACGAACGCTTGCCGCCAGACCATTGTTTCCATGGCTAAAATAGAGACTCTTCATGGTCAAGTTGAGCTTCTGCCTCCACCGCCTGCCGCATCTGACGCGCGAGGCGTTTCAGCATTACTGGTTCGAGAAGCATGCTCCTCTTGTCGCGAGCCATCGCGAGACGTTGCGCATCCGCCGCTATGTGCAGATGCATGCGGCGACCACGCCGCTCAACGACCTGATCCGTGCCGGCCGCAACGCGCCGGAGATGTATGACGGAGTGGCGGAGCTGTGGTGGGACAGCCTCGACGACATGCGGGCCGCCAGCGGCACGCCGGCCGGTCAGGCGGCAGGTCTGGCGCTTCTGGAAGACGAGCGCAAATTCATCGATCTGACGCGCTCGCCGCTCTTCTTCGGTGAGGAGAAAACGATCATTGGCTGACAAGGTCAATCTGGCGGAAGCCTTCGCGCGCTTCGGCGATCATTGGAGCCCCAAGATCGTGGGCGAGATCAACGACAGCCACGTCAAGCTGGTGAAGCTGCACGGCGAGTTCGTGTGGCACCATCACGACCTTGAGGACGAGTTGTTCCTCGTCGTGCGTGGGCGACTTCAGATGCGCTTCCGGGATCGCGACGTGTGGCTCGATCCGGGCGAGTTCATCATCGTGCCCAAAGGTGTCGAGCACATGCCCGTCTCACCCGATGAGTGCGAAGTCCTGCTGCTGGAGCCGAAGACCACGCTCAATACGGGAAATATCGTGAACGAACGGACCGTGGCGGAACTGGAGCGGCTATAGGCGACTACTCGGCCGTCGAGTGCAGACCGAATTGGATTCCGCCCGGGTCCTTGCAATTAACGAAGCGGCCAAATTCGCCTTCGTCTTTGATCTCGCTGGCTTCGCCGCCGGCCGCTCGCACGCGCGCCGCAGCCGCGTCGAGATCGGAGACGGCGAAGTAGACATAAATCTGCGGTGTCTTTTCGTTCCCGTGCAATCCCGCTTTGATCGTCGGTGTCTGGAACCACATCTCGTCGTGGCAAGGCCAGTCGAAAACCGCGCCGAAAAACTTCCGCGTTGCGGTCATTTCGGTAGAGCCAATTTCAAGGAACGACACCGTGCCGGGCGCCGGATCAGCCATCGAAAATCTCCAATGTTCAAGCGCCCGGGAGGTTGCGCGCACGCTACTCTACAGGAAGCTCGAAACCCCCAGCGGTCAAAATTGCTCAGCTAGATATCCGCGTAGCAGCGCACTTCGTCGGCAGCGCCGGGTGTCGTGATGGCGCCGTTGCGCGCGGGGCCGACGTTTTTGGCGAAGCGCCACAGCGCGCCCGAGCCGAACGCGGCAGCTTTCGGTTTCCACGTCTTCTTGCGTTCGGCAAGTTCGGCTTCCGACAGCTCGACATCGATCGAACCCGCATCGGCATCGATCGCGATCATGTCACCGTCGCGCAACAAACCGATCGGGCCGGCATCCGCCGCTTCCGGTCCGACATGTCCCACGCACAGCCCGCGCGTGCCGCCGGAGAAGCGGCCATCCGTGATCAGCGCGATGTTCTCCACCCCCTGCCCCGTAAGCGCCGCCGTCGTCGACAGCATTTCGCGCATACCCGGACCGCCTTTGGGCCCCTCGTAGCGGATCACGAGCACATCGCCTTCCTTGAAGGCATGCGCCTGCACGGCCGCGAACGCATCTTCTTCGCAATCGAACACGCGCGCGGGCCCGCGATGCTTGAGATGCTTGAGGCCCGCCGTCTTCACGATGGCGCCTTCGGGGGCGAGCGAGCCTTTGAGGCCCACGACTCCGCCTGTCGGCGCAAGCGGCGCGCTCACGGGACGCATCACCTTCTGGTTCGGATTGAAGGTCACGTCCTTGAGATTCTCCGCCACCGTCTTGCCCGTGACGGTCATGCAGTC
>JBEKDC010000265.1:0-5189 GCA_050014535.1 Rhizomicrobium sp.
CGCATTCCGCAAGCCGAGATTGAAAGCCTTGCGCGCGCGGCGTCACCGCCTCGCGGATTTCGCGCCGCGCTCGCGGCGAAAAAAGCGCGCGGTCAATATGGCCTGGTCGCCGAGATCAAGAAGGCGAGCCCGTCCAAGGGTCTCATCCGCGCCGATTTCGATCCCGCCGCGCTCGCGCGGGATTATGAACAAGGTGGAGCCGCGTGTCTCTCGGTGTTGACCGACACGCCATCGTTTCAGGGTGCGCCGGAATATCTGGGGTATGCGCGCACTGCCTGTGCGCTGCCCACGTTGCGCAAGGATTTCATGTTCGAACCCTATCAGGTGGCCGAAGCGCGGGCCTGGGGCGCCGATTGCATTCTCGTCATCATGGCGGCCGTCACACAAGCCGAAGCATGCGCGCTGATGGATGCCGCGCGTGCCTGGAGCATGGATGCGCTGGTCGAAGTCCACGACGAAGCGGAGCTCGACCGTGCGCTCGCGCTCGCGCCTTCGATGATCGGCATCAACAATCGCGATCTCAAGACCTTCGTCACCGATCTGGACGTGACCTTGCGTCTCGCGCCGCGCATTCCCGAGAACATTCTCGTCGTGGCCGAAAGCGGCCTCGCCTCGCCCGCCGATCTCAAGACGCTGGCCGATGCGGACGTGACCACCTTCCTGATCGGCGAAAGCCTGATGCGCCAACCCGACGTCGCAGCCGCGACGCGCGCGCTGATCGGCTGACAAACAAATACGACGACGACAAACAACTACGACAATAACGTGCAAACCTACTTTCCTCCCACGCTTGCGGGGGAGGTGGATCGCGCGCGATAGCGCGCGAGACGGAGGGGGCCATGCGCGAACCGGAGCAAACGTCGCAAAAGCACGCGAAGGTCCTGCGCCGAAAGATGACCGACGCAGAAACGATTCTATGGTCGAAAATTCGCCGCGGCGCCGTCAGAGGAATGCACTTCCGCCGTCAGCATCCTATCGGACCGTATATCGCCGATTTCGCCTGCGCGCTGGAGCGAATCGTAATCGAAGTCGACGGTGCAACGCATAGCTCCGACGAAGAACAGGAGTACGATAGACGTCGAGATGCCTACATGCAATCTCGCGGCTGGCGCGTCATCCGATTTACCAACACCGAGATATATAAGAATTTGAATGACGTCCTTGACGCTCTCTACAGGCTGCCGATCGAGCCGACAACGCTACCGAAGCAGAACGCGTGGCCGTTTGAAGTCGGGAGAATGCTTTGACGTGCGATTCTTGGTCCGGTAGCCCCCATCGGCCGGCTTCGCCGGCCACTTCCCCCGTAAACGGGGGAAGAAAATAAACTGGTGCGATTCCCCTACCCGGCAAAACCCTCTACGATCCTCCCATGACCGACCTGACCCATCTGGACGAACACGGCGCGGCGCGCATGGTGGATGTTTCGGACAAGGCCGCGAGCGCGCGCGAGGCCACCGCCGAGGCTGTGATCGTATTGTCGGCGGAGGCGTTCGCAACCGCCGTTTCCGGCGATACGCCGAAGGGCGATGTGCTCGCCGCCGCGCGCATCGCAGGCATCATGGCGGCCAAGAAGACTTCCGAGCTGATCCCGCTCTGCCATCCAATTCCGCTCAGCAAGGCCGGCATCGAATTCGAGCCGCTGGCCGAACGCAATGCGATCCGCATCGTGGCAACGGCCAAGACCAATGCGCAGACCGGTGTCGAGATGGAGGCGTTGACGGCGGCCAGTATCGCGGCGCTCACCATCTACGACATGGTCAAGGCCGTCGACAAATCGGCCGAGATCGAATCCATCCGTCTATTGACGAAATCCGGCGGCAAGAGCGGCGCCTTTATCGCGCCGCATCGGGCGAAATCCGCGCGCGCGCCGCGGCCGCGCACGACCGTGCTTGCACATGAAACGGCCAAACCGCGCAGCGATCCGAATGCGCAGCGCGAGGCGTTTCGCGCGTTCATGGTCGCGCACCGGCTGCGCGCCACGGAATGGGCGAAGCAGGCAGGTATCCCCGCCTCCGTCATCTATTCCTATCTGACGGGCCGCGCGGGAGGGCTGACAGGTGACGCGGCCGAGAAATTGGCAAAGGCCGCGCAGGTGCGCGTCGAAGATATGTTCGCGGGCCGGCGATGATTTCCGTCGACGAGGCCGTACAGCGGATCGCGTCCGCCTTCACGCCGCTCGAATCCGAAACCGTGGGAATCGACAAAGCGCACGGCCGCGTGCTGGCGGCCGATGCGAATGCGGCTCTCGATCAACCGCCTTTCCCCGTCTCGTCGATGGATGGCTATGCGGTGCGCGCGAGCGACGTCACGGCACCGGCCAATCTGCGCGTGATCGGCGCGGCGCCGGCCGGTCATCCTTTTGCGGGGACCGTCGGCAAAGGCGAAGCGGTGCGCATTTTTACCGGCGGCGTTGTGCCGTCCGGCGCGGATTGCATTGTCATCCAGGAAGATGCCGAGCCGAACAACAATACCGTGCTGCTCAAAGTGACGGCGATCGGCGGACGGCACATTCGCGTGGCCGGACTCGATTTCAAACGCGGCGCAGTGCTTGCCTCCAAGGGCCGCCGCCTGACCGCGCGCGATCTGTCGCTGCTGGCGGCGGGCGATGTCGCGCAAGTCGAAGTTCGACGTCGACCGCGCATTGCGGTCGCAGCAACCGGTGACGAACTCTCGCGTCCCGGCGAAGCGCGCAAGGAAGGCGGCATCGTCGCGTCGACCGGTTACAGTCTCGCGGCGATGATCGAAAAATGGGGCGGTGAGCCTCGCGATCTCGGCATATTGCCCGATACCGCCGAAGCGCTCGCGGGTCTTGCCGCGAAAGCCGCCGGTGCGGACTTGATCGTCACGATCGGCGGCGCGTCGGTCGGCGATCACGACCTGGTCAAAAGCGCGCTCGCGCCGCACGGCTTCGTGCTCGATTTCTGGCGCATCGCGCTGCGGCCCGGCAAGCCGCTGATTTTCGGCAAGCTCGGCGCGACGCCGCTGCTCGGCCTGCCCGGCAATCCGGTTTCCTCGCTGATCTGCGCGATTCTGTTTCTCAAGCCCGCCATCGCCGCGATGCTGGGTACGGACACGCGCACGCCGTTGCGCACCGCGCGCATCTCCCGCGATCTCGCTGCCAACGACACGCGGCAGGATTACATCCGTGCCCGCCTCGAAATTCGCGACGGCGAATTGTGGGCCGAACCGTTCAAGGTCCAGGATTCTTCTATGCTGAGCGTGTTCGCCGCCGCCGATGCGCTGATCGTGCGTGCGCCGCTTGCGGTGGCCGCGAAAGCCGGCGAAAAGATCGACATTCTTGCTCTCGACAATTGCTGACACTCCCGCCACGGACCACCGATGACATCCCGCCTCCCCCGCTTACTCGCTCAACTCGCTTTGACCGCTGCCATCGCAAATGTGTCGCTTGCCGCGAACGCCGCGCCGGAACGTGTCGTGCATCGCTATCTTTCTCTCGCGATGTCGCCGGACGGCCGGCATGTCGCGTCGGTCGAAGGCGATGCGTCGCCTTCCGGCGGCGAGCCTGTCATCCGTGCATTGATCATTCGCACCAGCGACGGCAAAAGTGCCGCGACCGTGGCGCTGCCTTGCGGCGCCGTGCGCGAATGCTGGCCGGGATCGCTCGCCTGGAGTGCGGACGGAAAGAGTCTCGCCTTCGCGCTGCGCAAGCCCGGCAGCCATGCGCGCTCGATTTATACGGTCGCGCCGGACGGCGGACGGCTCACGGAAATCCTCGCCTTCGACGGCACGATCATCGATCTTCGCTATGGCCCCGGCGGCCGCCTCGCGATGCTGGCGGTAGAAGGCGCCAACAAGGAAGTCGGCGCGACGCAGGCCGGCGCTCCCATCACGGGCGATCTGAGCGGGCCGGTGCGCGAGCAGCGCATCGGCATTCTCGATGGCGGCAAGCTTCGCTGGGCCTCGCCGGCCGACATGTTCGTCTATCAATATGACTGGCTGCATGACGGCAGCGGCTTTGTCGGCACGGCCGCACCGGGCGACGGCGACAACAATTGGTGGGTAGCGAAACTTTATCGTTTCAATGCGGACGATGGCGAAGCCAAAGTCATCTTCACGCCGCCGGACGGGCGCCACCAGATTGCCGATCCCATCGTTTCGCGCGACGGCGCGACGGTCGCCTTCATCAGCGGTATCATGAGCGACTTCGGCTCGACCGGAGGTGATGTCTATACATTGCCCTTAGGTGGCGGACCGGAAAGCGATGCCACTTTCGAGATGCACGCTTCAGCGCGAAGTATCGACTGGGATTGCGATGGCCATCTGCTTGCGCAATTTCTTGAAGGCCTAAGCACCAAATTGGTCGATCTGACCGGCCCAGCAGCTGCGAATCTTAGGTCGCAAACCGAAGTGCCCGTTCACGGTGAGGATGTCTTGTGGCAAACCGTCGAAAGCATTCGTGGCGAAAATGCAGGCGTATCGCGTGCCTGCCCGTCCACCATCGCCGCAACCGTGCATGAGAGCTTTACGGCGCCGCCGGAAATCGAAGTGGGAACGATCGGTCATTGGCGCGATCTCACGCATGTCAATGCCGGTCTCACCATGCCGCTCACCGCGCAGAGCATCAGCTGGAAAAGCGACGGTGCGGATGTGCAGGGCTGGCTACTGCTGCCGCTCAACGCGAAGGGCAAGCTGCCGCTCATCACGAGCGTGCATGGCGGACCGGCCGCAGCGGCCGTCCCCACGTTCAGCGGCCCCGGCCTTCAGCGCGAGGAACTCCTGAAAGGCTATGCGCTGTTCCTCCCCAATCCGCGCGGCAGCTTCGGACAGGGCGAAGCATTCGCCGCGGGCAATGTGCGCGATCTCGGCCATGGCGATTTGCGCGATATTCTGGCGGGCATTGATGCGGTCGAGCGCGTGGCACCCATCGACGACAAGCGCCTCGGCATCACAGGCGGCAGCTATGGCGGGTTCATGACTATGTGGGCCGTGACGCAGACCAACCGCTTCAAGGCGGGCGTCGCCGCGGCCGGCATCAGCGACTGGCTCTCCTATTACGGCGAGAACGGCATCGACGAATGGATGCTGCCCTATTTCGGCGCGACGGTTTACGCCGACCCGGACATCTATGCGCGCTCGTCTCCGATCGACTACATCCGCAATGTGAAGACGCCCGTATTCGAATATGTCGGCGCGCAGGACATCGAATGTCCCTCGCCGCAGACGCAGGA
>JBEKDC010000266.1:0-5182 GCA_050014535.1 Rhizomicrobium sp.
TGAACGGCGACCATGTGCGTTGGATTGGCTCCTGATACAAAACAAATGCCATCCAATGGTCCTTGGACCGTTTTGCCTTCTGAGTTGACGCCAGAATGAATTAGTGAGCGGCATTCGGGCTTTGCCTCGCGTAGGACAGCTGTTGCGAGTCGCTCGAAATCCCCCTCATCAGTGATCTTCTCAAGCCCTCGAGTGGTCTCGCTTAGCGCCATCTCGACCTCTTGAGCAATTATTCTACTAATGATCGGGGCCTTTATCTTCCCAAAATGGGATACGTCGCAACCTGCCGCCCCCGATGGGGTAGAGAGAATGTAAGTCTATGCCTGCGTCTCCCCCGGGGCCACCGCCATGCTGTCCTTCACCGTCTTCTGCACCTTGGTGTAGTCCGTCTTGCCTGTCCCGAGGACGGGCACGGACTCCACCTGGAGGATGCGGCGGGGGACTGCCAGTTCGGGGACGCCGTGGTTGTGGACCCAGCCGATGAGGTCGGTGCGTTGCGCGTCGGGGCAGGTGGTCACGAGGACGATCTGCTCGCCTTTGCGGCCGTCGGGAATCGTTACCGCGGCATGCGCGTAATCCGGCCATAGCGCTGACGCGCAATTCTCCACCACCGCCAGCGACACCGTCTCGCCGCCGATCTTGGCGAAGCGCTTTAAGCGGCCCCTGATCGCGATGAAACCGTCCTGGTCGATCGCCACGACATCGCCCGTGTCGTGCCAGCCGCCATGGGGCGGATCGATCACGCCGGGATTCTCCGGCTTGATGTAACCCAGCATCACATTGGGCCCGCGCACATAGAGCCTGCCGGCGTTGGGAATACCTTCGACAGGCTCGAGCCTGCTTTCCATACCCTGCACGAGGCGGCCAACGGTGCCCGCGCGATTGGCGCCGGGCTGGTTCGCGGCAATCACAGGCGCCGCTTCCGTCACGCCATAGCCTTCCAGCAATTCGATGTTGTATTTTTTGCGCAGGAGCGCGCGCGTTTCGTCGCGCAGCCGTTCCGCGCCGCACACCGCCAGACGCAGACTGTTCAGGTCGCCTTGATCGCCCGCGCGCGCATATTGCGAGATAAAGGTGTCGGTCGACAACAGGATCGTCGCGCCCGATTCCTTGATCCGCCGCACGATCTCGCGCGGCTGGAGCGGTGTGGGATGCAGCACGACCTTGATGCCCAGCAAGAGCGGCATCACCACGCCGACGGTCAAGCCGAAGCAATGGAAGGTGGGCAGGGGATTGAACAGGATGTCGGATTCGTAAAGCGCGATATGCGAGCGCACCTGCTCGACGTTCGAAAGAATGTTGATATGCGAAAGCGCGACGCCTTTGGGATCGCCTTCCGTGCCGGAGGTGAACAGGATCACAGCCGGCGTCGCATTGTCGGGCCGCGCGGTCACGGCGAAAGGCAGGAACTGGCCCACGGCCGCGAATGCCTTGTCAACGATGGTCAGCCGGTCGCGCACGTCTTCGAGATAGACGATCTCGGCAGAGTCTTTCAGGTCGTCGATCAACGCTTCGAATTTGCCCAGTTCGACGAAACGATGCGCGGTCACGATGCGCTTGATTTGCGCCATCTGCAGCGCGGATTTGATCGCCGCCGCACCGGCCGTGAAATTGAGCATGGCCGGCACGCGGCCGTAGGCCGATACCGCAAAGAACGCGATCACCGCGCCGGCGCCCGAGGGCAGCATGATGCCGACCGCTTCGCCCGCATGCGTTCCCGCCTTCAGCGCATGGCCAAGCGCGAGCGAAGCCCGCACGATCTCGTCATAGGTGAGCGCGCGCTCGTCGCCATCGACGAGGGCGACGCGTTTGCCGCCGAATTTGCTGCGGGCCTGGGTCAGGGCCCGGAACACGGGCTTGTAGGCGCGAACCACGTCGAACGGCACGATTTCTTCGCCGGACGCTGCTGCAACGGTCGCAAGGCTCACCGTGATGCTCCCTGTGTTGCGGGACCGTGGCGCGATTCGGCCCGCCCCGTCTTGGCTTTGCCGCCCAAGCTAGCGCAGGCGCGGGTTGTGGCAAATGGCGGCCCCGGACCCCTGATTTTGGGCCCGTGATTTTCCGGGCGCGTGCCTATATGTAGGGACGATGGCCATCGTTTTCGACCAGGACCGCAAGGACCTCCGCGCGCCGCGCCACCCGGAAAAGGCGCACCGGCCGGACACCGCGGTTTTGCGCAAACCCGACTGGATCAGGGTCAAGGCCCCCGTCAGCCGAGGCTATGCCGAAACCAAGGCGATCGTGCGCCAGCACGGCCTCCACACCGTCTGCGAAGAGGCCGGCTGCCCCAATATCGGCGAATGCTGGACGAACCGCCACGCCACCATGATGATCATGGGCGACACTTGCACGCGGGCTTGCGCGTTCTGCAACGTCAAGACCGGATTGCCGGGGCCGCTGGATTCGAAGGAACCGGAAAATGTCGGCCTTGCGGTGGCGAAGCTCGGCCTCAAACATGTGGTGATCACCTCCGTCGATCGCGACGATCTGGCTGATGGCGGCGCCGAACATTTCGGGCAGACGATCCGCGCCATCCGTACCTTCAGCCCCGGCACGACGGTGGAAGTCCTCACACCCGATTTCCTGCGCAAGCCCGGCGCCATCGAAATCGTGATGGCGGCGCGGCCGGACGTGCTCAACCACAATCTTGAAACCGTGCCGCGGCTTTATCTGGCGGTACGGCCGGGCGCGCGCTATTTCACGTCGCTGCGCCTGCTTGAGCGCGCGAAGGAGCTTGTGCCGACGGGCTTCACCAAATCGGGCCTCATGGTGGGGCTCGGCGAAGCCCGCGAAGAAATCATGCAGGTGATGGACGATCTGCGCGCGGCGCAAGTCGATTTCCTCACCATCGGGCAATATCTGCAACCCACCCGCAAGCATGCCGCGCTCGCGCGCTTCTGGACGCCGGAGGAATTCAAGGCGCTGGAACAGATCGCGCGCGCGAAAGGTTTTCTGATGGTCTCGGCGAGCCCGCTCACGCGCTCCTCCTATCACGCAGACACGGATTTTGCGGCGCTCAAGGCCGCGCGCAGCGCGCAGGTCGATGCCCAGTCACTCTGAATCGCGATTCGTTCCGTATACGGCGCAATTCATGTACGGCATCGTGGCCGATGTGGAGCGTTATCCGGAATTCGTGCCCTGGTGCGCGAGCCTGCGCATCGAATCCCGCGAGCCGTCGCCAACCGGCGAAACCCTGATCGCGGAGACGGTGGTCGGGTTCAAGTCGTTCCGCGAGCGCTACACGAGCAAGGTCACGCTCGATCCTGCCGCCTGCAAGGTCGACGTGGTGCAAACCCAGGGCGTCTTCCGCCATCTGGAGAACCACTGGCATTTCGTGCCGGAAGGCGAAGTCTGCCGGATCGAATTCTCGATCTCGTTCGAGTTCAAGAGCCGCGTGCTGGCACTGATCGCGGAAGCCGCGTTGGGGCAGGTGATGGCCCGCATGACGCGTGCGTTCGAGGCGCGCGCGAAAGCCCTTTCAAGGAAGAATGCCCTCTTAAAGAAGCCGGTGTAGAAGCTGAAGTGCGGCTTCGACCGCCTTCATGCGGATCTCGGATCGTCCGATATTACCGAAACGATGCGCTTCGTGAATGATCGAGCGGCCTTCGCGCGCGGCAGCGATGTGGACAAGGCCGATGGGTTTGAGCTTTGTGCCGCCGCCCGGGCCCGCGACACCGGTCACCGAAACGGCCAGATGCGCATTGGAATTCTCCACCGCGCCTTCGGCCATCGAGCGCGCGACTGCTTCGGAAACAGCACCTGCATCCGCGATCAGATCGCCGGGCACGCCCAACAGATCGGATTTGGCGCGATTGGAATAGACGACAAATCCGCGATCAAACGCGTCCGACGAACCGGGGATCTCCGTGAGAAGTGCCGCGATCAATCCGCCGGTGCAGCTTTCGGCCGTGGCGATGCGCAGTTTCTGCGTGCGCGCATCGGCGAGCACGACTTCGGCAAGGAGCAGGAAAGGGGAAGGGAACATCGCGTCAGACTAGGCCCAGATGCGCGAGCACGGCAATGACGGCGCCCGCTGCGAGGCCCGCGACGAAATCGTCGGCCATGATACCAATACCCCCCGGCAGGCGCTCGGCGGCTGAAATGGGCCAGGGCTTCAAGATATCGAAAACGCGGAATAGGACGAAGGCGAGGGAATAGCCGAGAAGCATAAAACCAATTGACGAATTCGTCGGTATGAACGCGCAAGCGATCCACTGTCCCGCCACTTCGTCGATCACGCACTCGGAAGGATCTTTTTCGCCCTTGTCGCGCGAATAAAGTTCGCAGGCCCAGGCGCCGATAGCATTTACGAGCAGGCCCGCGAACAGCAGCAAAAAGGGACTGCCGGAGAGCGCGACGATCAGCCATGCAATCGGCAGCGCCACGATGCTCGCAGCGGTCCCCGGTGCAAAAGGCAGGCGGCCGACCCCGAACACGGTGGCGATGGCGGTGTAGACCTTTTGCTGGTTCATACCGGAACCCGAAGCGTCGCGACGGCTTGCGCGGCGAGGCCTTCGCGGCGACCGGTGAACCCCATGCCGTCAGTGGTCGTCGCCTTCACGCTGATGCGCGAGATGTCGAGCCCGAGGATTTCCGCGATCTTCGCGCGCATCGCATCCCGATGAGGCGTGACCTTGGGCCGTTCGCAGATAAGCGTCACGTCTGCATGCACGATGGCAGCGCCCGCCTCGCGCACAAGCTCAGCCGCGTGTGCAAGGAATTTTGACGACGGCGCGCCGCGCCATCTTGGATCGTCGGATGGAAAGTGCAGCCCTATATCGCACGCACCCAGCGCGCCGAGGATCGCATCGGTCAATGCGTGCAATCCCGCATCCGCATCCGAATGGCCTTCAAGGCCCGCATCGTGCGGAATTTGAATGCCGCACAGCCACACATGATCGCCGGCAACGAAACGATGCGCATCGAGTCCCGAACCTGTGCGAAATTCCGAGGCCCCTGCCATCAACCGCTCCGCATGGACAAAATCTTCCGTCGTGGTGATCTTCATATTCACCTCTTCGCCGGCGACCGCGGCGATCTTCAGGCCTGCCAGTTCCGCCAGCGCCATGTCGTCCGTGACGGCCGCATCCGCGTGACGGCGATGGGCCGCGAGAATCTTGTCGAAACGGAATGCTTGCGGAGTTTGCGCGCGCATCAGTCCGTCTCGCGGCACCGTGGTCCA
>JBEKDC010000267.1:0-5164 GCA_050014535.1 Rhizomicrobium sp.
CGATAGGCTGCGCTCGCGCAAGTCGCGGCCCTCGGGAGGGAATCATGAATCGTCGGCTGTTTCTGATCGGCGGCGCCGTTGCGGCCGTTCTGATCGTCGTCATCGGCACCCTCTATTATCTCGGCGGTCGCAATGGCGGCGGGACGGCAGGCAGCTTCCTGGAACGTCTCGCCAAGGGTGTCACGTCCGTGACGCAGCCGGCGACACCGGCCGAAATGGCCGCGTCACCCGAATTCGCGTTTCATCGGCTCGATATCGATACCTCCCAGGCCCAGGCGCAGGCCTGCCTCGTCTTTACCCGCCAGCTCGATATCACCGGTAAGACGCATTACGAGGACTATCTGACCGTCGATCCCAAGACGCGGATCGTGGTGCGTCCTCTCGACACCCGCCTGTGCATCGGCGGCCTCGATTTCAACCAGACTTACAATGTCACTCTCAAGACGGGCTTGCCCGACTCCGCCGGCGACAAGCTGGTCCAGGAAGAGACGGTTCCCGTCGAGTTGCGCGACAAGCCCGCTTTGGTCCGCTTCTCGGGCGGAATCGTGCTGCCGCGCGACAATGCCGACGGCGTGCCGGTTACGACCGTCAATATCGACAAGCTGAAGCTGGAAGTGATCAAGGTCGGCGACCGCCTGCTGTCGCAGATCGAAAGCGGCGTCGTCGACCAGACGACACTTTATACATGGGACAAGACCCAGATCGAAAACAACCAGGGTGCCGTGATCTGGAAGGGCACCATGGATGTGGCGAACGTCAAGAACGACTCCGTCGTTACCCTCATCCCCATCCGCGATATCCTGAAGGACAAGAAACCCGGTGCCTATGTGCTGGTGGCGCGCGACGCGGCCAAGGCGGCGCAGGCCGAAGAGGCGACCGACGATTCGGGCGAGCTCGCATCGCAATGGGTGATCGATTCCGATATTGCGCTGACGACTTTCCAGGGTGCGAACGGTCTCTCCGTGTTTGCCCGCTCCTATGCGAGCGCAAAGCCCATGGGCGGGGTCAAGTTCACCCTCGTCGCGCGCGACAACAATGTCGTTTCCACCGTGACGACGGATGCGCAGGGCCGCGCCGACTTCGATGCCGGCTTCTTCCGCGGCACCGGCGGCGACGAGCCGGTCGTGGTGATGGCCTATGCGGGCGATGATTTCAGCTTTCTCGATCTGCGCCGTCCCGCCTTCGATCTCACCGATCGCGGCGTGGGCGGCCGCGCGTCTCCCGGGCCTGTCGATGCCTATCTCTATACCGAGCGCGGCGTCTATCGTCCCGGCGAGACGGTCCAGTCCGTCACCATGATGCGCGACCGTGTCGGCGCCGCCGTCACAGCACCTGTGACCCTGATCGCCGATCGCCCGGACGGCGCTGAAGTGGCGCGCACGACGATTGCCGGTGCTTCGCTCGCAGCCGGAACCGCGACCTGGGCACTTCCGCTGAGCAAGACGGCCCCGCATGGCCGGTGGCAGATCGCGGCCTATATCGATCCCAAGGCCGATCCGGTCGGTCGCGTACAGTTCGACGTCGCCGATTTCGTGCCGCAGAAACTCAAGGTGACGTTGACGGCGGAAGACGCCGTGCTGCATCCCAACAGCGATCTGCATGTGCGCGCGGAAAGCCGCTTTCTCTATGGCGCGCCGGCGTCCGGGCTGACCGGCGAAGGCGAAGCGCATATCACGACCGACCCCAATCCGTTTCCGGATTTCTCGCTCTACAAATTCGGCCGTGTGGACGACACATTCTCGGATGTGAGCGTCACGCTCAACGTGCCGGTCACCGACGCGACCGGCGTGACGGAAGTCACCGGTACGATCGGCGAGCTGGCCGATACGACCTTGCCGCTCAAGGCCGTCGTCAAGGTTTCGATCCACGAACCAGGCGGACGCACCACCGACAAGACGATCGAAATCCCCGTGCGCACGCGTGACGTGGCCATCGGCTTGCGGCCGGATTTCGACAACGATTCCGTCAATGAGAACGGCAAGGCAGGATTCGAGGCCATCGTCGTCGACGGCGCAGGCAAACGCATCGCGGCCTCCGGACTCACATATACGTGGGTGCGCGAAGACACGACCTATCAGTGGTTCCAGGACAGCAACAGCCAGTGGAAATACCAATCCGTCACGCGCGACCGGTTGATCACCAGCGGCACGCTCGACATCGGCACAGCTGCGCCCGCGAAACTCGCGCAAGCCTTCCCCTGGGGCGCCTATCGCCTCACGGTTACCGATCCCAAATCCAAGGCTTCGAGTTCCTATCGTTTCTATTCCGGCTGGGCGGCAAGTTCGGCAGGCGACAGGCCCGACCGCATTCCGGTTGCGGCGAACAAATCGTCCTACAAGCCGGGCGAAGTCGCGCATATCTCGATCAAACCGGTGGCCGACGGCCGCGCGCTCGTCGTGGTGGCGGGCGATCGCGTCTATTCCTCGCAGATGATCGATGCGCCGGCGAGCGGCGCGTCCGTCGACATTCCCGTCTCGGCGGATTGGGGCGCGGGCGCCTATGTTCTCGTCACGCATTATCGCGCGCTCAACGATGCGACGGGCCACGAGCCCGTCCGCTCCATCGGCGTGGCGTGGCTGGGCGTGGACAATTCCGCGCGCACCTTGACGCCGCTGATCGGCGGCCCGAACAAGATCACACCGCGCCAGCACATCAACATCCCCGTCGTCGTCAAAGGTCTGGATAGCGGCGAAGCGGCGTATCTGACCTTGGCAGCGGTGGACGAAGGCATTCTGCAGCTCACCGATTTCAAATCGCCGGATCCCGTCACTTACTATTTCGGCAAGCGCCGGCTCGGCGTCGGCATGCGTGACGATTACGGCCGCCTGATCAAGACGGAAAAGGGTCCCGTCGGCAGTCTTCGCGAAGGCGGCGACAATCTGGGCGGTCGTCCGCTGGCCGTCGTGCCGACGCGCACGGTCGCGTTGTTTTCCGGCCTGGTGAAAGTGGGCGCGGGCGGCGTGACGCAAGTGCCGCTCGACATCCCGGATTTCAACGGCGAATTGCGGCTGATGGCCGTGGTGATGAGCGACAAGAAAGTCGGCGATGCCGATCGGCCGCTCACCGTGCGCGATCCCGTGGTGGCCGACATCGTGCTGCCGCGCTTCCTCGCGCCAAACGACCGGGCCGAAGCAGCCCTCAACATGGACAATGTCGAGGGCTTGCCGGGAACCTATGTCGCAACCGTCACGTCATCCGGCCCCGTCGGTCTCGACTCCGGCGCGGCACAGGATGTGATCACGCAGATTCTCGCCAAGGGCCAACGCGTGCTGTTGCCGGTCGTGCTTGAAGGCAAGGGGCTTGGAGTTGCGACCATTTCGCTGAGCTTGAAAGGCCCCGGCGGTTTCGCCGTGAGCCGCTCGTGGCAGATCGAAGTGCGTGCGCCGCAGCTCGACGTGGCGCGCGATGACACCGCCGTTCTGGCTGCAGGCCAAAGCTTCACTGCGAACAAGGCGCTCGTGGCCGATCTCGTGCCGTCGACTGTCGTGGTCGCGCTCAATGTCTCGGCTGCGCACGGCTACAACGACGTGCCCGGCCTGCTGCGCTGGCTCGACAAATATCCCTTCGGCTGCATCGAGCAGCAGACGAGCCTCGCGATGCCGTTGTTGTATTTCAACGATCTCGCGGATCTTGCCGGCCTGCGCAAGGACCAGGCGCTCAAATCGCGGCTGCAGGATTCCGTCGACACCGTGCTCGACATGCAGAACTTTGCGGGCAATTTCGGCATGTGGGGCCCGGGCTCCGATGCCGATCCGTGGATATCCGTGTTTGCGCTCGATTTCCTCGATCAGGCCAAGACCAAGGGTTATGTCGTTCCCAACGAGGCGCTCAAGCGGGGAGCCGGCTGGCTGCGCACGACGGCGTCGGCAGATTCGAACGACGACGCCGTGCGGGCCTATTCGTTCTACGTGCTGGCGAAAATGGGGCAGGTCAATTTGAGCGATCTGCGTTATTTCAGCGATACGCGCGGCAGCGAATGGAGCAGCGCCATTGCGGCGGCGCTCACCGGCGCGGCCGCGGCCCAGGCCGGCGACCGCTCGCGGGCCGATTACGCCTTCGGTCGCGCGCGCGACATCCTGATGTCCGCCAAGCCGGAGAACTATTCGACTGACGATTACGGCTCCTTCGTGCGCGATCTCGCGGGCACGACGGCGCTCGCCATCGAAGGCGGCGATCCTGAAGTGGTTCCGGCCCTGATGAAGCGCACCGACGATGTCGATATGCGGCTCAACGCCACCACGACGCAGGAAAAGGCATGGATGCTGCGGGCGGCCTACGATCTCAGCAAGCAGACTGCGCCGCTCAACATTCTCGTCAACGGCCGGCGTGCGCAGCCGCGCGACGGCGCAATCCGGCTCGCGCCGTCGCTCGGCGCGCTGTCGTCGGGCATCGCGATCGTCAACCGCGGCGATGCGCCGGTCTGGCGCACAGTGTCGGTGCAGGGCACGCCTTCAGTGCCGCTGCCGATCGCCTCGAACGGGCTGACGCTCAAGAAGACCGTCTGGACGATGAGCGGCGAGCCGGCCGATCTCGCGAGCCTGAAGCAGAACGACCGCGTGATGATCGTGCTCGAAGGCCAGATGGCGAATGCCTATTACCGCAAGATGGCGGCGCTCGATCTCTTGCCGGCCGGGCTCGAAATCGAAATGCCCGTCGCGGGCGACGACGGCAAGGCCTATGCCTGGCTTGCCACGCTCAACGACGTGAACGTGGAGGAAGCGCGCGACGACCGCTTTGTCGCGGCCTTCGATGTCGGCACGCAATATCAGCAGAAGCCGGACCCGAAGAAACCCGCGCCGCCGCCGCCGACATTCAGGCTCGCCTATATCGCGCGCGCGGTGACGGCAGGCAGCTTCGCGATGCCGGCCGGTGTGGTCGAGGACATGTATTCCCCCGCCATCATCGCCCGCACCGACATGGGCACCGTGACGATCGCGCAGGGACAGTGAGACGTGCCGTGAATATCGAGAGCGACCCCCCGCCCTATCCCTCCCCACAAGGGGGAGGGGACCGTTCGGCGTATGTCACTCCGATATGGGCACCACTATTCACCTCCCCCTCGTGGGGGGAATGTTATACTTCGCAAACCCAGACGCTAGGGGTGGGTCAAGGGCGGCATATTACTCGCCACCAAAGTCGCTAGTTGTTCTTCGGAGTATTTCTC
>JBEKDC010000268.1:0-5141 GCA_050014535.1 Rhizomicrobium sp.
GGCATGCCTTCGACGGCGATGCCGCAATTGGTGCCGTCGAACAACGACACATGGGTCTCGCTGACGCCCTTGGGCAAGGTTTCGCGATCGACCGTGAAGCCGTGATTCATCGATACGATTTCGACTTTCCCCGTGGTGAGATCCTTCACCGGATGGTTGGCGCCGTGATGGCCCTGCGCCATCTTGCGGGTCTTGGCGCCGAGTGCGAGCGCGAGCATCTGGTGGCCGAGGCAGATTCCGAACACCGGCATGCCCGATTCGACCAGCGCCTTGATGGTGGGGATCGCATATTCGCCCGTCGCCGCCGGATCGCCGGGTCCGTTGGAGAGCAGCACGCCGTCCGGCTCGTGGCGCATCACATCGGCGAAGCTCGCATCGGCCGGCAGCACGACGATCTCGGCGCCATGGCCGGCGAGTTGGCGCAGGATGTTGCGCTTGACGCCGTAGTCGAGCACGACCGCGCGCCACGTTGGCCCCTGCTGGTCGCCATAGCCGTCATTCCAGGCCCACGGCGTTTCCCGCCAAGTATAGGATTGCCGGCAACTCACATCCTTCGCGAGATCGAGCCCTTCGAGGCCGGGGAACGCGCGCGCCGAAGCCGTCAGCGCCGCGATGTCGAATTTGCCATCGGGTGCGTGGGCCACGATGCCGTGCGGCATGCCTTTCTCGCGGATGCGCGACGTGAGCGCGCGCGTGTCGATGCCGGCGATGCCCGGAATGTTGTTGAGCGCGAGCCAGCGATGGAGTGCTGAGAGCGAGCGGTAATTCGAGGGATCCTCGGCATCGGCGCGCACGATCACCGCGCGCACGGCCGGTGTCAGCGCTTCGATGTCTTCGAGGTTGGTGCCCACGATGCCGATATGGGGAAAGGTGAAGGCGACGATCTGTCCGGCATAGGAGGGATCGGTGAGAATCTCCTGATAGCCCGTCATCGCGGTGTTGAAGCAGACCTCGCCGACGGCTTCCGTCGCCGCGCCGAAGCCATAGCCCTCGAACACGGTTCCATCCGCCAGCACGAGTTTGGCGGTCGCACGCGTGCGCAAAAGCGCCCCCGCCGGTTGGGCGGTGGCAGGGAACTCGATTTCGCTCATCGGGAAGGCCTCGGATTCGGCGGAAAATAGGGACGAGGAGGCCGGGGGTCAAGCGTGGCATGGAGTCAAAATGTGGATCATTTGCTACAAAGCTTGTCGGACGTATCGAGACCTCCAAGATCGCGCACCTTCGAAAAGAAATAGCCTTTTTGCCGCGGAACAAGAGTAAACAGAAGAGGACTACTCATGCTGTCGGTCAGAAAGCACAAAAGCACATTTCCGGGCGCAGCTGGATCGGATTCGACCCCGTCTTCGTCGAGCAGGCCAAGGGAAAAGTAATTTTTGTCCGCGTCGTGAAATGAAGCCAAAGTGTCCCTTGCCTCGTTAACGACCGCGGCAATTTTTGCTGACACATCCCGCGCGGCCAAATCCGCCGTAGGGCGTCGGTTTGCCACCCGACTGATGAGCAAATCGAGTGCGCCGAGTTCGGGCTTCTCGCTAATATTGCCAAGATCTCGAATTCCCTCTGGCTCGATGCGGATTATCAAATCTGTCTGCGGGTCATCGCATCCGTCGCACAAGAAAAAGTTTGTGAATTCATTTTTCGCGGGGACATGCAAGTCGCTGCCCTGCAATCTTGGTTTGGGGGAGATCTCGATCGACTGAGCGTATGACTTTGAGAATTGCGGGATTGCCCGATTGCTGTCCCAGGTCCAGATACTAAGCCGGTATCCGATACTTCCGCCGGCCGTTTCGGCGACACCCGCGTCGACATAGAAGCGCAATCGGCCTTTTTGGTCTCGCGGCAATTGGCCCATCGCCATCGGGTACAGGGGGCCACATTGCATCCAGGCCTGGTCGCTCTCTTTCGCTCGGCATTCTTCCGTTGAGGCTTTTGCTTTCCACGCCGCAAGAATGGGAAAGTGTTGCACTTCGCGGGCAGTCGCTCGGCGAATGTTCCAGTCCGACACGAACCCACTGCCGAACTTCCGAAGCGAAAAGACAGTACCAATTTCACCGCGACTGAGGCCGATAAGATATAAGTCTGGCTCCAGAGTTAGCACTTGCGCGTCGAGATGGGGATCGAGGTTGTGCAGTGCGGCCTTGATTCGATTTTCGTCAGTCGATGATTGCGAAGACTGCGACGCACTTAGCCATTCGGTGGAAAGCACCCATTCGCTCTCAAGCGCGTCAATTTCTTCAGGCGAGTCTCCGATTCCGAAACCCGCAAGTTGTCTGTCTTGGGCAATGATCTTTGTAGCGATGTCAAATTGGAGCTTGAGCTGCTTGAGATCATCGCCCCCTCCCAAGGCAGGCCACGAAACGCAACACGATGCCAGCACAATCGTCACCAACAGTTTTGGACTGATCATGCTATCGACCGCCTCGGCGGTTTGCGCGTTGTGAATCGGCGCGAATATGCGTAGATTCTAACTCGATTTTCGGAGGTTTGACATGGGTCTGCGCGAGCAATTCAGCGATCAGCTCAAGGCGGCGATGAAGGCGAAGGATGTTCGCCGCGTCTCGACCTTGCGTCTCGTGCTGTCGGCGTTGAAGGATCGCGACATCGCCAACCGCACGGAAGCGAGCCGCGAGGGCATCGGCGACGACGAAATCCTCACTCTGCTCGCCAAGATGATCAAGCAGCGCGAGGAATCGGCTGCGGTCTATGACAGCGGCGGACGGCCCGAACTCGCCACCCATGAGCGCGAGGAAGTCGAGATCATCAAGGGTTTCATGCCCAAGCAGATGAGCGCCGACGAAGTGCTGGCCGCCGCCAAGGCCGCGATCGCGGAGACGGGCGCCGCTTCGATGAAGGATATGGGCAAGGTGATGGCCGTGCTGAAGGAACGTCATGCCGGCCAGATGGATTTCGCGGCCGCCAGCGGTACCGTGAAGGGGCTGCTCAGCGCGCCGAAATAGCCAAAAAAGGTTTTAACGCGGTGGACGCTGAGGATGCCCGGAGGCCGCTGAGGGGTTCCGAGTACCCCGCGTCCCCTGCGCATCCTCAGCGTCCACTGCGTTAAGAATCCTTTGGTGCAGTGCACCGCCGGCGCTCATGAAGACTCACAGGTGAATCTCGCGAAGGCCGGGACGCCGCGGCCCGGAATGCCTACATTACCTGTATGCGCTACGGCCCGGGCCTGCTTGAGGAAGTGCTGCGGCGGACGGATCTCGTCCAGCTGGTGGGGCGGCGCGTCAAGCTGACCCGCAAGGGCCATGTGTTCTGGGGCTGTTGCCCGTTCCACAAGGAAAAATCACCCTCCTTCAAGGTCGAGAACGAGCGGCGCACCTACAAATGCTTCGGCTGTGGCGTCGGCGGCGACGCCTTCAAATGGGTGATGGAAACCGAAGGCCTGACCTTTCCGGAAGCGATCCAGAAACTGGCGGGCGAGGCGGGTGTCGAGCTGCCGCAATGGACACCGGAAGACGAAGCGCGCGAAGAAAAAAGGAAATCGCTCTACGAAATCGCCGAAACCGCTTGCGTGTTCTTCGAGGAGCAATTGCGGACGCGAGGCGGCACGGCGGCGCGCGAATATCTGGTCTCGCGCGGGATCGATGACGCGACGATTGGGCAATTCCGGCTTGGCTATTCGCCCGATTCGAACATTTCGCTGCTGGGTCATCTGAAGGCGAAGAATATTTCGCTCGACGATATGGTCGCGGCCGGCCTTGTCCGTCCGGCCGATGATGGACGCAGTCCGCGCGATTTCTTCTATGATCGGCTGATGTTTCCCATCTCCGACGGCCGCGGCCGCGTGATTGCGTTCGGTGCGCGCGCGCTCGAAGCCGATGCCAAGCCCAAATACATCAACACGGGTGAGACGACGCTCTTCTCGAAGGGTCAGCTGCTCTACAATTTCGCAACGGCCCGCGCGGCCGCGCTCAAGACCGGCACGATCGTCGTCGCAGAAGGCTATATGGACGTGATCGCGCTGGTGCGAGGCGGTTTCGAAGCTGCGGTGGCGCCGCTGGGCACGGCGCTCACGGAGGACCAACTCGAACTTCTTTGGCGGGTGGCACCCGAGCCGATCCTGTCTTTCGACGGCGACGACGCGGGCCTGCGCGCGGCGCAGCGCGGAGCGCGGCTGGCGCTGGCCCAATTGAAGCCCGGACAGTCCCTGCGCTTCGCGTTTCTTCCCCCAGGCGAAGACCCGGACAGTTTCATTCGTTCGCAGGGAACTGGCGCGATGAAGAAGGTGCTGGACGACGCGCTTCCGCTGGCCCAGGTGCTGTGGCGGGTCGAGACCGAGGGCAAGGACTTTTCCACCCCCGAGCGGCGGGCGGGGCTCGAAAAATCGCTGCGGGAGATCGTGGCCCAAATCGGCGATTCCAAGATCGCGGACTATTACCGCCGCGAGTTCGACCAGAAAGTGTTCGACGCGTTCAAGCGCCGCGCGCCGCGCCAGGAGTGGAAGCCCCGGCGGGACCAGGCACCCCGCCGCGGAGGATACTCCAATGCACCTTTCCGGCCCGGCCCGATCGAGAATGTGTCCCCTGCCGTCCGCAACAGCCTTCTTGCCCGCTCGGGCCGGACGGGGGTGTTGCACCTCAAGGAATTGGAGCTCGCGGCCCTGCTGGTCCAGCACCCGGAAATCGCCCTCAAGCACGGCGAAACCCTTGCCACACTGCCGTTTTCGGACCGTTCGCTTGACAGCCTGCGGCATGAACTCTTAAACCTCGCCGCCTCCGGCTTCAGGCTTGAAACTGGGAGGCTGGAGGACCATCTCGTCCGCTCGGGCATGTCCGATCTCGTTGCGCGCCTCAGGGCACGACGAGCATCCGGCGACATTGGCCCGGCGCACGAAATGACTGACGGGGGGGATGCCGAAGATGTCGAGGCTCGCTGGCTCCGTGCCGCAACGCAGTTGCGGGAGATGGCGGAACTCGATCCCGAACGGAAGCGCGCTGTGGAGCGTTTCAATTCCGAGGCGACGGAGGAAAGCTGGAGCGATGCTCATCGCCTTCTTGTGCCGCCCCGCCACGAGTGAGACCGTACCGGCATCCGGCCGACATTTGAAGCGTAGTTGAACCGCATTCGCGGCCCGCGCGGGCGGCATCGAGCGACGAACGAAGAATGACGACGAAACCGCAGGCAAAGAAGACGGC
>JBEKDC010000269.1:0-5137 GCA_050014535.1 Rhizomicrobium sp.
AATGTGGCCACGCTTTATCGCGAATTCGGCGACACCACGGCGCCGTCCGATGCCGCAACCCTGTTCGGCTGGATGGCGCAACTCTGGAAGGACAAACGCAAATGACCGTCACCGTCTTCGAGCATCCGCTGTCGCCTTACGCGCAGAAGGTCAAGATCGCGCTCGACGAAAAAGGCATCGCCTATAGTGCGAAAATGCCGGCCGCCATCGGCACAGGCCAGATCGATGCGGAATTCCTCAAAGCCAATCCGCGCGGCGAAGTGCCCGCGCTGATCGACGGCGACGTCGCGATCTTCGATTCGACTATCATCCTCGAATATATCGAAGACAAATGGCCCACGCCTGCGCTGCTGCCGAAAGATCCCGCTGCACGGGCCCGTGCGCGGACCATCGAAGAGGTAATGGACACGGCCTTCGAGCCGATCAATTGGGGCATGGGCGAGATCCGCTGGTTCAAGCGCGTGGAAGGCGCCAAAGCGCAGGCGCTGGAGGCGCGGGCAGCGGCACAGGCGCGCGGACTTTACGATTGGCTTGCGCGTGCGCTGGCCGGGCATCCCTGGTTCGGCGGCGATATTTTCGGCTGGGCCGATCTTTCGGTGGTTCCCTATCTGAATGGCGCTGCGGGTTTGGGAATCGGGCCGCATGCGCAGTCGCCGCTGGGACTATGGCTCGCGCGCGCCAATGAGCGCGGCTCGGTGCAGAAGGCCGCGAATGCCGCCGCAGCTTCCATCGCGGGCATGGGCATGGTGGCGGATGCGGTGAAGGAGCGCCTGTTCAAGCGCGAATATCGCGACCATCGCCTGGAATGGATGATCCGCTCCGGCGGGCTCGACGTGGTGATCGAAGGCCTCAAGACCGAAACCATCCGCTTCTCCAACGAATTGAGCTGACCCATGGCGCATGAAATCATCCTGCACAATTTCGCGAATTCGCCTTTCTCCGAAAAGGTGCGGCTGGTGTTCGGGATCAAGGGACTCGCGTGGCGCTCGGTGGAGATTCCCTCGATGCTGCCGAAGCCGGACGTGATTCCGCTCACGGGCGGCTATCGCAAGACGCCGGTGATGCAGATCGGCGCGGACATATACTGCGATTCCCAGATCATCATCCGCGAGCTCGAGCGTCGCTTTCCCACGCCGTCCGTGCTGCCGCACGGCCGCGGTTTGCCTTACGGGCTTGGCTTCTGGACGGACAGACCATTTTTCATGGCGACCGTGCCGATCATCTTCGGCGAGATCGGTCATATGGTTCCGGAAGCGTTCAAGAAGGATCGCGAGGCGATGTCGCCCAATGGCTTTTCGACCGAAGCGATGAAATCCGCCGCACCGTTCATGCGCGATCAATGGCGCGCGCATGCGGGCTTCATCGCCGAGCAGCTGGAAGACGGCCGCGCGTTTCTGCAAGACGAAAAGCCCACGCTCGCCGATATCCAATGCCACATGAATCTGTGGTTCCTCAAAAACGCGCTGGCACACGTCGCCGAGGCACTGCTCAAGGAGTTTCCGAAGCTCGAAGCGTGGTTCGGGCGCATGAAGGCTATCGGTCACGGCAAGCCTACGCCGATGGATTCGAAGGAAGCGCTCGCCATCGCCAAAGCCGCTATGCCGGAAGCGAAGTCCGCGCCGGATCCGTTCGAACCCGGCGGACGCAAGCCGGGGGACAAAGTGAAAGTCTCCGCCGACGATTACGGCCGCGATCCGGTCGCGGGCGAAATCGTGTTCACCAACGCGCATGAGATCGCGATCCTGCGCCGCGATTCCCAGGTGGGCGACATTGTGGTGCATTTCCCCCGCGCGGGATTTGTGGTCGCGAACGCCTGACGGAACGGGATCATGGATCGCAGAACGGACGAAATCGACGAACCGGTCTCCATCGAGATTGCGAACGGCAAGCTCGCAGGCACGCGCAAAGCCGGCATCCTGAGTTTCAAAGGGATTCCGTTCGCAGCGCCGCCTGTCGGCCCCTTGCGCTGGCGCATGCCGGAACCGACTTTGCCATGGGCCGGCGTCCGCGATGCGACGAGCTTCGGAACCATCTGCCCGCAGGCGCCGACGCAGCTCGAGTCCATCTTGGGAAGCGCAATCGGCGAGCAATCGGAGGATTGCCTTTATCTCAATGTCTGGACTCCCGGCTGCGACGACGCGAAGCGTCCCGTCATGGTGTGGATTCACGGCGGCGCGTTCGTCATCGGCGCGGGCAGCCAGGGCATCTACAATGGCAGGCATCTGGCCGCGCGCGATGTCGTGGTGGTGACGATCAATTACCGGCTGGGGGCGTTCGGCTTTCTGGACATGGCCGATGCAACGGACGGCAAGCTTCCCGGCACGGGCAATGAAGGACTGGCCGATCAGATCTTCGCGCTCGATTGGGTGAAGCGGAACATCGAGGTGTTCGGCGGCGATCCCGACAACGTCACCGTCTTCGGCGAATCCGCGGGCGGCATGAGCGTCGGCGCGCTGCTTGCGTGCGCTCCCGCGCGCGGGCTGTTCCACAAGGCGATTCCGCAATCGGGTGCGGCCCATATCGGCCATGACCGCGAGCGCGGAAGCCGCGCCGGCCGCGCGATCCTCGAAGAAATGGGACTATCGGCGAGCGATGCGGCGCGCGCGCTGGAGGCGCCTTATGGCGCGATCGTCAAGGCACAGATCGCAGTGCTGGCCGATTCCCGCGACGGCAAGGATCAGCGCAAGCTCGGGCGATTGCCGTTCCAGCCGATCGTCGACGGCGCGATGCTGTCCGGCACTCCGATCGATGCGGTGCGCGCGGGCTCGGCTTCCGGCATTCCAATTCTCACCGGCACGATGCGCGAGGAGTGGAAACTGTTCAGCGCCGTCGATCCGCGCCTGCGCCTGATGACGTCGAAGGGATTCACCGAGCGCGTGACGCGGCTTGCGAAAGAGGAAGCGCCTGCGGTGCTTGCCGCCTACACGATCGGTTCGCCGTTCGAGCGCTTCAACGCCATGATGACGGACAAGTCATTCACCGTGCCCGCCATCCGGCTCGCGGAAGCGCAAAGCGCGCGCGCGCCCGTCTATGTCTATCGCTTCGACTGGCGCTCGCCTTTCCTGGGCGGGATCATAGGTTCGTGCCACGCGCTCGAACTGGGTTTCGTGTTCGGCACGCATCGCGACAAGCTGATCGGCACATTCTTCGGCACGGGCCCCGTCGCCGAAGCACTGTCGCGCGCGACGATCGATGCCTGGACCGCGTTTGCGAAAACCGGCAATCCCGCGACCCAATCGACCGGCGCCTGGCCGCGCTACGATTCCACTTCGCGCCAGACCATGATCTTCGGCGACGGCCCCCCGCACCTCGCGTCTACTCCCGACGAAACGCGCCTCCACGCCTGGGACAAGGTCCCGGAACGCAAGCTGGGGCCGTAACGCAATCTTTTTCCACCCTCCCCTTGCGGGAGGGTCGAAATTATCTTTGAGCGTCAGCGAAAAGAGAATTTCGGGGAGGGGCAATTCTCCGGAATCAGTGGGCTTGCCCCTCCCCGAAAAATCTCTCGCTGCGCTCGAATTTTTCGACCCTCCCGCAAGGGGAGGGTGGAAAAATCTCAATTCTGCAGCATCACCTTGCACTGATGCGTGGGATGGCGGAGCGCCTCGAAGGCGGCGGGGAGTTCGTCGAAGCCGACGATGTCCGTCACCATGTGAGCAACATCGACGCGATCGGACGCGATCATCGCGATCACGTAATCGAAATCCGCGGGCCGGTAGCCGAGCACGAACTGCAATTCGAGCTCCTTCATGATGCCCATCAGCGGCATGATCGTATCGGGCTGCTGGCAGACGCCGGCGACAACGATGCGGCAGAACCGCGGCGCATCCATCATTGCAGCGCCGATCATGCCAGGCGCGCCGACGCATTCGAAAATCACGTCGGGACCGCGGCCCGCGATCTGCTCCACCTGCGGCGTCAGCGGTTGACCCGGATCGATCGCGTCTGTGGCGCCGAAACGCGCCGCCATCTTGCGGCGGATTTCCGCCTTCTCGCTGACGATTACATGCCGGGCACCCAGAAATTTCGCCCACAGCATCGTGGCAAGCCCCACCGGCCCCGCGCCGATCACGATAACCGTCGCGCCGCGCTCGAGTTTCGCCTTGTCGACGGCGTGCAATCCCACGGCGAGCGGTTCCACCATCGCGCCTTCGCGAAATGATACGTTGTCGGGCAGGCGAAAGCCGCCACCCGCGCCGATCTTCACGAATTCCGCATATCCGCCCGGGCTCTGTCCCAATCCGATCGACATGCCTTTGGCGCAAGAACCGCGTCCATTGGCAAAATTGAGGCACGGCGTGTGATCGCCGCAGCAGATGAACGGAAAGCCTGCGACCCGATCGCCGCTCTTCCACAGATGTGTCGCCGCCTTACCCACCGCCACCACTTCACCCGCAAATTCGTGCCCCATCACGGCGCCCGACGGGGGAGGCATGATGCTGGTGGGCTCCGTCATATGCAGATCGGAACCACAGATGCCGCAATTCCTCACCTTGAGAATAACGTCGTGCGGGCCGGGCTCGGGATCGGGCAGCGTTTCGATGACAAGCGGCTTCGACATTTCGCGGAACACGGCAGCGCGCATGGGGGATCCCTACAGTTTTCGGATGGCTATCGATCTGACATTATGTCATCTCGACGCTGTTGGACACTGAAAAGCGCCTTGCGAAGCGCTCAGGGAGGAATTCCAGAATGTCATCTCTCACCACCCGCACCGCGCGCGAAATGCTGGCCGATCTGGTTGCGAAGCGCATTTCGGCCCGCGAACTGCTCGATGCCCATGTCGCGCGTAACGATGCGCTCACCGCGAAGCTGAACGCCGTCGTGACGACCGATCTCGCGCGCGCGGCCAAGGACGCGCAGGCGATCGACGATGCGCGTGCGAAAGGCGAACCGCTTGGCGCGCTCGCGGGCATTCCCATGACCGTCAAGGACGGCACGGATGTGGAGAATATGCCCGCGACTTCCGGCAATCCCGCGCTCGCCGACCGGCCGAAAGATTGCGCGGATGCGGACGTCGTCAAAAGCGTGAGACGCGAAGGCGCAATCGTCTGGGGCAAGACGAACGTGCCGCTGATGCTGGGCGATTTCCAGAGCTACAACGACATCTACGGCACGACCAACAATCCCTACGATC
>JBEKDC010000270.1:0-5126 GCA_050014535.1 Rhizomicrobium sp.
GCGATCGTGCTCGCGGAAGCCGAGGGGTTGGATGCCCATGCCCGCTCCATCGCCGCGCGTCTGAACGAACGACGCGATTCCTGACGCATGGCCGACGCCTTCCGCATCTCTTCGATCGAACTCGACGAAGGCTCCGTCCTGCGCCGCACGCGCGAGATCGAGCAGGAGCGCGAGATTGCGATCTACGATCTGCTGGAAGCGAATAGTTTTGCGCCAGCGGGTTCGCCGGGGGGGCCTTACAAGCTCGTGCTGGGTGTTTCGGAAAACCGGCTCGTGTTCGACATCCGGCTCGAAAGCGACGAACCGCACGGCCGCATCATGCTGTCGCTCACGCCGCTGCGCCGCGTGATCAAGGATTATTTCATCGTCTGCGAAAGCTACTTCAAGGCCATCCGCAACGCGCCGCCGTCGCAGATCGAAGCGCTCGACATGGGCCGCCGCGGACTGCACAACGAAGGCTCGACGCTGCTGCAGGCGCGCCTCAAGGGCAAGATCGACGTCGATTTCGATACCGCGCGGCGGCTGTTCACGCTGCTTTGCGTGCTGCATCTGAAGGGTTGACGGGATGCGGGGACCCAATGGCGAGGAGCTGCCGGGCGCCGCTCTCTTCGCCTGTACGCTCAATGCGGTGCGCAGCCCGATGGCCGCGGCCCTGATGCGCCATCTCTACGGCCGCTTCGTCTATGTCGATTCGGTGGGCGCGCGCGCGGGCGAGCTTGATCCCATGGCGGTCGAAGTGATGGACGAGATCGGTATCGAGATCGCAAACCACAAGCCCAAGCGCTTCGAAGACCTGGAAGACGCGTCGTTCGATCTGATCGTTACCTTGTCGCCCGAAGCCCATCACAAGGCGATGGAGCTGACGCGGGTGCAGGCGGTGGAGGTCGAATACTGGCCGACGCAGGATCCGACCGCCTTCGAAGGCTCCCGCGAGCAGCTTCTGGATGCCTACCGCGCCGTCCGCGACGAATTGCAAGCCCGCATCGAAGCGCGGTTCGCGGTGGACCGGGCCGCTGATTAGTCACTCGTCAAGCGGCGATTTCAGTCGAAGACATCAATCACCGAATTGTTCGAAAATGGACTTCCAACCGGCATGAACACCCGCGCATAAACGGCGTTGAAGATGCTGTAGACAAGAATAACGTCGACGGCTCGAAACAGGTTATTTGCGATGTTGACATAGAACTGCAGATTACTTCGGCCGCTCAGAGACAATGTCCAGACAGTTATGCCGAGATGTGCAGCGTGAAGCGGGCCGACGAGCAGCACATATGCGCGGATCAACGGCCAGACGGCTCCATTCATGCCGCGCCAGACGGCGCCGAAACTTGTTGCGCGATCGCCGATCGCGCGAGCAATAGGCCAGAGTGCAATTCTCATAACGGCAATCGTGATAACGAACCGCAGTAACACGGGCAGCGACTCGAAAATAATTTCACGCGGATGCCTGTACGAGGTCGCAGAATCGAAGCGTTCGGATAGCAGGAATATTGTGACCAACATGATTGGATACGTGACTGCGGCAATTGCGACTTGCGCGCCGATGGATTGCCAGAAATAACCGTCAGGCACCCACACGCGGCTTGTGCTTCCGATCATCGCTCGGGCTGAGGCAACAAATGTCCATCCGGTGCCGACGAACAGCTCGAGGAAGAGCGATCCGCTTCGAATTTCCCAGTATCGAGAGGTTGATCGGATACCAATTGCGTGGTCGATAAGAATGGCGCTTGGCGCGAAAAGAACAACGACCAGCCACACCCCCCAGGCGCGCGGGAGTGTGCTTGTGAGAAGGCCCATTCCATCCCGGATGATCGATATGGCGGTCAGGCCCTTCGGAGGGCCGGTCAGTTCATTTGTCGCGGACACCGCCAAAAAATACTCCCCAATCGCGATTCTGCCGCCAGTCTAATCGAATTGCGTGGAACCCTGTCTAATGGCGCTTCCACGCGTCGGATTAGCCGTGCCTCCGCGACTTTGCTAGATTGGCCGGCAGGCTCGAAGGATTGTCGAGGGAGAGACGCATGCGTGACGCGCCTTACCTGTTTCTCGAGCGGACGGTCTGGGCGTGGATTTTTTTCGGAAGCTATTTCAGCTTCTTTATTCTCAGTTCGCGCGTGTTCGGCCGCGAGCGGAACATCGCACGCGGCGACAATCGCGATCGCGGCAGCCGCGGATTGATCATCGTCCTCACATGCGCCGGGCTCGGTATTGCACTCGCAGGTCCGTTCCTGATGCCGTCGGCGCGCATCGATCTGTCGCCGGAGCCGCTTTTCATCGCGGCGATGGCTTTGTTCTGGAGCGGCGCCCTTCTCTATTTCTGGGCCTTCCTGACGTTGGGCCGGTGGTTTCGCACGTCGGTGCAGTTGCTCGAAGGGCAGCGTCTGATCACGCGCGGCCCCTACCGGGTGCTGCGGCATCCGGCGTACACGGGCGGAATACTCCTTTTTGCGGGGGTCGGACTTGCGATCGGCAATTGGCTCTCCTTTGCCTTACTGACCCTCTGTGTCTTCGTTTCTTATATCTGGCGCATCCACGTCGAGGAAATCGCGCTCCGTGAGCGGTTCGGCGCGGAGTTCGAGGCGCAGCAGCGGCGCACTTGGGCGGTCATACCGTTCCTCTGGTGATGCGCCCGCAGGCCGCCATATCCAGCCGTTTCCCTTGCTTTTCCGGGTTTTAAGTGCATTCTCCGCCGCCAGAAACGGACCCAGAGGAATAATGGCCAAGGAAGAACTGCTCGAGTTTCCGGGCACAGTGAGCGAGCTTCTGCCCAACGCGACCTTTCGCGTGAAGCTCGAAAACGGACATGAGATCATTGCCCATACCGCCGGCAAGATGCGCAAGAACCGCATTCGCGTGCTGACGGGCGACAAGGTGCTTGTGGAGATGACGCCCTATGACCTCACCAAGGGGCGCATCACCTATCGCTTCAAATAGCGCGTCCCCCTTGCTCGTTCTGGCGAGCGAGAGCCCGCGCCGCAAGGCGCTGCTGGCGCAGGCGGGAATTGTGCCCGATGCGATCGCGCCGGCTGCTATCGATGAAGCACCGCGGAAAGACGAACAGCCGCGTCTCTATGCGCTGCGGCTCGCATGCGCGAAAGCCGAAGCCGCGCGTGCATCGTGGCGCGGTGACGCCGCCGTCATTCTCGCCGCGGATACGGTAGTGGCCTGCGGGCGACGAATCCTGCCCAAGGCGGACACCGACGACGACGTGCGCGCCTGCCTCAAATTGCTGTCGGGCCGGCGCCATCAGGTGCTGACGGCGGTGGCCGTGATTCCGCGCGATGGCGCGATCAAGACTCGAACAGTGCTCACCCGCGTCGCGTTCAAGCGACTCGATCAAAGCGAAATCGATGCCTATCTCGCGTCGGGCGAGGGTCTCGGCAAGGCGGGTGGCTATGCCATCCAGGGCCGTGCCGAAACTTTCGTGCGGCAATTGAACGGCTCCTGGTCGAATGTGGTCGGCTTGCCTCTTTTGGAGACAGTGCATCTTCTTAAGTCGTGCGGTGTCGCGATTTCGTGATAATGTTTGCGGGCCGCTATTTGCCGAACGCAGCCGATGAAAAAGGAAGTCCTGATCAACGCCGGGGCAGGGGAGATTCGTGTCGCCATCGTCGAGGACGGGCGGCTGCAGGAACTCTTTCTCGAGCGCACTATCGGCCTGGACGACGGACCCTTGCGCAAGCGGGGCGGCGGACGCAGCGGCCACAGCTTGATCGGACACATTATACTGGGACGCGTGCAGCGCGTGCTGCCGGGCATGCAGGCCGCCTTTGTCGATATCGGGCTCGATCGCGCGGGCTTTCTGGGCGCGCGCGAAGCCCGCTGTCTCGCCGATCTTCCCGGCTTCGACGACGAGCGTGCTCCCAAGATCGGCGATTGCGTGCATGAAGGCGAAGAGATCGTCGTGCAGGTGGTGAAGGATCCCATCGGCGAAAAAGGCGCGCGGCTTTCCGCCAATGTGACTGTGCCTGGCCGGCTCCTCGTGCTCGTGCCCAACCAGCCGGGCATCGCGCTGTCGCGGCGCATCGACGACGAAGCGGAACGCGCGCGGCTCACCGCGCTCAGCGAAGCGATGATCGGCTTCGCGAACGGCGCGCTCATTCCCGGCGCGGGATATATTCTTCGCAGCGCCGCGATCGACGCGAACTTGGCCGATCTGAAGGAAGATGCCGAGCGGCTCGCCGAAGCATGGCGGCCGGTGATGGCGCGGCGGCAGAGTGCGACCGCGCCGGCGACGCTCTACCACGATCTCGATCCCGTCGAACGCACCATGCGCGACGAAGTGGATGCGGCGACCGCGCACGTGCTGATCGACGACCGCGAATCCGCGGAAGCGGCGCGTGCCTATTGCCGCCGCGCGATGCCCGACGCGGAATCGAAGATCGAATTGTTCGCGGGCCCCGGCATGCTGTTCGATCTCTACGACATCGAAGACGAGATCGAGCGGCTGATGAGTCCGCGCGTGCCTCTGCCGTCCGGCGGCTGGATCACCATCGAAGGCACCGAAGCTCTGACGGCCGTCGACGTGAATTCCGGCAGCTTCACGGATGCGACGGGGCTCGAGGAAACGAGCCTCAAGGTCAATCTCGAAGCGGCGGACGAAATCGGCCGTCAGCTTTGCCTGCGCGGCGTAGGCGGATTGATCGTAATCGATTTCATCCATCTGAACGAGCCCGACAACATCCAGAAAGTGCTCGACATGCTGACGGCGAGCCTCGCGCGGGACCGGACACCGACGCAGATCTCCGGCATGTCGGAATTCGGGCTGGTGGAAATCACGCGCAAACGCATCCGCGATCCGCTGGTAAAACTGATGAGCGAATGCTGCCGGCCCTGCCAGGGTCATGGCCGCACGCGCACGCGCGACAGCGTGGCCTTGGAAGTGATCCGCCGTATCGAGCGCCAGGCGGCGGCAGCGCCGGGCAAGACCGTGCTCGTGCGCGCGGCGCCGGAAATCGTCAAATGGCTCGAGATGCATGACGAGGAAGTGCGGCCCGCGCTCGCTCGCCGGGGTGCCGCGCGCGTCACGCTCGAGCCGCGGGAAGAATACAAGCGCGAAGGATTCGATGTCGGCACCCAGGCCTGAGGACGAGACGCGCGTGAGCGAGGCGGAGGCGGCTTCCGTC
>JBEKDC010000271.1:0-5097 GCA_050014535.1 Rhizomicrobium sp.
TTCAACCGGTCATAAGTGACGGCGGTGGTGACACCGAGGCCGTTGACTACCGCCGCAACTGCAAGGGGAACATAGGTGTAAAGATATTCCGTGTCGGACGTGTCGGCGTCGGTGAATTGCGTCCAAATGTCGGGTCCGCCATCGCCGTTCCAGTCGGAGACATAAACGCTGATGTCGCGGCCGTTCGGATTGGTCAGATTCACTCCGGTACCGGAATCGACAAATCCCGTGCCGGTCGAACGCCAAACATCCAGGACGCCTGAAGTTTTCTCGGTCGCAATGACAAGGTCCGTTTTGCCGTCGCCGTTAAAATCACCCGTCTGTATCTGCAGCGCGCCCAAATCGCCGCCGGGAAAGCTCGGCGTGCTGACGACGAAGCCGGTGCCCGTCGACAGCCACAGCTGCATGGTGGTGCTGTTGGTCCACAGGATGTCCATTTTGCCGTCGCCATTGAAGTCGCCAAAATGGGGTGTCCAGCCGTCATGATACATGTTGCCGAAGTTGGCCGGATTGCCCAAATTGGCGATGGCAGGCTGGCACGAATAATAAACATTATTGACGTTGCCGAACGACAGTATGTCCGTGCACCCGTCGCCATCGAAGTCATAGGCATAAATGGTATCGCCGTCCGAAGCGCCAAAATTGGGAAAATTGGTCGGGACTTCGTTGAATGTGCCGTCGCCGTTGCTCAGAAGAAAATCTACCTGATTGTAGAAATAGATATCCGAACGTCCGTCGCCGTTGAAATCGCCGATCGACGGCGGATAGTCGCCGATATTCAGATAAGAAACCGTATTGAGGCTGCCCGCGCCATTATTGTGAAGCACGTACCAGTAGCCTGTGAAGCCCAGATTTCCGTCCTGTGTCGAATATTGCCTGTTCAGAACATCGGTCAATCCGTCGCCGTCGATGTCGAGCAAATACGTGCCGTTTTGGAAAAAATTCGTCGTCGAATTGCAATCGTAATTTGTCGTGGGATTGTAAATGACATTGATATTCGAAGGCGTGAAGGTGTAACCGTTTCCGCTTCCAAAATAGACGGATTGGGTCGTATTGGGGCAAGCAGTACCCGCGGCGGCCAATTCAACGACATCGGTCAATCCGTGGGAGTTGAAAACTGCGGAGAGATTATTATCGTCGGGTGTATGGAGCTCGCCGCTCAGGGGATTCGTCACCGCGCTTGGCGGGGACATCACGTTCGAGCCCTGCCAGCCGAAGGTCGTTGGCGCGAGGCAGCTGCGGACTTGCTGGGCATTGTAACCGCAAAGCGTGACTTGATACAGAATCGCCGGATATGAGGCGTCCAACGGGCCCCAATATTGGAGATAATAATTGTGGACGAGGGTCGTGCCCGCATAGGTCTCGATATTCGAGAGCAGCTTCGTCGTCTGCAGCAGCGCGCCGGCCTGATAGGTCGGCGGATCGTCTATGCGAGTCGTGTATGCGAATTGCACCGAGTTGTAAGGCATAAGGCCCGTAACGGTGTTGCCCGTATAGGCGATTTTAGTCGGATAGACCTGCCCATAAGTCGTATCGGGCGTTCCGTTGTCGTAGGTGACCTGGATGTAGTTGCCGCGCGTGTCACTGATCTTGTCTACGGCCCAGACGCGGACCGTGCCGGCCGGACCCGTCTGGCAAGTCGAGGGATAAGTACAGGTTGGTGAAACAAGGGGACCGCGGGAGTCGGCAGTGTTGCCGAACTCCATGATTTGTCCGGACTTCGTCCAGATCAAAAAATAAAGCGGGCCGCTTCCCGAAGCGCCATAAGAAACGATCTTGCTGAAGCCATCGATTTCCGTGCGGTATTCCGTTCCGTTGGCGCCGTAAGTGCCGTTGACGGCGATAAGCCTTTGGCCCTCCAGGCAAAAACGGTCATTCACATTGAAATTGACGCCTCCATGAATGCCATCTTGCGCGTAGGTCATCGCGCATCGCGTCACTGACGGCAGGCCCGACAGCGTGAATCCCCAGCCCTCGAGGCCATCGCTGGCGTTCTGGCTTGAATAATCGAGCGACAGTGCAGGTACCATTCCGGCCGAACCTGGAGGCGCCGTGATCGGGATCGTGTACGTAAATGCGCCCGTCCCGCTCACGTTGAACTGCCCGGGCACAATCATCGCCGGCGGGCTGGCGGCGGCGGGCAGCAACAACCCGAATAGAAAGCCAATGACAAACGAGAACTTGCAAAAAATTCCGGTCGCTACGGTTCGAGCACGTCTGCTCGAATTGATCCTGCAATGGACTTTTCTTGCATGAAACGCCCCCCGCAGATCAACTGCAGCGCAATACCATGTCCGGAAAAAAGGCATCGCCTGCCTCCCGAATATTCAGCCTTGACTGCAACCTTCCTCCATCGGTTGAAAACTTGCAATAGTTGCATTTTCATTTTCAACGACATGAGACTTCTAATTGCTCACCCGCTACCCCACAAATTAGGGAAGGGATGCCTCAATTGGGCTGACGAATGCGGTATTCAGGGAATATTACGACGCCAGCGCCGGTTCGAAGCGGGCCTTGACGATCGCGACCGTAGCGTCGATGGCGCTCAGATGATCCGCCACGGTCTTTTCGGGCGAGAAGATCTGGTTGAGGTTTAGCGCCGCGTGACCGAGCAGATGCATCGATGCATTGCGGTCCACGCCCACTTCAAGCCCCTCGATGGCGGCAAGAATGGAGTCGCACCATTCGATGGCGGGTTCGAAGTCGGTACCGCTGCAGCGGCGCGCCACGCTGCGCGTCACGTCCTTGAGCTTACCAAGATCGACGTTGTATTTTTTCGCAAGGGTCGCAGAGGGAGATTCCTGCATCAGCCGCCACAGGATGCAGATCTGGAACGCATCGCGGCGCAGCTTTTCGGAATTCAACAAATCGCGCGCCGATTTCAACTCGGCGTCGAGGCGCTGGGTCGCCTCTTCCGACGTCAGCCGCTCCTGTGCCTTCATCTTGAGCGAATTTGGCGGCTCGAAAATCGGGACGTTCGACGGCCGCACGGAATCGCGACGACGATCCGGACCGACATATTCCGACGTGATCACGAAGCCCTTGCGCCGTTCGACATGGCTCTGAATGCGTTGCGCGAGCGTGGTGGTCGAAAAGGGCCGCAGCACGAGGTCGTCGGCCCCCGAATTGAGCACGCGGCTCACCAGCGCGCTGTTGTGCTCCCAGGCCGTCACGATGATGACGATGAACGGATTGTAGACGGTCGTGCCCTGCCGCAGCTTCTGGATCATGGCGCAGAGCTCGTCTTCCGCGCCTTGCGCTTCGCACAGCGCCAGATCCGGCGGACGTCGCCGAATGCACTCCGCCAGCGCTTCGAGGGTGCCCACAGTCTCGAGGCGCCGGAAACCGAGATTGTAAAGCGCCGCGCGCGTCGCGGTGCGATTGGCCGCAATGGGATCGTAAATCAGAGTTTCGGTCGTATCGTAGGAAAGCCGCGCCACTCAGGTACCCAGATGCTCACAGCCCCTCAAAGATTGCGCATGTGGGTTAAGGAACGGTGGCGCGCCTTGGTTAAGCCTTTGTGCGTGCAGCCGTTACAATTGCAAGGAAATCGGCCGACTTCAGGCTGGCGCCTCCCACCAACGCACCGCCGACTTCGGCAGTCGACAGGATTTCCGCGGCATTGCCCGGCTTGACCGAGCCGCCATAGAGAATGCGAACGCCTCGCCCGGCCTCGCCCAGAAGGTCGACCAGCCTCGCGCGAATGTCGGAATGCATATCCGTAATTTCCGCAATCGTCGGCGTGCGTCCGGTTCCGATCGCCCAGACGGGCTCATACGCGACCGCCGTCGATGCGCCGGTTGCGGCCGCCGGCACGCTGTGGGCGATCTGACTTGCGACGACTTCCAGGGCCCGGCCTGCATCGCGCTCGGCCTCGGATTCGCCGACACATATGATGGCGAGCAGCCCGGCGCGCCAGGCGGCTTGGGCCTTGGCCGCCACGGCCGCGTCGCTCTCCGAAAAGTATTGGCGGCGCTCTGAATGTCCCACGATGACGGCTGTTGCGCCTGCATCCCTCAGCATTTCGGCGCTTGTTTCCCCCGTGAACGCGCCCGACGGTTCGGCATGGCAATCCTGGCCGCCGATGGCGATGCGCGCCGCCGCGACGCCGACCGCGCGCCAAATCAAGGTCGCAGGCGGGCAGATCAGGATGTCCACGTCCGGTGGCGAAGCAAATGCCGCTTCGGCCACCGTCTCGATTTCCGGGAGGGACGCCAAAAGGCCGTTCATTTTCCAGTTGCCGGCAATGAGATGTCGCATGCTGATCCTCAGGTGAAAACGAGATTGAGATGGATTCGGACTTTCGGCTCGACTAAGGCTCCCCCGGGATCGGATCGGTCCGCAGCGGGCATGCCTTGCTGTCCGGAGGACCCCTCCCTATCATCCGCCGCTTTTCGTCGCCACACCCGGATTTTGCCATGCTTCAACAGATGCGGTCTTTTGCGAGGTCCTGGATTTCCGGGATCTTCCTGGTCGGGTTGGCGGCCACGTTCGGCCTGTGGGGCATCGCCGACGTGTTTCAAGGCTCATCCGATACGAGCGTGGCGACGGTCGGCGGGGTCAAAATCGAAGCCCAGGAATTCCAGCGCGATTTCACCAATGCGAGGACGCAAGCGACGAACCGTGCCGGTGGCCAGCTGTCCGCCGACAAGGCGCGCGCACTGGGCGAGCAGAAGTTGCAGAGCTCGATCGACAATGCTGCGCTCGACCAGATTGTCGCGAGCCGAGGAGTGGTTGCGAACGAAGGCGACGTGCGCGCCTATATTCAGCAGATCGCCAACTTCAAAGGTCCATTGGGCACCTTCGACCGCAACACGTTTCTTCAGGTCCTGGCCCAGTACAGTTACACGGAGGGCACCTTCATTGCCGGCGTGCGGGCCGATATCGCGCGCAATCAGCTCCTCGAGGCGATCGCCAACGGCATTCAGGCGTCGCCGGCATTTACGCAGACGATGTTCCTGTTCATCAACGAGCGACGCGCCGTTCAATATGTGCTGCTGCCGCCGTCCGCCGCGGGGACGATTCCCGATCCGGACGATGCGACGCTGACTGCGTACATAAAGTCCCATCCGGACCGGTTCAGCACGCCGGAATATC
>JBEKDC010000272.1:0-5050 GCA_050014535.1 Rhizomicrobium sp.
TGGCGATGTCGCGCACAATCGCCAGCCCCAGTCCGGTCCCCGGCACGCTCTCGTCCAGCCTTTCGCCGCGTTCGCCCACCTGGGCGCGCTCCTCGGGATCGAGACCCGGCCCGTCGTCGTCCACGCGCAATTCGAGATTCGTGCCCGACACGCGGGTCGCCGACACCTCCACGCGCGCGGTTGCCCATTTGCACGCATTGTCGATCAGATTGCCCGCCATCTCTTCGATATCCTGGCGCTCGCCGCGAAACGCGAGCGTGGCAGGACAATCGACCGAAATCTCGAGCCCGCGATCGGCATGAATGCGCTTCAGCACGCGCACGAGATCGTCCAGCACGGGTTTGACGGGTGTGCGATTGCCGAGCACGTCGAGCGCGCCGGCGGCGCGTGCGCGCGCGAGATAGTGATCGACCTGGCGGCGCATCGTCACCACCTGGCGCATGACCGCGTCGGCGAGCGGACCCGGCTGCGCGGAGGCTTCGCTCGTCAGCACCGTCAAAGGCGTCTTCAGGAAATGCGCGAGATTCGACACATGCGTGCGTGCGCGTCCCACCACCTCGGCGCTGTGCTCGATCAGGCTGTTCAGTTCGGAGGCGAGCGGTTCGATTTCGGCAGGAAATTTTCCGTCGAGTCGGCGCGCATTGCCGTCGCGGATGCGTGCGAGCGCCTCGCTTACGCGTTTGAGCGGCACCAGACCCACGCGCACCTGCAGAAAGACGCCGAGGATCAATCCGAATCCCAGAATCGCGAACGACCAGAAGAGCGTGCCGTTGAAGCGCGCGATCTCGTTCTGCACTTCGGCCACGTTGCCCGCCACGAGAAAATTGAACGCGCGCATGTCGTTGGGCTGCGGCGTGGCGGAGATCGGAAATTCGACGCGCTGCGAAATGAACCGCACGGTTTGATCGTCCGGGCCTTCGCCATGACCCAAAGTGAGATTGCCGGAAGGTTCGGAGTCCGTGATCTTGATCGTCTGGTCGAACAGCGAGCGCGAGATTCGTGTGTCCGCCGTCGCCGGTTTCTTGGAACCCAGAGGCGTGATCTGCCAGTACCAGCCGGAATAGGCGCGCTCGAAACGCGGGTCGGCAAAGCGACCCTGCAACGAGACCTGGCCCTGCGCATCGGGCTCCGCCGCCGCGATCATGCCGTCGAGGTCGAATTTCAGGCGTGCGTCGAAGTTGGCCTGCACGGAATCGCTGAACACATGGGACAGTACGAAGCCTCCCACCACGAGACCGAGCAAAGTCCACACCGCCGCGGCCGCAATGAGGCGCGCGGCCAGCGAATCAAGCTTTGGCGCGATCCTCGTCCTGAGCCGCACCGGGAATTTCAAGGCAATAGCCAAGGCCGCGCACCGTTTGAATGAGATTGGAATCGAGCTTCCTGCGCAGACGCCCGACGAAAACTTCGATCGTGTTCGAATCGCGATCGAAATCCTGATCGTAGAGATGTTCGACGAGTTCCGTCCGCGACACGACTCTGCCGCGATGATGGGCCAGATAGGCGAGCAGGCGATATTCGAGCGACGTGAGCTTTACGGGATTTCCGTCGAGCGTGACGCGCGAGGCGCGCGTGTCGATGCGCAACGGTCCGATCTCGATTTCCGATGTGGCGAGCCCGGCGGCGCGGCGCAGCAGCGCGCGTACCCGCGCCAGCAGCTCCTCTGTGTAGAAGGGCTTTGCGAGATAATCGTCGGCCCCGGCATCGAAGCCCGCGACCTTGTCGCTCCAGCGGTCGCGCGCGGTAAGGATCAACACGGGCATGGTGCGTCCGGCCTTGCGCCATTTTTCGAGCACGCGCACGCCGTCCATTTTCGGCAGACCGAGATCGAGGATCACCGCGTCATACGGTTCGGTGTCGCCGAGGAAATGGCCTTCCTCGCCGTCGCCTGCGGTATCGACCACATAGCCCGCATCGCTCAACGCCCGCTTGAGCAGGCGCTGGAGATCGGCATCGTCTTCAACCAGTAGAATGCGCATCGCCCATCAGCCGTTAAGGATGTCCACGGCGCCAGCCCCGGTTGGGGCCGCCCGGAAAAGGTGCACCCGGCCGTCCGACCATCGGAGGACCGTAACCGAAATTGCCGCCGCGCGGAGGCCCATAGCCATATGGACCCGCCGGTCCGCCCCAGCCACCTGGGGCAGGTCCGATCACGCGACCGGTCCGCGCATCGGTGTCGAGCCAGATGATGCGGCCTTCGGGCGTCATCCATTTGATGCGGTAGTGCAATCCGCCCGCCCCGTCCGGAAAGGGGCCTTCCGCGTCATAGAAACGTCCGGGATAGCCTCTACGAATACCGGGTAGAATCTGCTGCAGAGGCTGGACGTTGGAATAATAGCGGTCATGCGCCCAGCGGCCCTGCGCCAGCGACGGCGAAGCCACACCCATGAGGCCCACCAGAAGGGCCAGCAGGGCAAGAAACCCAAGGAAAGCACGACTACGCATGGTTCTTATTAGCTCCAGGGCGATGAACCTGAGATGAACATCGCGTCCAGAGGCCGTTCACAGGCGCCTAGGCAGACTACGCCGCAGATCGATACGGCTCCAGCGGACAGTTCCGGCAATGGAAACGCAGGCGAGCCGGACGGAACAGACCATGAGACTGAAGCACATTGCGAGCGTAAAATCTGCAAGGCGCGCGAAGAATTTCGTCGCGGCCCGGATGACGCTCGGATCTTGAGGCATGCGGTTCGCGGCAAGCCCCTCCACGCGAACCTCAAGGCCGTCAAGCGAGAGCCCGCGCGGGAGAAATCCCGTGCGGGTATCTCATATCCGCACGCGCGAACAAATCGGCAATGCTTTTCACGTTACACGCCGGTTAACACTTAAAGTCTTGAATCCGCCGCAAATATCGGCGACGTAGCGCGTCCATGCTGGGCAACGCTCTCACGGAAAACCTGCACGCGTTGCGCGACTGGATCGTCCGCCACAGGTTCGGACTCACGCGCATTGCAAGCGTGCTGATCGCCGTCATCGGCATTCCGATCACGCTGCTCTACCTCACGCCTGCGATCCTCGTGTGGTTCGCACCCAAACTCGATCTGAGCCAGGATCTCTATGCCGCCAACCGGCCGGTCGCGTTCACATTTCTCGACGCCAACGGAAGCGAAATCGGCCATCGCGGCGCGCTGGTGGGCGACCGGCTGACGCTCGAAGACATGCCGCCTTATCTGCCGGCCGCGTTCATCGCGATGGAAGACCGGCGATTCTACGATCATTACGGCATCGACATTCGCGGCCTCGTGCGAGCATCGCTCACCAATCTGCGCGCGGGACATGTGGTGGCCGGCGGTTCGACCATCACGCAGCAGACCGCGAAAATCGTGTTCCTCACGCCGACCCGCAGTTTCGGCCGCAAATTCGACGAACTGTTCGACGCAGCAAAGCTCGAGAAGTCGCTCACCAAGAAGCAGATTCTCGAGCTTTATCTGAACCGCATCTATCTGGGCTCCGGCGCCTACGGCGTCGACGGCGCAGCCCATGTCTATTTCGGGAAATCCGCACGCAATGTGACGATTGCGGAAGCCGCGATGCTGGCGACGCTCACGCGCGCCCCCACCGCGTTCTCGCCGCGGCGCGATCTCGATGCGGCGCAGACGCGCGCGAACCTGGTGTTGCGCGCGATGGTCGAGACAGGCGCGATCACGCAAGCGCAAGCCGAGGAGGCGCGCGCCAGTCCGGCCGAAATGTCGGACCACTCGATCACCGATGCACGAAACTATTTTCTCGACACCGCCGCCGACGAAGCGACGCGCCTCGTGGCCGGCAGCGGGTTGACGCATGCCTCCGACCTGATCGTGCATACGACGCTGGAGCCGCGCCTGCAGGAAGCGGCGCGCCATGCCGTGGCGCACACGCTCACCACCCGCGGCGCGAAAGTCCATGCCAGCGAAGCGGCCGTCGTGCTGATGAAGCCGGACGGCGCGGTCTCCGCCCTGATCGGCGGGCGCGACTATGACGAGAGCGTCTTCAATCGCGCGACCCAGGCGCGCCGCCAACCCGGGTCCGCGTTCAAGCCGTTCGTCTATCTCGCGGCGATCGAAAACGGCATCAGCCCCTGGGACGTGCGCGACGACGGACCGGTCGACATCGACGGCTGGACTCCCACCAATTTCGGCGGACGCAGCTACGGCACGGTCACGCTCGCCGACGCGCTCGCCCATTCGATCAACACGATCACGGCGGGCCTGGCACAGGAAGTCGGCATTACTACGGTCGTTGATGCGGCACATCGTTGCGGCATCGTTTCGCAACTCGATCCCAACGCGTCGCTGGCGCTCGGCACTTCGGAAGTGACCCCCATCGAATTGACCACGGCCTATGCGGCCTTCGCCTCCGGTGGAATTCGCGTGTGGCCGTATTTCGTCACGGAAGTGGAAGATCCGTCGAAGCACGTTCTGTACAGCCGCTCGCCTCCGCCGGAGGAGCGCGTGATCGCGTCCCATGTCGACCGCGACCTGACGACGATGCTGGCCGGTGTCATCACGGGTGGGACAGGCCGTGGCGCCGCGCTTGCAGGCCATCAGGCCGCGGGCAAGACGGGCACGACGCAGGATTATCACGACGCGTGGTTCGTCGGTTTCACAACCGACTACGTCGCAGGCGTGTGGGTCGGCAACGACGATTCCTCGCCGATGAAGACGGTCACGGGCGGGAGCCTGCCGGCCGCCATCTGGAAAGACGTGATGACGGCAGCCGAAAAGGGCAAACGGTCGAAACCGCTCGACATGTCGCCGGTGCAGGCGCCGACGGACAATTCGATCCTCAGCACGGAAGAAAACAATTCCGCAGCGCCCACGGACGACGAAGCAGCCCCGATGCAAGGCGGCCAAGCGTCTCAGAAATCGTTCTGGAACTGGATCTTCGGCAACGGTAACGGAAGCCCGCAGCAGGCGCCGCCGCCGCAACCGGCCGTTCCCCCGCAGGCCGATCCGAGCGAACCGACCGCCAATGCGGCCGCACCTGCCGAGCAAGATCAGGATCAGGATCAAGCGCCACCGCCGCAGCCGCAGCCGCAACAACAACCATCTCCCCAGGATCGCGGCAACGG
>JBEKDC010000273.1:0-5584 GCA_050014535.1 Rhizomicrobium sp.
TGTCCCGGGACTCGCCGCCGACCTCGACGTCGTCATGGCGGAATTGGGATTCGAGAGATGCGCGGTTCTGGGTTACTCGCATGGCGGCGCGGTCGCACAGGAGCTGGCGCATACGCAATCCGCAAGAGTGAGCAAGATGATGCTGGCATGCACCTATGCATGCAATGTGGCGACGCTTCGGGAGCGTATCGAGGCGCACATATTCTTAGCGCTTCTTACCCTTTTCAGTCCGCGGACGTTGACGAACCTCGTCGTGCAAGCGTCGAAACCCAAGCCAACCGGCGCCGTTGGCTTAACCGAAGAGCAAGCGGTTTGGTTGCGCGCGCTCATGGGAGCGAACCGTTCCCGAGCCATGCGCGGCGCCGTGCGGGGGCTGGCCACGTTCGACAGCCGTCCGTGGCTTCGGGAATTGCATTTCCCCACGCTTGTTGTCGGCGGCACCGACGATTCCGCCGTGCCGCGACATCATTTCGACATGCTCGTGAACGGAATTCCGGGGGCTTGCGGCCGATTGATCGAGCGGGCGGAGCACACATTGATCTGGACTCACACGCGCGAGTTCGCCGAGATTGTTCGCACACAGCGGCAAGCTCGCGTCGCGTGAATCGGATTCGAACCGCTCGATCCGAGCGGGTCGAATGCGGGAATTCACACCGCTTTATCGGGCCCGACGCGCACCAGCATCTTGCCCATATTGTCGCCCTTGAAGAGGCCGATGAAGGCTCTCGGCGCGTTCTCGATTCCATCGACGATCGTTTCGCGCCATTTGAGCTTGCCCGCTTTCACCCAACCGCCCATGTCGCGTACGAAATCCGGCATCATGTCGCCATAGTCGGAGACGATGAAACCCCTGATGGTGAGGCGCAACGGGATCACGGCGATGATGTTGCCGGGACCGGGCGGAAGCGACGTCGCGTTGTACTGCTCGATCATGCCGCAGACCGGGATACGTCCGTTGGGCCGCATGTTGGCAAGTGCGGCCACCAGATGCGCGCCGCCGACATTTTCGAAATAGACGTCGATGCCTTGCGGAAAGGCAGCGCGCACGGCCGCTTCGAGATCGCCGCAGGTCTTGTAGTTGATCGCCTTGTCGACGTGCGCTTGCTCGACCAGCCAGTCGCATTTCTCGTCGGAGCCGGCCGAGCCCACGACGTAGCAACCCTTGTTCTTGGCGATCTGGCAGACGATGGCGCCGACGGCGCCGCTCGCGGCCGAGACGAAGACCCGCTCGCCTTCCTTGAGTTCGCCGACCTTCAGCAGACCGGCATAGGCGGTGAGGCCCGGCATGCCGAAGGTGCCGAGATAGGTCTGGATCGGCACGATGGAGGGATCGACCTTCTGCAGGTCGCCGCCGCTCGACGTGAACCATTCCCGCCAGCCGGAAAAGTTCGAAACGAAGTCGCCGACCTTGAAGCTGGGGTTGTTGGAGGCGACGACCTGGCCGACTGCGCCGCCGGTCAGGGTCTCCCCGATCTGGAAGGGTGGGGAGTAGCTGACCCGGTCGACCATCCGGCCCCGCATATAGGGATCTACCGACATGTAGCTGTTCCGAACCAGGACCTGGCCGGGTCCGGCGGTCGGCACGGGGGTTTCGACCAGCTCGAAATTGGCGGGGGTCGGAAGGCCCTCGGGTCTGCTTTTCAGGCGGATCTCGTGGTTTTTCTGGTCTGGCATCTGCCTCTCCTTAACGATGTTCCGTGGGGTATTTTGTCGGTCGGCACCCTATCAGGGGCGGGGGGTGTAACAAGACGAAACATTTTATGAGTCGCACCCCGGGCCGGCCTGTGGCTCATAAGCCTTGGAAATTGCCCGGGGATTCCCGTTGCTTCGCAACCGTACCAGTACAGATCCCCGAATCCTGCGCGCCGGTGTCGTCGGCATTGGAGCCTTCGGCCGCCATCATACCGCGAAATATGCCCGTCTTCCGAACGTTGAGCTGGTCGGCGTTGCCGATCCAAGCTTCGAAGCCCGCCACGCCGTCACGGCGGCACATTCCATTCCGGCGCTGGCCGATTGGCGCGACCTTCTCGGCAAGGTCGATCTCGTCAGCGTCTGCTCACCCGCCAAGACCCACGCACAGATCGTCCGCGCCTTTCTCAATGCGGGCGCACATGTGCTGGTCGAGAAGCCGATCGCGACGGACCTCGACGAGGCCGATGAGTTGATTGCGCTCGCCGAAGCGTCCGGTCGTGTGCTCACGGTCGGTCATCAGGAACGTTTCGTTTTCGCCCGCACCGGCATGCTCGATTATCGCGACTCTCCGCTTGAGGTCGAATGCTGGCGCACGGGTCCGTGGACGGGCCGCGGCGACGATGTGAGCGTCGTGCTCGATCTGATGATCCACGATCTCGATCTCGTTCATCGCCTCATTCCGTCCGACGTCGCAGCCGTCCGGGCGCGCGGCACCGCGAGCCGCGGTCGCCATGCGGACGATGTAAGCGCGCTTATCACTTTCGAAAGCGGCGCGCAGGCGCGGCTGCATGCGAGCCGCGTGTCCCAGTCGCGTCGTCGCGGGATGCGCGCGGTCTATACCGATGGCACAATCGAAATCGATTTCATGACGCGCATTGTTCGCAACACCACATCGCGCAGCTTAAAGCCGCTCGTGCTCGACGATCCTCTCGGCGAGTCGGTCGCGTCCTTCGTCAATTCCGTCCAGCTCGGCGCCGCCACCCTGGTGCGCCCCGAAGAGGCCCGCCGCGCGCTCGAGACGGCGCTTCAGATCGACGAGGCCTATGCGCCGTTCGCAGAGATGCCCGCGATGGCCGCTTACGCCGCGCACGCCTGATCCGCAGCAGTTCACGAAAATATTTCCCGTTCGACGGTTTCCGCATGCGCGCGCTTTCTGCCGTGATCTTCGCTTGCCTGATCGGAATTCCGGCGCACGATGCGATCGCCGCCGATGCGTCGGATGCCGATGCCGTCGCAATCGACGCCGGCCGTCTGGTGGTGATGGTGGACCAGAGCGCGGACGCGCTGAAACTGCTCGCGCCGGGGGTCAAGGATGACGATGCAAGTCGGGAGTCCATGCAATCCGGCCCCGTGTTTCCAGAACTTGTCTATGCGGTGCGGCGATACAATATCGTTGCAGGCGAGGCGTGCCGCGCCGGCGTCGTGGATCCAAGACTCTGCGCCGATCCCTACCGGCCGGCATGGCTGAAAGACCCTCCGGATGCGGACCGCAGCGATGCGGCTTTGCGCGCCATGATTGACGACACGACCGCGCATCTGGAGCCGTTCCGGAGCGACATCTGCGCCAGGGCGCGGCGTCTAACGAAGGACGAAGCCTTTTGCCAACTCGAATAGCAGGCTAAACACTGCCGATGACGGACAGATTTCGCATCGCGCTGGCGCAGCTCAATCCCACGATGGGCGATGTCTCGGGCAACCTTGCCCGGGCTCGGAAGGCGCGCGCCGAGGCGGCGGCCGGCGGAGCGGACGTCATTCTGTTTTCCGAACTCTTCATCGTCGGCTATCCGCCGGAAGATCTGGTGCTGAAACCTTCGTTGCAGCAGGCCGCGCGCGAGGCGGTCGAAGCGCTCGCGCGCGACACGGCGGATGGCGGCCCGGCTGTGCTGATGGGTGCGCCATGGGTCGACGACGGCAAGCTCTATAACGCCTGTCTGCTGCTCGAAGCGGGCAAGGTCGCCGGCCACACCTACAAGCACGATCTGCCCAATTACGGTGTGTTCGACGAGAAGCGCGTATTCACTCCCGGTCCGATGCCCGGACCGTTCAACATCCGCGGCGTGCGCATCGGCGTTCCCATCTGCGAAGACATCTGGACACCCGACGTCGTCGAATGCCTTGCGGAAACCGGCGGCGAGATTCTGCTCGTGCCGAACGGCTCGCCCTTCGAAGCCGGCAAGGAGGATATGCGCCTCAATCTCGTGGCCGCGCGCGTGATCGAAGCGGGCAAGCCGCTCATCTATCTCAACCAGGTGGGCGGCCAGGACGAATTGGTGTTCGATGGCGCGTCTCTCGTTGCCAATGCCGATTGCTCGCTTGCTTGGGCTTTGCCGGCCTGGAAGGAAATGGTGGCGATTACCGACTGGCGGCGCGAAGGCGACACTTGGCTGTGTGCGCCGGGCGAACGCTGGGCGGGTGAAGAGCGCTCGCAGTCCGTCTATCACGCGATGATGCTGGGCCTGCGCGACTATGTGAACAAGAACCGCTTTCCAGGCGTGGTGCTCGGGCTCTCCGGCGGCATCGATTCCGCGCTGTCGGCGGCTGTTGCGGTCGATGCTCTCGGCAAGGATCGCGTGCGCTGCGTGATGCTGCCGTCGCGTTACACATCGCAGGAAAGCCTCGACGATGCCGCGGCCTGCGCCAAGCTGCTCGGCTGTCCTTACGAAACGATCCCCATCGAGACCGCGGTTGCCGCGTTCGGCGAAACGCTCGCCTCCGCTTTCGCAGGCCGCACGCCGGACACGACGGAAGAGAACATCCAGTCCCGCATCCGCGGCGTGATCCTGATGGCGCTCTCCAATAAATTCGGCCCCATGGTGCTCACGACAGGCAACAAGTCGGAAATGAGCGTCGGCTATGCCACGCTCTATGGCGACATGTGCGGCGGCTACAACGTGCTCAAGGACGTCTACAAGATGGAAGTGTTCCGGCTCGCGCGCTGGCGCAACCAGCTGCGGCCGCACGGCGGCATGGGGCCCGAGGGTCGCGTCATTCCGGAAAACATTATCGTGCGTCCGCCCAGCGCCGAACTGCGCGCCGACCAGACCGATCAGGATTCCTTGCCGCCTTACGAAATCCTCGACGGCATTCTCGAATGCCTGGTCGAGCACGAAATGTCTTTCGAAGACGTGGTGGCGAAAGGCTATGAGCCGGCGACCGTGCGGCGCATCGAGAACCTGCTCTATGTGGCCGAATACAAACGCCGCCAGGCGCCGCCCGGCGTGAAGATCGGCCCCCGCAATTTCGGCCGCGACCGCCGTTATCCAATAACGAATGCGTTTCGCGATGGGCGATAACCTTGGCGCCGAGAGTAGGCGCAAAATTATGGCATTTCGTGAGACGGCCCTATCGCTCACCGAAATGGATTCAACACGGATGATTTGAAGACGTTAGCCACCACAATCAATGAGATGAGGGCCTTCTTTGCGTATCAGTCATATGCGCGAATGGCGAAGGAAGTTGGGGTATCGAGCAAAGTGCTCCTGGACAGAGTAAAGCGGTACCAACGTCCACCCTCTCTCTTCAACTACCACAGAACGCTTCAAGGTCTGATTAGAATATGTGATCAAGCGTTGAACGACGAGAGTGACGGCTTACCTGATAGCCTTCGATCTGCAAGAATCGCGTGGTTCCCCGTGCCCGACCATCTCCATGGAAAGGTGGTTTTGGTGAGCGAGATTCTTTCGCAAATCGCAGTCCAGGTTAGGGGAAGAAATGAACAACCCAATATCGCCGACCTTATTGATCCCATTGATAAGGAAGTTGTTGTATCGAGCAAAGTGCTCCTGGACAGAGTTAATCTGTACCAACGTCCACCCTCTATCTTCAACTTCCACCGAACTCTTCATTGTCTGATTAGAATATTTTATCACGCGTTGAACGACGAGAGTGACGG
>JBEKDC010000274.1:0-5041 GCA_050014535.1 Rhizomicrobium sp.
AGGACGGTTATTACTGGATCACTGGCCGCGTGGACGACGTGATCAACGTGTCCGGTCACCGATTGGGAACCGCCGAAGTGGAATCGGCATTGGTCGCGCATCACAAGGTGGCGGAAGCCGCCGTCGTCGGCATGCCGCACGACATCAAGGGCCAGGGAATCTATGCCTATGTGACGCTCAAGGCGGGCGAGACCGGTTCGGACGCGCTCGCGGAAGAGCTCAAGAAATTCGTCTCGAAGCATCTGTCGCCCATCGCGCGCCCCGACGTGATCCAGTTCGCGCCCGGCCTGCCCAAGACACGCTCCGGCAAGATCATGCGAAGGATTCTCCGCAAGATCGCGGAAGGCGACATCTCGAATCTCGGCGACACCTCGACTCTCGCCGATCCCGCCGTGGTCGTCGATCTGGTGAAGAATGCGAAGAAGGCATAGTCTTGAACGTTCACATTCGAGGGGGGAATAGACATGTGGAGAACGATCGGCGGCGTGGTCGCGGGGCTCGTTGCCTGGATTGTGATTGTTTCGCTGCTGGACCGCGGCATGCGTTACGGCTGGCACGATTATGCGGCCGTATATAAGGCCATGACGTTCACGCTCGCCATGATGATCGCGCGGCTTTCGGAGAGCGCGGTCAGTTCACTCGCGAGCGGCTATGTGGCGGCGTGGGTCGGCAAAGGCGGATGGGCGCCGCTAATTGCAGGAACGATCATATTGTTGTTCTTTGCTCCGTATCACTTTTCGATCTGGAGTCACTTCCCGATCTGGTACCACCTGACCTTCCTGATTTCGTTGCCGCTGTTGAGTTTCGTGGGCGGCACGCTTTGGCGCACGAAACCTGCGACGGCCTAGGGAGCAACAGTCTATTTCGTTCAAATTTTTTTAAGAGCTTTCCCGGCCGAGGGCTTCCGGGTTCACGACATTGATCGGCTTGCCGGCCGCATACGCCACGATCTGATCGAAGATATCGGAGAATTGCAGCTCGTATTCCTCGCGCGTCACATAGCCGATATGCGGCGTGCAGACGACGTTGTCCATCGTCAGCAAGGGATATTGCGGATCGGTCACCGGCTCGTCTTCATACACATCGACGGCGGCCATGCCGGGGCGGCCGGATCGCAATGCGCTGACGAGCGCACCCGGCGCGATGAGGCCGGCGCGGCTCGTGTTCACGATCAGAGCGGTGGGCTTCATGCGCGCGAGATCGCCTGCCGTCACGATGCCGCGCGTCGCATCGACGAGGCGCATATGAAGCGAAACGATATCGCAGGTCTCGAAGAACGCATCCTTGCCGGATGCTGTCGCGTAACCGTCGGCGCGGGCCCGCGCGAGCGAATCCTCGCGCGCCCAGACGAGCACCTTCATGCCGAAAGCTTTTCCATACCCCGCAACTACGCTGCCGATGCGGCCATAGCCGAAAATGCCGAGCGTCTTGTCGCGCAGGCTATTGCCGACCCCGATTTGCCAGCGGCCCGCCTTCATGGCGGCCACCTGTTGCGGAATTTGGCGCATGCCCGCCATCACCAGCGCCCAGGTCAGTTCGGCCGCCGCGTAGGAAGGCGTGTCGGAATGCATGTTCGACGACACGATCACGCCGCGCCGCGTGCATGCCGCGATGTCGATATGCGGATAGACGCTGCGCTGGCTGATGAGCTTCAGCCGGTCCAGCCGATCCAGCAGCGGCGCCGTGATCTTCGTGCGCTCGCGGATCAGCACGAGGGCTTCGGTGTCTTTCAGGCGCGGCGCGAGCGCGTCCGTCTCCTGCACATGATCGGTCCAGACTTCGACGTCGTGGCCCCTGAGCTTTTGGAAGCAGGCCAGCGTCCGCAACGTGTCGTGATAATCGTCGAGGATCGAAATTTTCATTTCGCGCGCGCGGTTCCCGCTTCGCCGCGTTGCCGAAGCAAGGCCCGGCCCGAAGCCGTGATCGTCACGACCGCGCGGCCGCCCGACTTCGCGCGCGTCACCAGCCCGCGATCGTTCGCTTCCTCCCACACCGGCAGCCTGGGACAGGAGGTGCGCCACGCCTCCATCACTTCGGCGTAGTCTTTCTCGCCGTCCGCCACATAGGCGAGAAGATCGAGGATCAGCGCATCGACTGCGTCGCTCACGGATGCGCGCCTTCTTTCATCATCGGCGTTGCACCTTCCTCCGGCGGGATCGGCACCAATGCACGATACGCGAAGGCGGATGGGGATAGTATCAGACCATAGAGGATCGGGGCGAACAGGATGGCGGCGGCGGTGCCGTAAGCCGCATAAAATGGAATGTTCTTCATCAGCGGCGCAAACTGCGCCGGTCCGCGGGCCGGCAGCTTCCCAGCCGACATGGCGATATGCGCCAGGATCGGGCCCATCAGAGAGATCATCGCAATCATCTCCACGACAAGAATTGGAATAAATACGACGACCGAAATGAAAACGATGCGCCAGAAATTGCCCTTAGTGAGCTCCCAGCTTCGGTAAATGCCGAAGCGGTGTTCTGCGACTGTGACCGGCACGACGAGATAGGACAACCGAACAGCAACGTAGCACCAGACAAGAGCAACAACGACCCCGATGACCACGGCCGCTTCCGCCATCCAGCCAAGCGCCGCTTGCGGAATTATGTGTGACTGAATTGCCCCCGTCACTGCGGCGTAAACGATCGCTCCCACGGCAGCGCCTGAGAGCAGGATTGCAATGATCGAGATATACATCAGCGAGAACAGGATCAAATAGGCGCCGATCACGCGGAACTCCGCCGCGCCCAGCCAGAAATAGACAAAGCGGGGCCCCTTGCGCAGTCCCAGCGCTTCCTTCGCAACGCCGACTTTGATCATGGCGTAGACAAGAAGAAAAAGGATATTGAGCAGACCAATCCACCGGAACAATTCCGGCGGCATCTGGTCATCGGCCGGCGGCAAATGTTGCGCGGTCCTTTCCGCAAGTCCCTGAAGGACCGCAAAAAACGGCGCGAAGAAAAAGAAGAACCCCGCGGCCCAAGCGACGATCGGCAACCAGAGCGTGCCCAACAGCGGCAGATAGTGGCTGAAGACAAATCCGACGGCGCGGCCGATCGTTCCAAATACCGGAATCCTGCCCATCTGCCTGCCCCGCCCGATGCTCCTTGAGCACCATACCACAACACGGGCTCGACCGGCAGCGGGTTGCGCGTCACGGAAAATGGCGGCTCTGCGTCGGCAGTGTTGTCAAAGCTGATGAACGATCGCGTTCAGATCGACGAGCGGCAACGCAATCCGGATCAGGCACACGCCCACCGCGACGCCGACAATCACCGTCACGGTCGCGCCGACAAAGCGGAAGATGTTGACGCTGCGGCCGAAGCTCAGCCCGATCGCATGGCTCAGGCGTCCCAGCACGAAGGCGGCGCAGAGAATCTCGACAACCATCCGGCTTTCGCCCAGCATCTCCAGCAGCGCCGCGCAGACGACGAAGATGGCGGCGTTCTCCGCAAGGTTGCCGTGACGCCGGATGGCGCGCAGCATGTTGTCGTTGCCGCCGTCACCCAAAGATTGCCGATTGCGACGCCGCGCGAACACGACGGTCAAGAGCAGGAACATCTGCAACACGATCAACACGCCGGCCGTCAGGGCAGAGACGGCGGGAATTGCGAGAGTCGGCATCAATATCTCCTCCTCGAAAATTTTCGAAAAACTACTTCCCTCTACCCCGCAGGGGGAGAGGGAAAAAAGTCACTTCAAATTGTCCGTCTCGCGGATGAATGTCGCCACGTTGTCGTGCAGTTCCTTGAGCGCCGACTCGTGCGCATAGACCATGTGGCCCGATTCGTAGAAGCGGAATCGGATATTGTTCTGCAGTTCGGACGGAATCTGCAGATGTTTCATCTCGTATAGGCCTTCGAAGAACGGCGTGGCGAGGTCGAAATAGCCCGCGTTCAGCATCACCTTGAGGTTCGGATTCAATTTCATCGCCTGGGCCAGATCCGGCATCACGTTGGGCGATTGCGGCAAGGGAATCTGCGAGCCCGGCGGCGTGTGCCGGAAGTTCCAAAATTTGAACACGCTCGCTCCGGGCTTGTAGGTGCGGTTCTCGCCGAACTTCAGATCCTTGCGCACGTAATCGTTGAAGGCGGACACATAGGCCGAACTGATGGACGCGGATTGCGGATCGTAATCGGACTCTTTGGCAAGCGGGTCGAGGTCGGGACCCGAAAATCGCGTGTCGAGGCGCCCGGTGGTCGTTTCGGTATCGCCCTGCAGATTTTGCTCGAACTCCCCGCCATTGATGCGCAGATCGGCCTTAAGGATATAGGCGACCGGCAACCCAGTGTACCGATGCAGTTTGTCCGCGATCGCCGCGCGCTGGTCTTCCGGCAACGCCGCGCCTTGCTCCAGCGCCAGCGCGTAATCGTTCATGGCGAACCGCTCCACATCGTCGAGCAGCGGCTGCAAGCCGCCCTGATAATCCGGCAGCTTGTGGTGATACCACGCGGTCGCCGCATAGGTCGGCAGCGCCAATATGTAAGGCATGTCGATGCCGGGATTGAATTCCGGACCGTCCACGCTCGCGTCGTAGCTCAGGATCTGCGACAGCAGGATCACGCCGTTGAAGTCGACATCGCGCTCTTTCTCGAGGACGTTGATCAGCGCCGCCGAGCGCGTCGTGCCGTAGCTTTCGCCGAACAGATATTTCGGCGAATTCCACCGGCCGTATTTGGACAGAAACGCAGTGATGAAATCGGCGAAGGCATGGGAATCCTCGTCGACGCCCCAGAACGCTTTCTCCTTGTCCTTGCCCGCGAGCCGTCCGAAGCCCGTTCCCGGCGCATCGACGAATACGAGATCGCTCGCGTCGAGCAGGCTGTAGTCATTGCCGATCAGCTTGTAAGGCGCGGCCGGCGAATGGGTGTTGTCCGCGGTGACCACACGGCGCGGTCCGAACGCACCCATATGCAGCCATACGGTCGCGGAACCGGGCCCGCCATTATAAAGAAACGTGATCGGCCGCCTTCCCGCTTCGCCGTGCTTGAAATAGGCGACATAGAACATCGCCGCTTCCGCGTCGGGATTCTTGTCGTCTGCC
>JBEKDC010000275.1:0-5039 GCA_050014535.1 Rhizomicrobium sp.
AGATAAACTCCCCGCTGCTCGATCCGTTGCCGCTCATTCTCGTTTCGATTAATCGCGTCACGGGGGCTTATACGATCACGAGGGGCGTGGGCGACGACTCGCTCCTCGAAAGCGGACAATGTGCCAAAGTGCGCCCGAACCTTTGAGTAAAGCCGATGGCAGACGCAGAATTACCGCGCGGCTTCGGACCCTGCGATGAGACCCCCTACGCGGGTCGTGGCGCAAGCGGCCTCACGCTGGTGACTGACGATCCTGCGGTTGTGCGCGCCTTCATTGAAACTCGACGCTTTATCTACAAAGGCGACGTGATCGAAACCACGGTGCGCATGTTCAGTGCAGATTCTTCCCCTCCGCAGCCCGCAGAAGCGCCTCTCCCATCTGGCGACACGCCCCCGGCGGAAGAACCACGCTGAACTCTGGACCTTCGTTACTTTTGAATGTCAGAAAAAGACCGCCCTCGTGTTCACCGACGCCCCACGATTTGAGCGTGTGCAGCATCGGCAATTCGGGTATCTCTTCGGCCATCCTCGACACATTTCCCATCGTCCGCGAGCAGGACGAAAAAGCGCACGACGGCCGCTTCCGCACCCGCGACCTCATTCTCGCCTACATGAATGCCCTCGAAGCGGGCGATACTGAAACGATCGTGGCGCTATAGGCTCGCGGCCGGGGGAACTTGGGGACAAGTCCTGAACCGTCCTTCCCCGCGAAGCCCGGCGGCGGCAAACTCCCCCGGTATCTGGTGATTCGCGGGTGACACAACGTGGAAGCTGCGCAACCCTTCATGTTCGCAGAGGACGATCTGCCGCGATACGCTCCGGACGCCGAGAATGCACGTGATCGGCTTCAGGGCATGCTCGACAAGATGCGCGCCGCGGCAAGCTGGCCGTGGAAGCCTTCGACTGTCGTGCTTTATCGCGAATCCGTCTGGCCCTCGCTTCTGGGCAAGCTTGCCGACGAGACCGAAATCGTCCGCCTCCGTTCGGAAATGGACGCGGAAATCGCCCGGCTCGACGCGGCCGTGTAATTTGCGCAGGCGACCTCCAGCTTCAATCCGAGAGGTCTGTGCAAGTAGCCCGGCAGGCGGTTGCACTCTCACCGCGAAAACTTCTCCGACAAAATGATCGACGACACCGTGCGCGCGACACCCATGGCCTTGCCGATGCGGTCCAGGACCGCATCCATGCGCGCCGTGGTGTCGGCTTCGACGATCGCCATCATGTCGTAGGCGCCGGAGACGGCCGACAGCGCGCGCACGTCGGCGATGCGTTTCAGCTCGCCGCTTACCCGGTCCGCCTGTTTGGGATCGGCGGTAATCATCACGATCGCGCGCAGCCGACGCGTCTCGGCCTCGTCGGAGAGACGCACGGTATAGCCCTTGATCGCGCCTTCGCGCTCGAGACGGGCGATGCGCTCCTGCACGGTCGAGCGGGCGAGACCCAATTTGCGGGCGAGCGAGGCCGTGGGCTCCCGCGCATTGGCTTTCAGCAGGGCAAGAAGCTGGGTGTCCGTGTCGCGCATGTCGGCCGATCCGGCGATCCGCCGGAAACTCCTGCGATTCGCCGGATGGTAGCGCAGTTTCCGTCGCATTGCCGCCTCCCGTCCGGCCGCGCACGGGGGCAGGTTTGGCGCTCCTCTCGAAAGGACAGCGGCGATGAAAAACGTGATGTTGGTGGGCGGCGGCAAGATCGGCATTGCGATCACCGAATTCCTGACCTCCTCGGGCGACTATCGGGTCACGGTTGTGGATCGCGACGCCGCGAGCCTCGAACGGATGCCGCGCAAGAATGTCGAATTGCGCCACGTCGAGATCGGCGACGCGCGCGAATTCGCCCATGAAGTCGAGGGTCACGACATCGTTCTCTCCGCGACGCCTTATTCGCTCACCTCGACCGTTGCCGAAGCGGCCAAGCGTGCCCGCGCGCATTACCTCGACCTGACCGAAGACGTCGAAACCACGCGCCTGATCAAGAAGCTCGCCCATGGCGCGGAGACGGCCTTCATCCCGCAATGCGGTCTGGCGCCGGGCTTCATCTCCATCGTCGCCCACGATCTTGCGAGCAAGTTCGAGAAGCTGCGGGAAGTGCAGATGCGCGTAGGCGCGCTGCCGGTGTTTCCCCACAACGCGCTCAAATACAATCTCACCTGGTCGACGGATGGTCTGATCAACGAATATTGCAACCCCTGCGAGTCGATCCGCGACGGCCGCCGCGGCGAAGTGCCGGCGTTGGAAGAGGTCGAAGCGTTTTCGCTCGACGGCACGGAATACGAAGCGTTCAACACGTCGGGTGGCCTCGGCACCTTGTGCGATACCCTCGAAGGCAAAGTCGAGAATCTCAACTACAAGACCGTGCGCTATCCGGGCCACCGCGACATCGTCAAGATTCTGGTGCGCGACCTCCGGCTCGGCATGCGCCGCGAGATCCTGAAGGACGTTCTGGAGACCGCCATCCCGATCACCTATCAGGATGTGGTGCTGATCTTCGTCACCGTGTCCGGCTGGATGGAGGGCCGGCTGACCCAGGAAAGCTACGCCAAGAAAATCTACAGCCAGACGGTGGGAGACAGGCTGATGAGCGCGATCCAGGTGACCACCGCCACGGGCATCTGCGCCATGTGCGACCTGCTCGTGCAGGGCAAGCTGCCGCAAAAGGGCTTCGTGCGGCAGGAAGAAGCGAAACTTTCGGACTTCCTTTCCAACCGCTTCGGGCGTTATTACGCGAAGGGGTTGTAGGCGCGTCAGATCGGCGGCCGAGGCCGGCAGGAGGTTCGCGTAGATGGAAACCCGCAGCGGCGGCCAGGCACTCGTCGAGGCGCTGAAGATTCACGGCAGCGATCTCGCTTTTTGCGTGCCTGGCGAATCCTATCTCGCCGTGCTCGATGCGCTCTATGACGCGCACGACACAATCCGCCTGATCAGCTGCCGCCAGGAAGGCGGCGCTGCCAATATGGCCGAAGCCTATGGCAAGCTGACGGGCAAGCCGGGCATCTGCTTCGTCACGCGCGGACCGGGAGCCACCAACGCCTCTATCGGCGTGCATACGGCCTTCCAGGATTCCACGCCGATGATCCTGTTCGTGGGACAGGCGGCGCAAGGTCATCTCGACCGCGAAGCGTTCCAGGAAGTCGATTTCCGCGCGATGTTCACGCCGCTCGCCAAATGGGCAGCGGAAATTCGCGATGCGAACCGCATTCCGGAATATGTCGCGCGCGCCTTTCATCTGGCGACGTCGGGCCGGCCGGGACCTGTCGTGCTGTCGCTGCCGGAAGATGTCCTGAGCGGCGAATGCAACACTCCGGCCACGCGCCGCTATCAGAAAAGCGAACCCACCGCCTCGCGCGAAGCCGTCAAGCGCGCGCATGCCATGCTGATGCGAGCGGAGAATCCTTTCGTCGTGCTGGGCGGACCCGGCTGGAACGCGGACGCCATCGCCGACATCCGCAAATTCGCCGAAGCGCTCGACCTTCCGGTGTGCACCGCGTTCCGCGCCAAGGATCGCTTCGACAACACGCTTCCCAATTATTGCGGCGATCTCGGAATCGGCGCCGATCCCAAGCTGGTGAAGCGGATCGAGGACAGCGATCTGCTGCTTGTGGTCGGCGCGCGCCTCGGCGAAATGACGACGGCGGGCTACACGCGCCTCAAGCCGCCTGTCGCGAAACAAGCGCTCATCCATGTGCATCCCGACGCCAATGAACTCGACCGCGTCTATCAGGCCGATCTCGCGATACTTTCCGGTGTTGCGCCTTTTGCACGCGCTGCCGCCGAATTGACCCCGCCTGCGCGCGTCGCGTGGCGCGGCTTTCGCCGCGATGCGCGCAGCGATTACGAAGCGTTTGCGAAGCCCGTTACGTGCCCAGGCGACGTCAATCCCTCAGACATCTATGCGTGGCTCAACGACAAGCTTCCGGCGAATGCGATCATCGCCAATGGCGCAGGAAATTACGCAGGCTGGCTGCATCGCTTCTATCGCTACCGCGCCTTCCCGACCTTGCTCGGGCCCACCAGCGGCGCGATGGGTTATGGCGTGCCAGCGGCCATCGCCGCGAAGCTGGTTCATCCCGACCGCGTCGTCGTGGCTTGCGCCGGCGACGGCTGCTTTATGATGAACGGGCAGGAACTGGCGACGGCCGTACAATATCAGGTGCCCATCGTCGTGCTGGTGTTCGACAACGGCATGTACGGCACCATCCGCATGCATCAGGAACGCGAATTTCCCGGCCGCACGATCGGAACCGATCTGAAGAATCCCGATTTCGTGGCGCTCGCGCGCGCCTATGGCGCGGCGGCCTTCCATGTGAAGCGAACGAGCGAGTTTGCGGCGGCATTCCTCGAAGCGGTCGAAGCCAAGAGGCCTTCTCTCATTCATATCGGCGTCGACCCCGAAGCGATCTCGCCCACGACGACATTGGCCAAATTGCGTGAGCGCGGAATGAAAAGTTGATCGCGCGGAGGCGCGGAGAACGCGGAGCAGCCAATTCGACTGCAAGCGCAGAGGTCAAGGTATTTTGCACGACAGATATCTCCGCGACCTTCGCGGCTCCGCGTGCAATTTTTTTTAGACAGCATGAATCTGGAGCTAAATGATGAACGAGTCGTACCTTTTATCCCAATTCGGCATCGCCGCAACATCCGGCGGACACGCCGTCCATTCGCCGATCGACGGCGCGGAAATCGGTTGCGTCGCGTTCGACACGGCGGAGTCCATTGAAAAGAAAATCGCGGCAAGCGTCGACGCGTTCCGCGCCTGGCGGGACGTGCCCGCGCCCAGGCGTGGCGAACTGGTGCGCCTGTTCGGCGAGGAATTGCGCGCCAACAAGGATGCGCTGGGCCGGCTTGTCACCCTAGAAGCGGGAAAGATTCTGCAGGAAGGCCGAGGCGAAGTGCAGGAGATGATCGATATCTGCGATTTCGCGGTCGGTCTGTCGCGCCAGCTCTACGGTCTCACCATCGCGTCGGAACGGCCCGGTCATCGCATGATGGAGCAATGGCTTCCGGCCGGCCCCGTTGCCATCGTCTCCGCATTCAATTTTCCCGT
>JBEKDC010000276.1:0-5030 GCA_050014535.1 Rhizomicrobium sp.
CTCGCGCAGGCGACCGAGCGCGGGCTTATCAAGGGCCCGCGCATTTTCTATTCGGGCCGCGCGATCACGCAGACCGGCGGGCACGGCGATTCGCGCGCGCAGAGCGTGGAAGGTTGCGCCTGCACGTCTCACGGCATGAGCTGGGTGGCGGATGGCCCGGACGAGGTCCGCAAGGCCGCGCGCGAAGAGCTGCGCAAAGGCGCCAACCAGATCAAGATTTTCGTGTCGGGCGGAATCTCGTCTCCCAGCGATCCGGTGTGGATGCCGCAATTCAGCGACGAGGAAATCAAGGCGGCAGTGGCGGAAGCCGCGTCGCGCCGCACATACGTTCTGGCGCATGCCTACACGGCGGAGTCGATCGCGCGCGCCGTGCGCTGCGGCGTCCGCTCGATCGAGCACGGCAATCTGATCGACCGGGCAGCCGCCGAAGTGGTGAAGGCGCACGAAGCCTTCGTGGTGCCCACGCTCGTGACCTACGATGCGTTCCACAAATTCGGCGCCGAAGGCGGCGCTCCGGATTATCTCCTGAAGAAGCTCGAAGACGTCCGCACCGCGGGGTTGCAGGCGCTGTCGCTGTTGCAGGAAATCGGCGTGCAGACGGGATTCGGAACCGATCTCCTGGGCGAACTGCATGTGCACCAGTCCGAGGAATTCATCATCCGCAGCCAGGTGATGAAGCCCGTCGACATCCTGCGTTCCGCCACATCGATCAACGCGCGCATCCTCAATCGCATAGGCGAGCTGGGTGTCGTCAAGGCCGGAGCGCTGGCCGATCTGGTCGCGGTGGACGGCGACCCCCTCAAGGATCTTTCCGTCCTGACCCATCAAGGCGCGCATCTGCCGATCATCATGAAAGGCGGACAGATGATGAAGAACACGCTGCAATAGAGGCGGCACTCAGCGAGAGGGATTTCGCACCACTGTTACGGTCTGACCCTAATGGGAAACTGGCGCGAATAAATTGAATTCAAATATGAGGCCCGGAACCAACAATACCATGAACCCGAGGGCGACGCGGAACGCTGCTTTGGGATAGCCTTTTGCGCGCGACCAAAGCGGCAAGCCGACTGAAAGAACTGCGGCGAATGCGGGAACGGCGATTAGCGGGGCAGCAAAATTCCAGTTTATGGTCCCGCTGTGGAACCGCGACAGGACGCGAACCAGCCCCGCGTTCACCAGCATAAAAAAGACCCAGCCGATAAAATCGATGACGATTAGCGTATACACGTCCCCTCCAACTTTTGTTCAGCCTATGCCATAGTGCACCCGTGCCCAAGGGCCCCAAGGACGGAAACGCACCGCCGATGTCGTCGGCAGCACCGAGGTAACGGGGTGAGAGACTGGGGGCCACAATGACACCGATGCGGACGCGCTGCCTTGCCGTCGCTATGGCGCTCGCCGCCGCCTCGCCCGCCTCCGCGTCAGAGATATGGCATTGCGTCGTCAAGAACCCCGCCGGGCGACAGGGCGCGCCGTTGCGCGCTACCGCACGCATTAGCGGCGAAAACTTGTACTGGGTGGCCAAGGGCCCCGTCATAAATTCCCGGGATTAAATCCTGCGATTGCCCAACGGGAAAATGCGGCTTCGAACGCAGACGACTCACTATCGCGTCCTACAGAATAGCGACGCGGGCACTGTCGCCTATAGAGATCCACAACCCAAATCAAACGTATTGGTGACCGTGATTTTCATCGACAAAACCGGTGGAGGGCTTCGGATCGAAAGTTTCTTCGCCGGCTGGAACATTACGGGCCACTGCACGCTTGCTGCGAAACCGAAGTCACCTTGAGATGGCGGTTTCGAACGACAATACCGCCGCGACGGCGAACAGGAAGGCTTTGCGAGCGACGTGGATCTGACTGGCTTGCGTCAATCTGCCCCCGACGCATGGTCGAACCGCTCCAGCATTCTCAAATGGAACTCGTCGCAGAGCCGTCGCGCCTCCGGGTCGGGCGTGCGCGCCGTCTTCTCGAATAGATCCTGTGCGTCGCGGAACTCCGTGTCGATAAATCGCCGGATAGATTCGGACAAGGGTTCTGCGCCCAGTTCCCGCGTCTGCGCCTTGCGGGCAATCAAATCGCGAACGAATTCGGCGACATCGGCAGGCGGCGCACACTGCTCCATCAAGGTCTGGAAGTGCATGGGCGCGACCGCATCGCCGGGGTGACAGCGAAGCCAGCGCAGCGCCGCGGCCGGACGCAACGCATAGAAAATCTTCTTCAGCGGGACTTTCTTGCCGTCTTTGAAATGGGTGCGGCGCTGGCGCTCGCCCAAATGCAGATAGTGACGGCCGATCTGCGTGCGATCGGCCACATCGCGCGCAAGCTTCGTAAATTCATCCTTGAACCGGGGATCGGTCCCGTAACTGATGGGCGACGTCAGCCACTCGATCACGACCGCGTTGCCCTTGAGCAGCAACTTCAAGGCTTTTGCGAGGTCCCAGCCGTTGACATCGAGAATATCGTCCATCGGCGCTTCGATCACGTCGCGTTGCGGCCATAGCGACAGATATTCCCGCTTCGAACGCACATAGATGAACCGGCAATCGTAATCGCTGTCAGGCGAGGGAAAGCCCCAGGCGCGGCTGCCGCTCTCGATGGCGAGCGGGATGGCGACGCGTTGCTCCTGCCCTATGGCGGCAAGGCACGCGTCGATCCGGGCCACGATTGCGGCGTCCATCGAATCCGGGATAGCGCGGTGCACGGGATCGTCTTCCGATTGCGTTGATATTTGGCGATGCATACTAGCGCGTGATTTGACCGAGGGACGGAATCTCTTGAAGTTCCGAGCGAAGAAACGCGACTTTGCTTAATTCGAAGTTGGGCGCAATATGTGTGTTCCGGGCCCGCACCAGACGGGGAGGCGGAGACAGGGAGGATCGCGATGGCATTTGTGCCCAAAGAGCTGGAAACCCATATCGATTGGCGCTCGTCCGACGTGGCCGATCCGCGCCAATGGACGATGGAGCTGACGGACGGCGATCAGCGCGAGCTCGACCATGCGTTGCGGGCCGCGAAATGCGTCTCCGACAATCTGCTGGACATCCGCAAGGACTCGTTTCCGCTGGACGGCCTCGTGCCGAAGCTCGCCGCCGTGGAGCGCGAGCTGATCGACGGACGCGGCTTCATGCGCATCGGTGCGCTCGACACCACGCGCTATTCCGACGACGACCTCACGCTCCTCTATTGGGGCATCGGTTTGCATCTGGGCGATCCGTGGCCGCAGAACAAATACGGTCACATGATGGGCGACGTGACGGACCAGGGAAAGAAGATCGACGACCCGACCCTCCGCGGCAACGAGATCGGGCTCATCGGGCTCGACTATCACACCGACGGCTCCGACCTCGTGGGCCTCATGTGCCTGCGCCCCGCGAAATCGGGAGGGCTCTCCTGCGTCGCCAATGTGGTGGCGATCTACAACGAACTGGTGCGCACGCGGCCCGATCTCGCGGCCGCGCTTTACAGCCCGTTGCCGTGGGATTTTCGCGGCGAGCAGCCGGCCGGCGGCCAGCGCTATTACATGCGTGCGGTGTTCACCGAGCATGAGGGTCGCCTGTTCAACTTCTTCGTGCCGCAATACATCAAGGCCTCGCAGCGCCATCCCGAAGCGCCGCGACTTTCGGCGCTGGAGCATGAGGCGATCGACACGGTGTGCGAAATGGCGCGGCGGCCGGAATTCAACGTCTACATGGAAATCCCGCCGGGCTATATGCAGTTCATCAACAACTATCATGTGCTCCACGGGCGCCAACCTTACGAAGACGACGTCGCCCATGGCTACAAGCGGCATCTGAAGCGGCTGTGGCTCGCGACGCATCAGCTCAAAAGCCGGCCGCAGGCCTTCGCCAATGGCGCGCACGGCCATTGGGCAAAGAACAAAAGCGTCAGCCGGATTGCGGCGGTGCAACGGGCGACGGGTTGAGGATGTTCGGCCGCTGAATTCAAAGCCAATCCCACCCTCCCCTCGCGGGAGGGTCGGAAAATTCGAGCGCAGCGAGAGATTTTTCGGGGAGGGGCAAGCACACCGCCGTCACCCCTCCCCGAAATTCTCTTTTCGCTGTCGCTCATAGATAATTTCGACCCTCCCTCAAGGGGAGGGTGGAAAAATAGCGAAGCATCCCTCTATACCAACTCTAGGACACCCGGCTTTCGAGCTGGTGCAGCTCCCACAATTCCTGGTGGCTGAATTTGAGATGCGGCCAGATCGTCAGCATGGCCGTCCTGCCGATCTTGCGTTCGAGCGCTTTCAGCGTGACGAATTTCTCGCGGTCGGCCGGTTCGATCGCCAAGTCGTCGCCCCTTTCGCGCGCGAGCAGCAATTGCTCCGCCCGTATGACAAGTTCGGTGTGCAGTTTCAGATAGGCGAAGATGTCGGCGACCACGGCGTTTGGGAACTTTGCCGCGAGATCGGTGATCAGGCGCCCCGCTTCGCTATGGGCGAACTTTCCCGTGCGAATATCTTCCAGCAGATGCTCGTGCGATTCATAGTCGTGCACCAGCCAGTTGTGCACGCCGTGCTCGCTCTTGTCGAAGACGAACAGCAGCACCATCGGCAACACGACGATCGTCGCGGCCGTCGATTCGAACGGCCACGCGACAAACATATTGTAGAGCGTATGCAGCGAGATCGCGAGCAGGAGGCCGGGAACATAGTTCAGCGGATTGAACGTCGCGTGGCGTTGCGACAAGGCCTGCGCCGATACGCCGAAAACCGCTGCGACGCCGCTATGCATGATCGCGGTTCCGAAGCCGCGAACCGACCACACGAGAACATTGGCGTCGGGAAACACGTAGGCGTAGTAGACATTCTCGAACAGCGAGAAGCCCGCGCCCACGGCCACGCCCAGAATGGCCGCATCCACCATGAATCCGATCCGGTTGCGGGCGAACAGATAGATCATCACCGCGGCCTTGAGGCTTTCCTCGATGGTCGGCGCGACATAGCGGCTGTAATGCGGGAAATCGACATGCAGCGCATCCATCGCGGGACCGCTGATAAAATAGCTCGCGACGCCGGCCGCCGCGCC
>JBEKDC010000277.1:0-5001 GCA_050014535.1 Rhizomicrobium sp.
CAAGGGCCCGCGTGCCGATGGCCGCCAGATCCTCAGCAGACAGCGCATGCGCATTCGCAGTCTTGTTCGACACACGCCGCGCATTGATGACGATGCTGCCGCCATTGCCGCCAACGGTGCCATCGGCGCCGTCGGTGCCGGCAGCGCCGTCCTTTGCATCGTTCTGAACCGCCGGTTTTCCCGGCTCGAAATCCTTGTCGGCATAGGCGCCGGCAACATCGAGGGTGGTCGGCTTCTCGATGACGATTTCGCGCGCGTTCAACTCGATGTTGCGGCCGGGGTTCGTAAGAACGCCGTCCAGAACGATCCGGTCGGCGAAAACGGCGAAATGTTTCGTCGACGGCAGACGTTTGCCCGTCATTGGCTGATACGGCAGATGCGCTTGTGTCAGGCGGATTTCGTGGGTGTGGATGCTCAACCGATCGTCGCGATCGTCGACGATTTCCCGGTTGAGCGCCGCAGCGGGTATGCGTGCACTGGCTTTCATGTCGGACATCCGATGACGGGTGCGCTGTGGAACCGCGAAAGTGCAACCACCAGTTGCCGAAGAACCTTGAATGAGTCAACTGAAAAAGGAATTCTGCTATCGTTCGTGCTGGATGACCTGGTCGACGATGTCCTTATCTCGGATTTCGTTCCCGGCTTCGTCGTCGTCACCGGGCCTTGGCTGGTCCGCATCGACGAGACCGGCCGTTTACTCGGTCGTGCCGGCCTCTCGGATATCGTGTCAGTTGCTCAATGCAAACAGGACGGCGTCCACCTCACGCCTTTCTAAGGACAGAGGGAAGTCGTCCCGTATTCCGCGCTGGGCGCATAGCGCAGATCAAGCGGCAAGGCAGCCGGACGCCTTGCACTTTTCTTCTTTCAGAGGAAAAGACGAAATTCTGTCGCGTCCATGCGCTGTCGCCATGGAGCGCAGTGCAGGATGGTACAGTTGGGTGGGCTCGAACCACCGACCTCCGGATCCACAATCCGGCGCTCTAACCAACTGAGCTACAACTGCACGAAGGGCGCGGAAATTAGGGTCCCGCACCCCCAAAAGCAAGCCGGACTCAAAGGCCGCTGCGGGCCTGCATTCCCAAGGTCCAATCGGCCGTCACAGGCGGGCGATTCCACGCCGTTGCCCTGTGCTTCAGGATCGCGTGACCGCATGCATTTGCGAAATCGCGCACACGATGTGATAGAGGCTGCTGGCAGGCGCGGGCTCGTCGACGCAGCGGCCCGCTGCATCCATCTTGTCGCGCCACAAGCCGCGAATAGGCGTCTGGAGATAGAGCCTGAGGCCGGCCGCGGCGGAAGCGACATTCGCAAAGGCCTGGTCGATCTCGCCTGCAGTTTCACCAAGCGATGCCATGGTGAGCCAGCCCTTGATCCGCTCGGTCTGGGGCCACAATCGCGCGGCTTCGTCCTTGGGGCTCAGATCGTCCCAGATTTCGTTGAAGGCGACGCCGCGCGTCGCATCGACCCCATATTGCTCGCCGAGCGTCACGAGTCTCCGGGCAGATGTCAGCGCATCGCCACGGCCGCGCAGGCGACCCCAGCGCGCGAGCAGCCAGCCCCATTCGAATTGATGCCCGGGTTCGGCGATGCGGCCCATTTCGCCTGCAATCGGATTCCAATCGCCGTCGAAGAATTCGCGCACGCAGCCATTGGCGGGATGGAGAAATTTTGTCAGGCACAATTCGGCGAGCTCGTCGGCGAGCGCATTCCATTCCTCGTCGCCCGGATCGATTTCGATCCAGGCGAGCGCGGCCTCCAGAAGATGCATGTGGGGATTGGCTCGCAGCGGCAGCATGCGCGGCACGGCCTCCTCGAAACCGCCCAGCGGGTGAGCCCAGCCTTCGCGGAGCTTGTCGCGAATCTCGGCCGCGAGCGGCGCGAGCCGAACGCGATCCGTACGCGCGGCGACGGCAAGCGCAAACAATCCGAAGGCGTTGTCATAGAGATCGAAGGAACGACCGATCGGCGTGCCGTCCGGCATCACATTCGACAGGAAGCAGCCGTTCGGTGCGCGGCACTTGGCGAGCAGAAAGCTCAACGCATGTTCGGCGGCTTCGGACGGTCCATTCCAGCCGAGATCGCGGCCGGTCGCGAACACATAAACCTGGCGCGCCGGCACGCGCACGCGCCGATTGCCGTCGATCGCTTTGCCGTCCTGCCCGATCTGTTCGAAGAATCCGCCCGCCAAGCGGTCCGCATCGACCCGCCACCACAGCGGCAGCGCGTCATCGAGCAACCATGCCGTCAGCGCATCGCGCTCGCGCAGAAATTTTTCGTAGCCCGGCCCGCTTTTCATGCGCAAAGCATAGTACGGCTCGTGCCCGCGCGCACTCAGGCCGCCAAGGCGCGTTTGGCCTCGCCATATTCCGCGGCCAAACGGTCGACCAGTTCCTGCACGGTCGGCGCGTCCGCGATCTGGCCCACGCCTTGCCCCGCGCCCCAGATGTCGCGCCAGGCTTTCTTTTCCGTGTTGCCGCCGGAGCCGAAATTCATCTTCGACTTATCCGATTGCGGCAGGTTTTCCGGATCGAGACCCGCCGCGACGATGGACGAGCGCAGATAATTGCCGTGCACGCCCGTGAACAGATTCGAATAGACGATGTCGCCGCCGTCCGCGGCTTCGACCAGCGCGCGTTTGTAAGCCTCCGGCGCGTTCGCTTCCTTCGTGGCGACGAAGCGCGTGCCCATATAGGCGAGGTCGGCTCCCAGCGCCTGAGCCGCCAGGATGGATCGTCCGTTGGCGATTGAGCCGGACAGCGCAATCGTGCCGTCCCAGAAACTACGCAGCTCGGAAACGAGCGCAAAGGGACTCAGCACACCCGCATGGCCGCCGGCGCCGGCACAAACGGGAATGAGTCCGTCGACACCTTCCTCAATCGCCTTTTTCGCGTGGCGCACATTGATGATGTCGTGCAGCACCACTCCCCCATAGGAATGCGCGGCGGTCACCACTTCTTTCGGCGCGCGCAACGACGTGATGACGATCGGCACCTCCTGTCGCGTGCAAGTCTCAATATCCTGGGCGAGCCGGTCGTTGGAGGAATGGCAGATCTGGTTCACCGCGAAAGGTGCGGCCTTGCGGCCCGACTCGCGCTCGAATGCCGCGAGCTCGCTTTTGATGCGGACGATCCATTCCTCGAGCACCGGTGCCGGTCGCGCATTGAGCGCGGGAAACGCACCCACGATGCCCGCCTTGCACTGGGCGATCACGAGCTCCGGCCCCGAAACGATGAACAACGGCGAGCCGATCACCGGCAGCCGCAATCGGCCTTCGAGCACTCTCGGCAAGGGCATCGGCGATTCCTTTCAGAAATGATCGGCCAAAAATCACGGCTTTCCCGCAGTGATCCTTGCGCGGCGCGAGGCGTCAAGACGGAGGAATCAACTGCCCCTTGCGACGAATCGCGCGAGAGACGAAAAGAAGGGCCCATCGAGGTAAACGCAACTGATGAGCAAGCTCGAAATCGTCCCCGGCCAGGCGGCGCTGTCGTTGTGGCGCAGGATCGCGGAAGGCGAAGGCCCCGTGGCGCTGGCCAATGGCGCGTGGCCCGGCATCGAGCGCTCGCGCGCGCTCATCGAAGATGCGCTCGCATCGGGCCGCGCGATTTATGGCGTCAACACGGGCTTCGGCAAGCTTGCGCAGACGCGCATCGCGCCGGGCGATCTCAAGGCGTTGCAGCGAAATCTCGTGCTGTCGCATGCGGCCGGCGTCGGCGCAGCATTGCCCGATGCCGTCGTGCGGCTCGTGCTGGCGCTCAAGGTGTCGAGCCTTGCGCGCGGATATTCGGGGGTGCGCTGCGTGGTGGTCGAGCGGCTGCTGGAACTGCTCAACACCGGCGTGCTGCCGGAAATTCCCGAGCAGGGCTCCGTGGGAGCCTCAGGCGATCTCGCGCCGCTGGCCCATCTTTCGGCCGTGCTGATCGGCGAAGGGCATGCGCGCTTCGGCGGCGAATCCATGTCGGCGCGCGCGGCGCTCACCCGCGCCGGTCTCCATCCGCTCGAACTCGAAGCGAAGGAAGGGCTCGCTCTTCTGAACGGCACGCAGGTCTCGACCGCGCTCGCGCTGGTCAATCTGTATGCGGCGGAAGCGAATCTGGAAGCGGCGCTGATTGCCGGCGCGCTGTCGACGGATGCCGTCAAAGGCAGCGATACGCCTTTCGATGCGCGCATCCATGCGGCGCGCGGCCAACCGGGTCAGATTGAAGCGGCGGCGGCGCTTCGCGCGCTGATGGCGGACAGCGACATCCGCCGCAGCCATGCCGATTGCACGCGTGTGCAGGACCCTTATTCGATCCGCTGCCAGCCGCAGGTGCTGGGGCCGTGTCTCGACATGCTGCGGTATTCGGCGGGAGTGTTCACGATCGAAGCGAATGCGGCAACGGACAATCCGCTGGTGTTCGACGACGGCGCTGTGCTGTCGGGAGGCAATTTCCATGCGGAGCCCGTGGCCATTGCGGCCGATTCTCTGGCGCTCGCCATCGCCGAGATGGGTGCGCTCAGCGAAAGGCGCATCGCGCTCCTGATCGATTCCTCGCTCAGCGATCTGCCGCCGTTCCTGGCGCATGAAAGCGGCATCAATTCGGGATTCATGATCGCGCATGTGACCGCGGCAGCGCTCGCCTCGGAAAACAAATCGCTCGCCCATCCGGCATCGGTGGATTCGCTGCCCACCTCCGCCAATCAGGAGGATTTCGTGTCGATGGCGACATTCGCCGCGCGACGACTGGGTGCGATGAACGCGAACACGAGCAATATCCTGGCCATCGAATTGCTGGCCGCTGCCGAAGGCATCGAATTCCGCCGCCCGCTTAAAAGCTCCGATGCGCTCGAAGCAGTCCACTTGAAGTTGCGCGAAAAGGTCCCGCGCTTCGACCACGACCGCGTCTTCGCCCCCGCCATCGCCGCCGCGCGCGAACTGGTGACGGCGCGCGCGTTCGAGGCGCTGCTGACGCCGGGACTGAAGCTTCCTTCTGCGAGCTGAAGATCGACTCAGCTATAGGC
>JBEKDC010000278.1:0-4998 GCA_050014535.1 Rhizomicrobium sp.
AAGCGATTGTCGACATCACCACCACCGGCGCGACCCTGGCCGCGAACGGCCTCAAGACGCTCGAAGACGGCACGATCCTCGCGAGCCAGGCGCAACTGGCGGCAAGCCTCGCGGCCGATTGGAGCGTGGAAGCGCGAGCTGCCTGCGTGACATTGCTCTCGCGGCTGGCGGCGCGCGAACGCGCCAAGGCTTCGCTCGTGCTGCGTGCGCGGCTCGACGGGAAACCGGATGCACTGCTCGCGAAGCTGACAAAGAAAACCGGCGCCACCGTGTTGTCCCGACCCGCGACCGGAAACACCGGCGGCGAGTTTTCGCTGCTGTGTCCGCGCACAGAATTGATGACCGCCATGACGCTGCTGCGCGCCAACGACTGCGACGGCGCAGTCACCGCGCAGGATGCGGACTATGTGTTCGTGAAGGATGATCCGCTGGTTGCGGCGTTTGAGAAAGCGGTCGGGAAATGACGCTGGGGTAGTTTTGAATTGAGTTGAATTGCGTCGGCCCCCCTTCCGTCACGCGGCTGGCGCCGCGCGCCACCTTCCCCCGCAAGGGGTGAAGGTCAAAAAAAGAAGCGCACGAGAACTTTTTTAGCCTTCACCCCTTGCGGGGGAAGGTGGACACCTCGCGAACTTCGCGCGGTGGACGGACGGGGGGCGGCCACAGTGAGTTAGGGGAGTTACGACGCCAATTCCCGAGCCAGCCGCAGTGCATCTTCGGTCTCGTGATAGATGCCGAAGCCGATGCGTAGACGATCGCCGCGCGAGTCGACGATGATGTTTCGCTTGGCCAGAGCATCGGCGATTGCACCGGCGTCGGGCGTTCGAAATGCCAGGAAGCGGCCGCGGCGGGATTCGTCGGACACCAGCAGCATGGCGCGATTGATCGGAACTTTGCGCTGGTCGAGCTCGGCCAGGAACGCCTGCTCGATGTTGCGCACATGTGCGAGCATCCCCCCGACGGATAGGCCTTGCGCCGTCAACCAATCCTGCACGGCGTTGAACCGATAGAGCCCGGAGACGTCGAAGGTCGCGCCGAGGAAGCGGCTGCCGTCCGTCTGGAACGGCACGTCTTGCGAGGCCGCCTCCAGCGAGCCGAAGCCCGCATACCATCCGGTGTCGCGCGGACGCGCGCCGTAGCCGGGCGGACAATGCAGAAAACACGCGCCTTCTCCCGCCATCGCGTATTTGTAGCCCCCGGCCAGATAGAACACCCGCGCTGCCACCCCGCTCAAATCCGTCGGGATCGCCATGAAGCCGTGATAGCCGTCGATCGCGACGATGGTTTCCGGATCGGGGACGGCGCTTACGATCCCATCGAGATTGCCGACGGCAAAGCCGGAATCGAAATAGACCTGGCTCAGTAATACGAGATCGTAGCCGTCCGCACTCGCCGCATCGGCGAAGCGCGCTTCGAAACTGTCGAACGGTTCGGTTGCGATCCGCGTCACACGAACGAGGTCGTCTTCTTCCAGCCGCGCAATCTGGCGCGAAAAGCTCATAAATTCCGAACCGGTCGTCAGGATGCGCGGGTGCCGATCGGTCGGCAGGCACGAAAGAAGGCGCAGGACGAAGGAATGCGTGTTCGGACCGAACGCAATCGTTCCGGGATCGGGCAGGTTCAATTGCCGGGCGATATGTTTCTGCGCCGCCGGAACGATCTCTCCGAAAATATGATCCCATTTGCGGTCGAGCAGGCGTGCCGCGTCCTGCCATGCGGCCTGCTGTGCCGCGAAACTCACATCGGGCCACGGGTGATGACTATGCGCGGCCGCGTGCAGCGGCGCGCCGGCACGGCCGACACTGAGCCCGAAGCCTTTCATTGGGGCGAGACGGGACCGTCTTTGATGTCCGTATCGTTCAGATGCGCCGCCTTCCAGCGCATCGCGGTCCAGATGCGCGTGTGGCCCGACGGGTGATCGTAAAAAATGAATTCTTCCAGCGGCGACGGATCGAGCTTGCGATATTCGGCGAGCTTCAGCGCCGAAGTGGCAAATCCATCCGGCTGGCGCGCGGTGTTGAGGCCGAAGATATCGGCCTGGGCTTCAGCCGTTCGTACGATGGTGTTGCTGACGGGAGTCGCCAGCATGAAGAACACGGAGGCAAGTGCTGCGAGAACCGGCAGGCCGGCGGGATCGTCGATCGCGCGCACGTCCCAATTGCCGCCGAAGATATCGACCAGAACCCGGAATCCCCAATTCACGAACACAAAGGCGACCAGAATCAGCAGCCCCATCCAGGTCAACAGCAAGGCCGCGTGGTTCAACACGTAATGCCCCATCTCGTGACCGAGGACGGCGATGATTTCCCGCGGGCTGCAGCGATTGATCAGATTGTCGTTGAGCGAAATACGCGTCGTGCCGAAGAGGCCGGAGACATTGGCGCTGACCCGCTTGCTTTGCTTGGAGGCATCGAACTCATAGACGTCCGTTGCGGGAATGCCGTTGCCGCGTGCGAGCGTGAGAATCTCCTGTTTGACCGGGCCGTCCTTCAGAGACGTATAGGTGTTGAACAGCGGCGAAATGAACACTGGCCCGACCATCAACCCGATGGCGAAGAATATCACGGTCACCAGCGTGCCCCAGAGCCACCACATCCGAGGCGTCACGCGAATGACCGCGTAGATCACCGTCAGCACGATTGTGGCGGCGACGAGCTGAACCAAAAAGCCAACGGCGAAATCGCGCAAATATTGCGCAAAATTCTGATTGGATAACCCGTAAGCGTGCTCGCGGAAGAAGTCTTCATAGACGGTAAGCGGAAACGACAGCACTGCGACCAGCGCGACATACATCATGACATAAATTGGCACCTGCCAGAATTTCGAGCGTGTCACGCCTTGCGCGATGTTCCGCACGCCGGCCGAGATGCGCAGCCACAGCAGAAGCGCGGACACCGCGACGGCATAAAGCGTGTCGACTAGGATCAGATAATAGCCGCCTTCGAAATAGGAATCGGATCGCGCGCGCGCGGCGCCGTTCACTTGGGCGAGATAGGCGTTCGTCGCCTTGACGGGATCGAATTGCTGCATGGCCGTCGGGCCGGCAGGCGGCAGGGAATGAACGACGACGGTCGAAGTGGGCACGGGAGTCGGGCTGGCTTGGGCAGACGCGTCCCCGGCGAAAAGGAGGGTCAGCAACAGAAACGTCATCGCGGCAGCAAGACCCGTCAATCCCAGTCGCATTGATTCCTCCGCTATAAGACGACGAAACCTAACAGATCGTGCGACGCAGTCACCCCGTCAGCAGCATGCGGTAGACGGCGATAGTGTCGGCGCACATGCGCTCCACGGTAAAGTGTGCGGCGATATGGGCACGGCCTTTCATGCCCATGGCAAGATGGCTCGTCGCGTCCAGCGTCAGAAGATGCGCCAGTGCGCTCGCCAGCGCCGGCGCATCGTTCGGCGGAATCAGGAGACCGGAGATTCCGGGCAGCACGGTCTCGCGCGATCCGCCGTGATTCGTCGCGATCACGGGCCGCGCCATAGCACTTGCCTCCGCCGACACGCGTCCAAACGCCTCCGGATCGGTCGACGCCGAAACGACGATATCCGCCGCCAGATAAGCGGCCGGCATGTCGCTGGTGTGACCGGGAATCGCGACAATGTCTTCGAGGCCGCCTTGCGTGATCGCCTTGCGCAATTCGTCGACATAATCCGTCCGACCCTGGGCATCGCCGGCCATCACGGCGCGTACTCCCCTGAGCCGGCTTTCGCGTTTCAGTTGGGCCAGGGCCGCGATGAACACGGTCTGGCCTTTCCAGCGAGTCAGCCGGCCCGGCAACAGGATCACGGTGTCCTGCTCGCTCGCACCCCAGGCGGACCGCAAGGCCGCGGTGCGCTCCGGCGGAATGCCCGCGGGATCGAAGCGCACGAGATCGATGCCGCGGGGAATGACGACCAGGTGCTTCGGCGCGAAGCGATACTGCGATTTGATGTGTTCGGCCGTCCATTGCGAATTCGCAATCACCGCATCGGCGCGCGCCATCACGGAATTGTAGAATCGCTTCAAAGGATTCGAAGCGTTGTAAATGCCATGATAGGTGGTGACGAAGGGCACATGCGCCATTCGCGCGGCCCACAATGCGCTCCAGGCGGGAGCGCGCGAGCGGGCATGGATCAACGAGATATTCCGTGTACGGATCAGGTCGCGAAGCCGGTAGGCGTTCGCAATCAGCGCGTGCGGCGCTTTGGTGTCGAGCTGCATTTGGATCAACTCGCCGCCCGACACCACGAGTTCCGTCATCAGCCTTCCGCCGCGCGAGGCGACAAGGGGCTGGAAGCCTTCGCGCGCCAGGGCAGCCGCGATGTCGACGGTCGTGCGTTCCGCGCCGCCCGCGTCGAGCGAAGGAATGACCTGGAGAATTGCGCGCGCCTGCGCTGGCAGCTCGGGCAGGTCGCCTTTATGGTCCGGAGAGATTTTGGGATCGGTGGGAATGGCGGAACCGGGCGTCGAGAGATGGATGCGCGAAAGCGGCGAGACCATCGCCTATTTGCGCCGCCCCGGAAAGCCTCCCGGCATATTGTGGCTGGGTGGCTTCAAGTCCGAAATGAGTGGCACCAAGGCGACGGCCCTGGATGCGTGGGCGGCCCGGCGGGGCCGCGCGCTCCTGCGCTTCGATTATTTCGGGCACGGCCAGTCCTCCGGCAATTTCCGCGCAGGCACGATCACGCGCTGGCGCGACGATGCGCTGGCGGTGCTGGATCGGCTTGCCGCAGGTCCTCAAATTCTCGTGGGCTCCAGCATGGGGGGATGGATTGCGCTCTTGGCGGCGCGCGAAAGGCCCGAGCGGGTGAAGGCCATGTTGCTGATCGCACCTGCGGTCGATTTCACCGAGACCATTATGTGGGCGCGCATGCCGCCGGAGGTTCGCACGGAAATCATGGAGCAGGGCGAGTGGCTGTGGCCTTCGGTCTATGACGCCGAGCCTTATCCGATCACGCGCGCATTGGTCGAGGACGGACGGCGTCACCTGATGCTGGGCTCGCCCATCCGGCTGGAAT
>JBEKDC010000279.1:0-4985 GCA_050014535.1 Rhizomicrobium sp.
GCTTCATTGATTCTCGCCGCGGCATCGCCCGAGCCGCCGAGATCTGGATGATTTTTCAACATCAGCTTGCGATGCGCGGCGCGGATCGCGTCGTCATCGGCACCAGGCTGAAGCCCGAGAACCTCATAGGCTTGCGCGCGCGACATGCCGGAATCGGCGCGCGCATGCGTTTCGCCTTTCGACCGACCGGCACGTTCCGCCTGTGCGCGCCAATCGGCGCCGAAGCGGCGATCGAGATAGGTCGCGAGCAGGTTTGCCGTTTCCACGTCGCCCTGGCCTGCCTCGACATAGATCTCGACGATATCGTCCTGCGCGAGCGCATCGAGTGACTTGCCGGCGTACCGCCCCTTCAGCACGCGTCCATTCATCGCGCCGGAGGCATGATCGAGCGTCATCTCGACCCATTCGGTGCCGACGCGCGTCGAACCCGCCGATTTTCCCTGCGGAGCCGAGCCTCCTCCCGGATGTGGAAATCCGCGCGGCCACCCGAAGTGCCAGATCTGTCCGCCCGTGAACATCGCCCAGGCGAAGCTTCCGGCCAGCATCGCGAGGCCCACGCGATCGAAAAACGCGAAGCCCACAGCGGCCAGCAACAACAGTCCCGCCGCGAAGAAGCGCAAGCTGCGCACCAGCAAGCGCGGATCGGCACCGACAAAGCCGCGGAGCAACAGGAGAATGAGAAGAAGCGCGAGCGCGCCGAGGATCAGCGGCCCCATTCACCCCTCATGACGCATCGCACGCGCAAGCCTGAGCACGTCGCCGCCCAGGCGATCGCCGTAATCCTTGAGCGCCGGCGCACCGCCGGCGGCATAAACGGCCGCCGCCTGCAGCAACTCGCGCAATTGCTTGGCCGATCCCGTGTCGAAATGCGCGTACACACCATGGGTCAGCCGCGCCACTTCTCGGAACACCGCTTCGGCATTGGAGTCATAACCTTCGTGAAACATGAAGGCCGGAACACCCAGCAGCGCGAGAAGACCCGCCTGCTTGGCGATCGCCTGCGCATTTTCCTCGACGCTATCGCCGACATAAACGAGAGCTCCGACCTTCGTGCGCCGCGCTTCTTCGCCCGCATGCGAGAGTACCCGGCGAAGCTGCGTGAAACCGCTGCGGCAGGTGACGCCCGTCATGCGTTGCGCGAGCGCGCGTGCGGACGTCGTCCATTCGCTGACATCGAACTCGCCGCGGCCGCGGAAATAAACCAGCTGCACGCCGAGCCCGCCGATGGATTGCGCCACTTCGAACATGTCGGTCTGAATCTCGGCCGCGCGGTCCCAGGTGGGCTGGCGGCTCATCGTGGCGTCGACCGCGAAGATCAACCGGCCCTTGACCTGGCTCAGCGCAGGCGTGCGTGCGGCCGTTTGCAGGAACGCCGCGATATCGCCCGAGGACGAGCGGTTCGATGGGAGATTGGTCTTGCCTGCCATATGCAACCCTTCTCCGCGCGCCTGGTCTGCTCCCTCCAGATTGGGAGTCGCGAGCGCTTTTCCAAGGGTATCAGGCCGTGCCTGCCTTGGCGCCGAGTCCGGGCAGCTTAAGCGTCAGAAGCAGTTCGCGCACCTCCTGCCGGGCCGCGACATGAGACATCGTCAGTGAAATTTCGAGTCCGGGTTGAGGCAGGTCGAGCATGGTCAGGCCCATGGGGAACAACTCGCGGAAAATGACGCGCTCGCCGAAACCCGGCGCCACGCGAAATCCGATGCGTTGGGCGAGTGCTTCGAGCGCCGTCGTGAGCCGCTTCTTGTTACGTCCCTGCGTCGATGCGATGCGATTGCGCATCACCACCCAATCGAGCGCAGGCTTGCGCGCGAGCAACCGCTTCTTGCGGCAGTCCCACACGAAATCGCTGTAAAGACTTGGTGTCTTGACCTCGAACGTGACGGGGTCGATGCGCGCCAGCAGATCGAAATCGACGAAGCTGTCGTTCAACGGCGTGACCAGCGTATCCGCCGACGCGTGCCCCAGGCGCGACAATTGCGTATCGGCACCGGGCGTATCGATCACGATGAAATCGAAACGTGTCTCGGAGTCGGCAAGAAGCGCGGTCAGCCGCTTGCCCTCTTCTTCCGCCGCCGCATCGAGCGATTTCGATTGCGAGCGCGGAAACGGCAGCGCCTCGGGCATCGCAAGTGTGTTCGCGCTCTTGTCGCGCCAAGCCGCCCGATTTTCGAGATGGCGCGAAAAGCTCCGCTGCCGCGTATCGAGGTCGATCGCCCCCACGCGCTTGCCCGCGCGCGCCAGCGCCACGGCCACATGCATGGCCGCGGTGGTCTTCCCCGACCCGCCTTTTTCATTCCCAAAGACGACGATATGCGCGCGCTGATCCGGCATGGTCTTATCTCTAAGCGAGAATCAGTCGCGGCCGAAGCTAAATTCTGTCCTGCTCGATGGAGAGGAGTGCTGCGTTTCCGCCGGCGGCCGTGGTGTTAACGGTGTACGTGCGTTCGAGCGCGAAACGCTGAAGGTAGTGCGGCCCGCCGGCTTTCGGGCCGGTGCCCGACAGGCCTTCGCCGCCGAAAGGCTGCACGCCCACCACCGCGCCAATCTGGTTGCGGTTCACGTAGATGTTTCCGGCATGGATGCGCGCGCGCACAAACTCTGCCGTTTCCTCGATGCGGCTATGCACGCCGAGGGTGAGGCCATAGCCCGTCGCATTGATCGCATCGCAAACTTCGCCGAGATTGTTGGATGCGTAGCGGACGACGTGCAGGACGGGGCCGAACACTTCGCGCTGCAGCGCGCCGATCGATCCAATCTCGAACACATGCGGCGCGAAGAACACGCCGTTCGCAAGGTCCGGCGCCACGACAAGCTTGCGCAGAAGCTTGGCCTCGCGGGTCATGCGAGTGGCATGCGCTTCGAGATTGGCGCGCGCCTCTTCGTCGATCACCGGACCAATATCCGTATCTAGGCGCATCGGATCGCCGAGCTTGATCTCGTCCATCGCGCCCAGGATCATCTCAAGCATCTTGTCGGCGACGTCGTCCTGCAGAAATAGTACGCGCAACGCCGAGCAGCGCTGGCCCGCGCTGTCGAAGGCGGATGCGATCACATCGCGCGTCACTTGCTCGGGTAACGCGGTCGAGTCCACGATCATCGCATTCTGGCCGCCGGTCTCCGCGATCAAGATTGCAAGCGGTCCGCTGCGCTGCGCAAGCGCACGGTTGATGGCAGTCGCCGCCTCTGTCGAGCCGGTGAATGCGACTCCGGAAAGTCTCGCATCGCCGAACAGCGCGTTGCCGATCCGCGGACCGTCACCCGGAAGAAGATGGAGAATATTCCCGGGCACACCCGCCTCATGCATCAGCCTGACGGAAGCGGCCGCAATGAGTGGCGTCTGCTCCGCAGGCTTTGCCAATACGGCATTGCCCGCGGCCAGCGCGCCCGCAACTTGGCCGGTGAAGATCGCCAGCGGAAAATTCCACGGCGAGATGCACGCGAAGACGCCGCGGCCATGCAGCGAGAGTTCGTTTTCCTCGCCTGTTGGTCCGGGCAGCGCCACGGGCTTATCGAACAATGCGCGCGCCCGCTCCGCGTAATAGCGCAGAAAGTCGACCGCCTCGCGCACTTCGCCCAGCGCGTTGGGCAGCGTCTTACCCGCTTCGCGCACGGCCAGCGCCATCAGATGGGCCTGGTTCTTCTCGAACAGATCGGCGGCGCGTTGGAGGATCGTCGCGCGGGCCGATCCGCCGAGACGATCCCAGCTTTCATAGGCGGCGTGACCACGTGCGAGCGCATCCTTGGCATCCGCGGCACTCGCCTCGGTCACTTCGCCGACGGTGCGGCGGCGGTCTGATGGGTCGCGCACAGCCGCGCTCGTTCCCTGGCGTTCGACGCCGCCAACAATCGGCGCCGCTCGCTGCGCTTCGCGCAACGACGCTTCCATCTCGGCCATAATCGGCGCGGCAATCATGGGATCGCTCCACAGAAATCCGCTCGAATTCTTGCGGCCCGGCAGAAGATCGACGGGTTTACGGATATGCGCGCTGCCGCGCGGATGCTGCGATTCCAGATGTTCGACCGGATCGGCGATGATCTCGTCGATCGGCGCTTCGTCGTCGGCGAGCCGGTTGACGAAAGAGGTGTTGGCGCCGTTTTCGAGCAGCCGTCGCACGAGATAGGCAAGCAGATCCTCATGCGTGCCGACGGGCGCATAGACGCGCGTGCCGGCTCCGCCGTACTCGGGCTTCTTCACATCGCGGTAGAGTTCGTAAAGCGCTTCGCCCATGCCGTGCAGGCGTTGATATTCGAAATCGCCGCGCCCGCCGGCAAACACCTGGATAGCTGAAAGCGTATGCGCATTGTGGGTCGCAAATTGCGGGAAGATTTCGCTGCGACGCGCGAGCAAGGATCGCGCGCAGGCGAGATAGGATGTGTCCGTTCCCGATTTGCGCGTGAACACGGGGTAGTCGACGAGCCCCAGCTCCTGCGCGCGCTTGATTTCCGTGTCCCAATAAGCACCTTTCACCAGCCGCACGGGGATGCGCCGGTTTTGGCGCCGGGCGAGTTCGCCCAGCCATTCGATAACGGGCAGCGCGCGTTTCTGATAGGCCTGGACGGCGAGGCCGAGTCCGTCCCAGCCGCGCAACGGCTCCGCCTCGCCCATCGCCTCGAACACGTCGAGCATCAAGTCGAGGCGCTCGGCCTCTTCGGCATCGACCGTCAAACCCAGATTGGCCTTGCGCGCCTCGGCGCCCAGCGCGACCAGCGACGGCAGCAATTCCGCGAACACGCGCTTGCGCTTGATCCATTCGTAGCGCGGGTGCAGCGCAGACAATTTGACCGAGATGCTCGGTCGTTCGAACACCGCCGATTCCAGATCGGGCTCGGCACGTGCGATGGTTGCGAGCGCATTGCGGTAGGAGTCCAGATAGCGCGCCGCGTCGTGGCGCGTGTAGGCAGCCTCACCCAACATGTCGAAGGAGAAGCGATAGCCCTGTTTCAGATAACCGCGCGCTTCCTTCAGCGCTTCGTCGATGCTGCGG
>JBEKDC010000280.1:0-4973 GCA_050014535.1 Rhizomicrobium sp.
GCCGGCCAGGGGGGTAGCGCCATGCCTGCACTTTGCTGTCGAACAAAAGGACAAGAGCCAGGTTTCGGCGCCGCCGCCGGGTGGAAGCTTGAAGACTGCGCCGCCACTGTGTTCGCCGCCTGAGGCGGTCGTGCCGTAAAGATTGCCCGCGCTGTCCATGATCAGGCCGCCCTGGGGGCCAACGCCATCGGTGCAATTTGCTTGCGAACAAAGAGGATAGAGCACGGTTTCGGTGCCGCCAGGTTCAACCTTGAAGATGGTTCCAGCACCAAAGAGATCAATGTTCGAGCCGCCACCCTGGGTCGTGCCATAGAGAGTGCCCGCGCTGCCCATGATCAGGCCGGCTTTGGGGAGACTGCCATCGGTGCAATTTGTTTGCGAACAAAAGGAATAGAGTACGGTTTCGGTGCCGCCAGGTTCAACCTTGAAGACTGTGCCGCCACCGCCACCGCCACCGAACGCATTCGCACCGCCTCCGTAGGTTGTGCCATAGAGATTGCCTTTCTTGTCCCTGATCAGGCTGCCTTGGGGGCCAGCGCCATCGGTGCAATTGTTTTGCGAACAGAAGGAATAGAGTACGGTTTCGGTGCCGCCAGGTTCAAGCTTGAAGACGGTTCCGGCAGAGTTAACGTACAAAATGTTCGCGCCGCCAGTGGAGGTCGTGCCATAGAGATTGCCTTTCTTGTCCATGATCAGGCCGGCTTGAGGGGTAGCGCCATCGGTGCAATTTGTTTGCGAACAAAAGGAATAGAGCACGGTTTCGGTGCCGCCAGGTTCAACCTTGAAGACTGTGCCTTCACTGTACTCAGTGCTGGACCCAATGTTCGCGCCGCCAAGGGAGGTCGTGCCATAGAGATTGCCCGCGCTGTCCATGATCAGGCCGGCGTCGGGGGAACTGCCATCGGTGCAATTTGCTTGCGAACAAAAGGAATAGAGCACCGTCTCCGTCGCCGCTCGAACACTGTGAAGCGGAACGAACAGAGTTAGCGCCAAGCCGCAGCGGAAAAGGTATTGCCGCCGAAAGAGCGAACTCCAACGAAGCACTTTTGCAAAGCTGAATTGTTCGCTGCGCATTGCGCACCCCCCGAGCAGTCCAAGCTTGACACGGTACTCCTTTAGGCGAGAGTCTCCTAATTCGGAAATCTCCTTTACGCAGCCCGCTTTTGTATGGTCCGCGCTTCGCGCCGGCGCTTCCTGAGCCGCGATCGGCGCCGCTATGTCCATCAATCCCAAAGGCGATGCGTGACGCCAGCGGCCATTTCAGCGGTCACGCGAAGCGATTTGTGAATGCGGCAGAAATTATAGTGCATGTAGTGGAGGGCAACCGAGAGCGCATGATTTTCGAGCTTCTTTGAAAGGGCGTTTGTGAGCCGGGTAATGCGGCGAATGCTCATACGCATTGTGAGATTTTGGCGCTCAACAAAGCTGGTAGAGACGTGGCGCACAATCCCATGCCCCCAGGCCGGGACGCCTCGTGGCCGCAATCCATCGATCAACCGCAAAATCTCTTCGAACAATTGGTTCGGCACAGCGACTTCGGCCATCTGGAATGTCGCGTGGCGCGTTGGCATTTGCGAAATTCAAGAATTTCGCGCCAATACGAGCTGTCAGCTGAATCAATTGGTTAGCTGATGCAGATACCTGGTGCACAATGTTGCCGGCTGGCGCCCATCGCCCGTCTAAGAACTCCTTTGAGTCGAATCCGGACGTCTTGCCGAGCATGGGACGCGGCGTAAACGGGGTACCAAGCGTCAGATTTCGACTGCTAGATCGCGCCGCCGTCCACGTCCTTGAGGAACGCGATCAGGCCTTCGAAATAGCGCACCTGATCGTCATACATCGCCATGTGGCTCCCCTCCGGGCAATCGAGGTAGCGGCCGCGTTTCAGCGCGCGCCCCATCGCCTGCATATAAGCCGGGTCCATCGTATCATGGCGGGCGCCGATGGTGAGCGTGGGCACGGTGATCTCGCCCAGCCGCGCCATGCGATCCCATTGCGCAAGCTTGCCGCTCGCGCCCAATTCGCTTGGCCCCTGGAGCGGCACATACACAGCAGCATTCAGATGCTTGAACGTGCGCAACACGGGATCGGGCCACGCATCGGCCTTCATGCGCAGCACGTGATGCTCATAGTGATGCGGCATCAGCAGCTCCATGTAGCGCGGGTTCTGCGTGTGGCCTGCCGCTTCGAGCCGCTTGATCTCCGCGAGAGCGGCCTGATCCATCGCGGGCATCAGCACACGCTCGGCATAGGCGTTATACGCAGGAATGCTTGCCATCATGTTGGAGACGATGAGGCCCTTGATATGGCGCTGATAGCTGAGTGCATATTCGAGCGCGAGAATGCCGCCCCAGGAATGACCGAGCAGGAAGAAATTCTCCGCGTCGAGCCCGAGCGCGATGCGCACCTGCTCCACTTCGTCCACGAAACGCGGCAGCTCCCACAGATCGTCGTGCTCCGGCTGATCGCTGTAATAGGAGCCGAGCTGGTCGTAATAATAATATTCAATGCCGGCGGCAGGGAGATACGAGTCGGCCGCCTCGAAATATTCATGCGTGCATCCCGGCCCGCCATGAAGGAGCAAGAGTTTGATGCGCGGGTTGTTGCCGACGCGCTTCGTCCAGACCTTGTACTTGCCCCGCGGAGTCTCAATCGGGATGAGACGCACGCCGCCTTCCAGCCGGTCGGCGCGCCCGGAATTGTCGAGGTAGTTCGCCGGTCCGCTCGGTGAAAACTTGTCGTGTGTTGTCATGTTCCTGCCCCGTCGGTCACTCGTCACAATATCAGGCAAACCCCTTTTATCCGAAGCAGGCAGCTCATGCCCGGGCGCTTGCCTGGACCGTCCGGCTACCCGTGGCGCGGTTCCCGCTTGCGGGAATCTGTCATAAGCTGGCCCTACAGTCAGTCTGGGGGGACCTATGTCTTGGAAGCCTTGCGCCGCGAGCGCGCTCATTCTTGCTCTGTTGCCGATATCGGGATTCGCGGCGCAGACCGTGTCGGTGCGCGATCTGGTGCGCACGGTTCGACTGGCCGATCCGCAATTCTCGCCGGACGGAAAAACCATCGCCATCGTCGAAAACCGCGCCGATCTCGATTCCGACCAGTATCGCACTGAGATCGTGCTGGTCGATGTCGCCCGCCACGCATTGCGTTCATTGACACGCGAAAGGCTGCACGCTGCCTCGCCGCGGTGGTCGCCGGCGGGAGACGTGATCGCATTTCTCGCTCCGGACGCGAAAAAGGTGACGCAAATCTTCGTTATGCCGATGAACGGTGGCGACGCGCTTCAGTTGACGAAAGGCCCGGACGGTGTCGAGCAATTCGCCTGGAGTCCGGACGGCAAGTCCGTTGCCTATGCGGTCAGCGACCCGAAGCCCGAGTTGAAAGGCGAAGACAAATTCCGCACGGCGTTCAAAGTCGGCGACGACGATTACACTATGACGGAGGCCGTGCGGCCGACGCATATCTGGCTGATCTCTTCGATCGGCGGAGTCGGAAAAAGGCTGACGAGCGGGACATGGTCGCTGCCCTCGAGCCTACCGCCGGGTTCGCCGTCCTCGCCGATCAAATGGTCCAAAGACGGCAAGTCCATCGTCTTCGTCAGACAGGAAACGCCTTCGACCGGCGAGCAATTTTTGACCCGCATCGAGGTGCTCGATGTGGCTTCCGGGAAGATTCGCGCGGTCACCGGCGATACGACGCTGGAAGGCTATCCGGAAATCTCGCCCGACGGCGCGACCATCGCCTATTGGCGCAACCGCGATGCGAAGCCGTGGAATTTCCAGGATGTGTGGTTGGCGCCGTTCGCGGGCGGCGTCGGGCGGGACATCGGCCAGAAACTCGACAAGAACGTGTTCCTGACGGCATGGATGCCCGACGGCAAATCGCTGCTGGTGGGCGGCAACGTCGATACCACGGTGGGAATGTGGAGGCTCGCGCTCGACGGCGGCGTTACGCCGATCAATCTCGGCGGCGTGGTGCCGACCAACGGCTACTGGATGGATGTGGCCGTCAGCCGGGACGGACACACCATTGCGTTTGTCGGCCAGACGGCGACCGATCCGGCCGAACTCTATGTCGTGCCCTCCGGCGGCGGCGCGGCCGCGGCGCTGACGCAGGAGAATGCGGCGCTCAAGGATCTCTCGCTGGCGCGATCGCAAACGATCGTTTGGCAAGGACCGCATGGGCGTACCTTCGACGGCGTTCTGACTTATCCCAAGGACTATCAGGCGGGCACGCGCTATCCGCTGGTGCTCCTCATACACGGCGGACCGAATTCCTCGTCACGCGAGCGGTTCAGTCTCGTGCCGCAGGTGCTGGCCGCGCATAACTGGTTCGTATTCGAGCCGAATTACCGCGGCAGCGACAATATGGGGAATGCGTTCTATTCGTCGATCTACAAGGACGCGGGACAAGGTCCGGGCGAGGATGTGATGTCCGGCGTCGAATGGCTCAAGAGCCGCGGGTTTGTCGATCCATCGCGCATGGCAGTGACGGGCTGGTCCTATGGCGGATTCATGACCACCTGGCTCGCTGGACATTATCCCGTCTGGAAAGCTGCTGTCGCCGGCGCCGCCGTCACCGACTGGGTCGACATGTACGATCTGTCCGACGGCAACGTAACGATCACGGAGCAGGTCGGCGGCTCACCCTGGGTCGGCGACGGAATGGCCGCGTATCGGGCACAGTCGCCCAGCTCTTCCATCGCGAAGATTACCGCGCCCACGCTGATCATGTCTGACACGGGCGATTTCCGCGTGCCGATCGTGCAATCCTTCGGTCTTTATCGCGCGCTCAGGGACAATCACGTGACGACGGAGTTCTACGCGATCCCCGTCGGCGGCCATTTCCCCGGCGACCCCATCCGCCAGATGGACGTGTACCAGCGCTGGGCCAACTGGCTGGTGCCGTATCTCTGAATGGTCATGAGGCGGGGCCATTCCATCGGTCCGGCATATGTCCCGGCGACTGTC
>JBEKDC010000281.1:0-4955 GCA_050014535.1 Rhizomicrobium sp.
CGGATTGTGCGCTCAGTCCGGCGAAGCCTTGGCGTAGCCGGACGCGAGGGGTGAAGGTTAGAAAATCGCGAAGCTTAAATCTTGTTCTTAGCCTTCACCCCTCGGGGGGAAGGCGGCGCGCGGCGTCAGCCGCGCGACGGAAGGGGGTATTGAAGAAGCACTCCCTACCTCGGCGCCAGAACCATCATCATCTGGCGGCCTTCGATTTTGGGGAATTGCTCGATCTTGGCGATGGGCTCCACGTCCTTCTGGATGCGGCCCAGCAATTCCATGCCGAGATGCTGATGCGCCATTTCGCGGCCGCGGAAGCGCAGGGTCACTTTCACCTTGTCGCCTTCTTCGAAGAAGCGGCGCATGGCCTTCATCTTCGTTTCGTAATCGTGGTCGTCGATCGTCGGGCGCATCTTGATCTCCTTGATCTCGATGACCTTCTGCTTCTTGCGCGCTTCGGCGGCTTTCTTCTGCTGTTCGTATTTGAATTTGCCGTAGTCCATCAATTTGACGACGGGGGGCTTTGCTTCGGGCGACACTTCCACGAGGTCGAATCCCCGCTCTTCCGCGATGGCGCGGCCTTCGTCGATCCCGATTTCGCCGAATTTGTGCCCGTCGTCTCCGATCAGGAGAATGGTGCGGGAAAAGATCTCTTCATTTACGCGGGGACCGTCCTTGGCCGGAGCCGGGGCGGCGGATGCAAAACGTCTGGCGACTATGACTCTCTCCTATTGTGATCGGACCAAGCCGAACGCCTTAGTTCCGCGAGGTTTGGCCGGCCCCGCGAAACGAATTTCGGCTCATGGACGGGTCGGATTCCTCTTGGGCTATGGCGCGCAGGGTTTGACCCTTTTCGGGACGCGCGAAAACGGCCCCGCCTCGCGGGCCCGCTTTCACAGACAGCATAGGAAAAGGCGCGGGATTCGCAAGCTCTATTCCGCCACATCGCGGCGGGATTCGGCCTCCAGCTTGATCCTTGCGAGAAAAGAATCGAGCGTCATGGCCCCCAAATCCTTGCCGGAGCGCAGGCGGACGGCCACCGTGCCGGTTTCGGCCTCCCGCTCGCCCACCACCAGCATGTAGGGAATCTTCTGCAGCTGGGCATCGCGAATCTTCTTCTGCATGCGCTCGTTGGTGGTGTCGATGTCCACCCGCAAGCCGGCCGTGCCATTCACCACCTGGGCGTCGGTCAGTTGTCCGCGCACCTTTTCGGCATATTCGCCGGCCTTCTCGCTGATCGGAATGAGTCGCGCCTGGATCGGCGCGAGCCAGGTCGGGAACGCGCCCGCATAGTGTTCGATCAGGAACGCCGTGAAGCGCTCATGCGAGCCGAGCGGCGCGCGATGGATCACATAGACCGGATGCTCCTTGCCGTCCTCGCCGATATATTTGAGGTCGAAGGTTTCGGTGGCGAGGAAATCGAGCTGGTTGGTCGAGATCGCATATTCCGTCCCGATCACGCTCTTGATCATGAAATCGACCTTGGGGCCGTAGAACGCGGCTTCGCCTTTCGCCTCGACATAGCGATAGCCGGACTCTTTCATCGCCGCGCGGATAATCTCGGCCGCCGCGAGCCATTTGTCGGGCTCGTTGATGTATTTCTCGAGATTTCCCGGATCCGGCAACGACAGCCGCATGTAATAGTCCTCGATGCCCATCAGGTCGTAATAGCGGGCATGCAGGCGCATCACGCGGATGAATTCGTCCTTCGCCTGGTCGTAGCGGCAATAGATATGCGCGTCGTTCTGGCAGAAGCCGCGCACGCGCATGAGGCCGGACAATCCGCCGGACGCTTCGTAGCGATAATCCTGCGCATATTCCGCGATGCGCAGCGGCATCTCGCGATAGGAATGCCGCGTCGCGCCGTAGATCAGATGATGATGCGGGCAGTTCATCGGCCGCAGGAAATAATTCTCGCCGTCGATGTCGAGCGGCGCGTACATGTCTTCCATGTAGTAGGGAATGTGGCGCGAGCGCCGATAGAGCGCTTCCTTAGCGATGCTCGGCGTGGACACGCGGCGATAGCCGTCGCGGCGCTCTTCCTGCAACGCGAGGAATTCGAGCTCCTGGCGGATCACCATGCCGTTCGGCATCCATAGCGGCAGGCCCGCGCCCACATCCGGCGAGAAGGTGAAAAGCTCCATCTCCTTGCCGATCTTGCGGTGGTCGCGCTTCTCCGCTTCCTCGAGCCTAGTGACATAGGCCGCGAGTTCCTTGTCGTCGCGCCAGGCGGTGCCGTAGATGCGCTGGAGCATGGGATTGTTGGAATCGCCGCGCCAATAGGCGCCCGCGATCTTGGTCAGCTTGAACGCCTGGCCGATCTTGCCCGTCGACACGAAATGCGGGCCGCGGCAGAGGTCGTGCCAATCGCCGTGGAAATAGATCGAGACGTCCTCGCCGGCGGGGATGCTGCGGATCAGCTCGGCCTTGTAGTGCTCGCCGAGAGCCTCGAAATGCGCCACCGCCTCGTCGCGCGGCCACACTTCGCGGCGCGTCGGCAAATCGGCCGACACGATCTCGTGCATTTTTGCTTCGATCTTCGCGAGATCGTCCGGGGTAAACGGGGTGTCGCGCGCGAAATCGTAATAGAAGCCGTCGTCGATCGCGGGGCCGATGGTCACCTGCGTGCCGGGATAGAGTTGCTGCACCGCCATGGCCAGAACATGGGCGGTGTCATGCCGGATCATTTCCAAGGCTTCCACGTCTTTGCGGGTGATGATGCGCAGGCGCGCATCGCCGTCGATGGGACGGAACAGGTCCCAGGGCTGACCGTTCACCTCCACCGCGAGGGCCGCCTTGGCGAGGCCCGGCCCGATCTTCGCCGCGATCTCCGCACCCGTGGTGCCGCGCGCGAGCGTCATCGCCTTGCCGTCGGGCAGGGTTACGGTCACGTTCGGGGACGCGGAATGCGGCGCAGACACTGGCTTTCTCCGGTTGGGTAAAGAGCCGGGGACCATCGGGAAGGCCGCTTGTTAAGTCAAGACGGGCGAATGTCTTGCAAGGCGGTTCATCCGGGCGGAAAGTGCCGCCTTGGGCAAGAGGATAAAGCCCACTATGAAACAGTTCGCATCGACGATTTCGGCGGCAGTCCTGCTGCTGGGCGCCGCCGTTCTTCCGGCGGCGGCCCAGGACGTGAGCCAGAACGTGATGGCGCCGGACCCCGACCCGACAGTGGCGCTGCAGACCGACTGCGACGTGCCGAGCCTGGAGGACGCCAAGGTGGATTCCTGCCTGGAACGCGCACACGCCTTGCAGAATACGACGCCTTCGTCGGACATCGAGCTGCTGACGAGTAAGCTCGAACAGCGTTCGGTTCAGAGGTTCGATGCCAACAGCATCACGCCTCCGACCACCGAGGCCAAAGGGCCGCCGGTGACGCTCGATACCCCGGACAATGTGACGACGCCGCCCGAAAAGTTTCTGGCCACCGACGACGTGAACGCCCTCGATGTCGCCCCGGTCACAGACATCGACGGCGCGGTCAATGACGGTTTGAAGCGGCCTTCCGTCGGTAAGGCCAAGCTGGACGACGGCAATCCGCCCGACACCAACACGGACGACCCGCCGCCGCCGGACACCAACAACGACTTTCCGCCCGAGAAGAACGACAGTCCTCACAGTTGAGCGTTATGGTATAAGAGGGCAGGGGCGAAGTTCGAAGAAGGAATCTGCCGATGAAATCCCTCGCCATTCTTGCCGCGGCCGCAACCGCCCTGGTTGCTTCGACTGCCGTCGCACAAACCCCGCCTCCGCCGGCAGACGCGCCGCCGCTCTGCCTGCACAGCCAGGACATCGACCACACCAAGGCGCCGGACGACCGCACCATCCTGATCTATATGCGCGGCGGAAAAATCTGGCAGAGCAAGCTGCGCTCGCTGTGCCCGCAAATCTCGTTCAACGGCTTCTCTTTCGTGGCGACGCCTCCGGACGACATCTGCCCGAACGTCCAGATCATCCGCGTGATCCGCTCCGGTTCGGTCTGCTCGATGGGGCCGCTCGAACCCTACACGCCGCCGCCCAAGACGAATATGTAAGGTCCAGGCACTGTTTCGTGATCGCGTGGGCGATTGCAGGTCGGGCGAGACCGGTCGACAATCGCGCGTCGCGAGGGCCAATTGAGGAGAGCGATCATGAGATCCATCGCAGTCGCCGCACTGTCGCTCGGCGCAACACTTTCGCTGGGCGCCGCTTTGGCGCAAAACGCACCCGATCACACGATGAATACGGGTGTCGGTCCCGTCTGTCTCACGCCCCATCAGATCGACCACACCAAGACCGTCGATCCGAGCACCATCCTGTTTTACATGAAGAACGGAACGATCTGGAAAAACACGCTGAAGGAGCGCTGCCCGATGCTGATGTATCACGGCTTCTCCTATGTCTCGCATGTCGACGAGGTGTGCGGCAATTCGCAGGCGATCAGCGTGATCCAGTCGGGTGAAACGTGCACGCTGGGGCCGTTCACGCCTTACACCGCGCCTGCCACACAGTCGCCCTGAACCTTCGGCGAATTGAACTATGTGCAGGGGGCCGGAGCTTCTCCGGCCCTTTTGCTTGGCCAAAATGGACAATTGATTGCGCGGCGGAACCGGACGAGGATTCCCCCGGGGGCAGGCGGGAGACGGCACATGCGGAAAATCCGGACGGCGCTCGGCCAGTCGATCGTTCTCATGTCGGTCGGGCTGCTGGCGGCCGCGCCGATGGCTGCGGCACAAAACATTCCGCCTGCTTCGAAGCCGGTACCGGTTCAGCCCGCGGCTCCCAGCATCGCGACCGTGCATGACTATCTGATCGGCACCTGGCAAAGCGACGGCGATACGCGGTTCACCCGCGAACTCGACGGCGACGGCCGCGCGCTCGACCGGATGCTGGGCCAGGACGACGACACCGTGATGGGACGCTGGAGCGTCTTTGCCGGCAGCGCACCGCCTGCGAAATTCGCCGCCATGAAATTCGACGCGCGG
>JBEKDC010000282.1:0-4942 GCA_050014535.1 Rhizomicrobium sp.
AATGCCGTCTTTCGCGAGCCGTGCCTGCAGAGCTTTGCCCGCACCGCGAATGAAGCCCACGGGCTTGTCGCGCAGGAACATCTTCGCTTCCGCCTTGCCGATGACGGCGAAGCCGCGCGGCTTGTCAAGTTCGGAGGCGAGCTTGGCGAGGAATTTGTTGTGGCTGAGCCCGATCGAGGCCGTGATGCCGATGTCGTTTTCGATCCGCTTCGCAAGTTTTGCCATGGTCTTCGCGGGCGTGAGGCCGTGCAAGCGTTCGGTGCCCGAGAGATCGAGATAGGCTTCGTCGAGCGACAGCGGTTCGACTAGCGGCGTCAACTCGCGCATGAGCGCGCGCACTGCGCGAGCGGCTTCCGCATATTTTCTCATGTTGGGCCGGACGATCACCGCATCCGGGCACAGCTTCCGTGCCTGGAACATCGGCATGGCGGATTTGACGCCGAAGGTGCGCGCGACATAGCAGGCCGTCGACACCACGCCGCGCTTGCCGCCGCCGACGATGACGGGCTTGTCGAGCAGCGAAGGATCGTCGCGCTTCTCGATGGCAGCATAGAACGCGTCGCAATCGATATGGGCGATGCTCAAGCTGTCGAGTTCGGCGTGCGCCACGATCCTCCGGCTGCCGCAGGCCTTGCAGCGTGTCGCGCCGCTGGCGACATCGCCCAGGCAATCGCGGCAGAACGCGCTCATCCGGCCGCGCCGCGGGCGATCTCATCCTCGCGCCACAACCAGGCCGCGCCGCGCACGCCGCTGGAATCGCCATATTTGTTCTTGACGATACGCGTGTGGCCTTCCGGCGTGAAGGCATAGCGTTCGACGCGTGGCGGCAATTCGCTGTAGAGCGCATCGATGTTGGAAAGGCCGCCGCCGAACACGATTGCGTCGGGATCGAGAATGTTGACGAGGCCGGCGATGGCGCGCGCGAAGCGATCAAAGTAAAGCTCCATCGTGGCGCTCGCTTCGGCGTCGCCCGATGCCGCGGTCGCCGCGATCTCTGTGCCGGAGAGTTTGCGTCCCGTGCGGCGTTCGAACTGCGCCATCAGTGCCGGCCCGCAGCACCAGCTTTCGATGCAGCCTATCTTGCCGCAATAGCAGACGGGTCCCGGAAGTTCGTCGGGCCGCGGCGCAGGCAGGGGATTGTGGCCCCACTCGCCCGCGATGGCATGCGCGCCGGTCAGCACGCGACCGCCGACGCAGACGCCGCCGCCCACGCCTGTGCCCGCGATGATGCCGAACACGATATCCGCGCCCGCGGCAGCACCATCCGTTGCCTCGGAGAGTGCAAAGCAATTCGCGTCATTGGCGACGCGCACGGGCTGGCCGATGGCGGCGGCCAGATCCTTGTCCAGCGGATGGCCGATCAGATTGGTCGAGTTCGCGTTTTTCACGAGGCCCGTGAGCGTGCTGATGGTGCCCGGAATCGCGACACCAACGCTGGCCGGGCCGGCGAGCCGCGCTTTAGCGCCGACAACGAGATCGCGCATGGCGCGGATCGTATCGTCATAGCCGGTCTTTGGCGTCGGCGTGCGCTCGCGCAAGCAGACCTCGCCGTCATCGTCCAGCGCGACGATCTCGATCTTGGTACCGCCGAGGTCGATGCCGATGCGCAAGATCAATCCCTGTCCGCGAGCGTGGCGCGAATGAAGGCGTCCGCCTCCTGCCAATCGGCGGCGCGCAGATGTGCGTGCGGCGACACCGGCAGAAGCGGCTTCAACCGCCTGTCGCCCACGAGATGGATACGGAAGACGTCCGGCGCCAATTCGGCCACAGACGCGTGATGGTTGGGAACGTCGTCGACGAAGAACACCGGTCGTCCCGCGCGCGCGGCAAGCGTCTTCACTGCCGGACCCTTTGGCCCGCCATTGATCACCAGCGGCATGTCGAATCCGAGCGCAACCAGGTTGCGCAACCTGGCCTGCGCCTGGGACGGGTTCACATTCGACAGCACCACCCCGTCGATCTGCGGCCGCAATCCGGCCACGACGCCGACGGCATGCTCGACGGCTTCCAGCGAGTCGAGATCGCCGCGAAACTCATCGAGCAGCGCCGACACTTCGACGTCGAGCAGGGCCGTCGCGTCATCCCGGCGCCGGACATTGCCGTGCAGGCGATAGCTGACGAAATCGAGGTAGCAGCCCCGCGCGGCGAGGAAGCGATCGAACCCTTCGGCGAAATGCAGCAGCACTTCGTCGGCGTCCAGGATCAACAGCGGCCGCTCGCGCGACAGCGGCACGGTCGCGGCGTCGGTATAGAAGATGGGTTCACGAATCATGCGCACCCGGCAGCGCGCGGCGCGCGCGATGAATGTCCCTGGGATCGAAATTTTCGGCGTCGCAGAAGCCGGTCAGAAGCTTGTCGTCGGCCAGCAAGAAATCCATGACGGCCGCGAGGAACTCCAGCTCGCTCGCCCGCTTGCGCAATTCCCCTACCTCGACACCCGAATCATTCAGGAATCGGTCGATATCGTTGGGCATGGCGGCGAGCCAAGCGAGGCCCTTGAGGGCGACGACCTCGGCCGCTTCCGGAGTGAATGAGCCACGCATCGTGAAGCCGGTTTCCTCCGTTTCCGCACGAGCCTCGAGCGGGGGAACTGTACCACCAAGGCTTTTGTCCGCTATCTCCCCGTTTTCCCTTCCATTTCAAGGGTATTTGAGCCGCAAGAAAGGGGTGTCTGGGGCCATATCGTCAAGGGAGCGTTAAGACATCGCGCCTAATACTAGCCAACGCAAAGGCCGCCACAGGCATTCATGCCACGGGCAGGCTGCGCCAGATTGGGTATGGCCGGGTCGTGGAGAATCGCACAATGGACGTTAAGGCGAAGACAGTCCTGATCGTCGAGGACAACGAGCTCAACATGAAGCTCTTCCACGATCTTCTGGACGCACATGGCTACAACATCCTTCAGACCAAGGACGGCATGGAAGCGCTCGATATCGCGCGCGAACACCGCCCCGACCTGATCCTGATGGATATCCAGCTCCCCGAGGTCTCCGGCCTCGAAGTCACCAAATGGCTCAAGGAAGATGATTCGTTGAAGGCGATTCCCGTCGTCGCGGTCACGGCCTTCGCCATGAAGGGCGACGAGGAAGTGATTCGCCAAGGCGGTTGCGAGGCCTACATCTCCAAACCCATCTCCGTGACGAGCTTTCTCGATACCGTGCGCCGCTTCATCGGCTGACTGCCATGACCGCGCGGGTTCTCGTCGTCGATGACATCCTGTCCAACGTCAAGCTGCTTGAAGCGAAGCTGACGGCCGAATATTTCGAGGTCGTCACCGCGTTCAACGGGCTAGAGGCGCTGGGCAAGATCGAGGAGTGCGATCCCGATATCGTGCTGCTCGACGTGATGATGCCGGGCATGGACGGTTTCGAAGTCTGCCGCCGCATCAAGCACAATCCCAAGACCGCGCATGTGCCGGTCGTGATGGTGACGGCGCTCGACCAGTCGGCCGACCGCGTAGCCGGTCTCGATGCCGGCGCCGACGACTTCCTCACCAAGCCGGTGGACGATTCCGCACTGTTCGCCCGTGTGCGCAGTCTCGTGCGGCTCAAGATGATGACCGACGAATTGCGCATGCGCGAGACGACCGGCCAGAACATGGGCCTCGTCGATCCTGCCACCTCGCTGGCCGAAGGCGCGCCGCCCGGCCGCATCCTGATCATCGAAGACCGCCCCGAATCCGTGGCGTGGTTCTCCGCAGCACTTCAGCCGGCCAACGAAGTGTTCGCCGTCGATTCGTTCGAGGAAGCGCTCGTGCGTGTGCGCGGCGGCGATTTCGACCTGATCGTGGTGAGCCTGGGCCTGCGCGGCTTCGACGGCTTGCGGCTGTGCTCGCAGCTGCGCTCGCTGCCCGAAGGCCGAAACGTACCCATTCTCGTGCTGGTGAGCGATGGCGACCGCCGCAAGCTGACGCAGGCGCTCGAAATGGGTGTGAACGATTACCTGACCCGTCCGGTCGACAAGAACGAGTTGATCGCGCGCGTGCGCACCCAGCTGCGCAAGAAGCGCTATGCCGATCGCCTGCGCCACAATGTGCAGCTCAGCCTCGAGATGGCGATCACCGACCAGCTCACGGGCCTGCACAATCGGCGCTATATGAGCCGGCATCTCGACACGTTGATCGCCGGTGCGCAGAAATCCGGCAAGCCGCTCGCCTTCCTGATTTTCGACATCGACCATTTCAAGGCGGTCAACGACCTGCACGGCCACGACATCGGCGACGAAGTATTGCGCGAATTCGCCGGCCGCATAGGAGCCAATGTGCGCGGCATCGATCTCGCCTGCCGTTACGGCGGCGAGGAATTCGTGGTCGTGATGCCCGATACCGATCTGCAATTCGCCTACGCGGTGGCCGAGCGCCTGCGCCAGAGCGTCGAGACGACGCCGTTCACCATCAGCCGCGCGCCGCACAAGCTCAACATCACGATCAGCATCGGCATCGCGGCGTCCGACAGCGCAGACGATTCCGCCGACAAGCTGCTCCACCGCGCCGACCAGGCGCTCTATCGCGCCAAACGCGACGGCCGCAACCGGGTCGTCGCCGACGCGGCGTAAATCACCGTCGGGTCATTTGATTGAGCTCTGAGAAGTCGCCTAAAATGGGCATGCGGAGTCGAGGAGCCGCGGTCAAAAGAAATTCACCACGGAGCCACGGAGCCACGGAGATCACGGAGAAGAAGTGAGTCGCGCGCGAATGCGCGCAAGAAGGTTCTCCTCTTCTTCTCCCTTTTTCTCCGTGCCTCAGTGGTGAATCTTTTTCTCCGCGTTCTTCGCGCCTCCGCGTGAGTCATTCTTCCGTCGGACGATCCATGAAATTTTACGCCGCCTCCGACATCACCTTGTCGATCACGCGGACGATCTTGTCGGAGTCGTGGGCGCCGGAAATCGTGTATTTGTGTTCGAAGATGAAGGTCGGCACGCCGGAGATGCCCATGCGGTGGGC
>JBEKDC010000283.1:0-4883 GCA_050014535.1 Rhizomicrobium sp.
CGCTGCGCTCGCAGATTTCGACCCTCCCTCAAGGGGAGGCCGGGACGCAGTATCCATCAGCTCGCGCACGAGCTTGTCGGTCGGCGGAAGGTCGGCGGCATAAGCGAGCCGGATCAGTGCCATTTCGGCGGCAGCGATCGGGCGCACGGCGTCGCGCACCTCAAACAATCCTTTGAGCAGGATTTGCCAGGCGCGCGTCAGCGCGGGCACCGGCAGCTTGGTCGCGATTTCGGCCGCGCGCTTGGCTTCGCCGGAGCCGCCGTCGAAAAACCCTTCCGCGCCGGGTGCCACCTTGACGCGCGTGAGGAAATGCGTGGTCTCGAGCAGGTCCTGCATCACCACCAGCGGATCGGCGCCGCGGTCGTACAATTCCGTAAGACCGGCCAGCGCCTCCTGCACCTTGCCGCCCATCGTCTTCTCGAACAGATCGAGAATCCGTCCGCGGTCCGCCAGCCCCAGCATGTCGCGCACGCTTTCTGCCGTGATGGCGTGCTCTTCGTCATGCGCAATGGCCTGGTCGAGCAAGGACAGCGCATCGCGCACGGAGCCTTCGGCGGCGCGCGCGATCAGCGCCAGCGCCGCGCGCTCGATATTGACGCTTTCCTTTTGCGAAATGGATTCCAGATGGGCCACGAGTTCGTCGGTCTCGATTCGACGAAGGTCGAAACGCTGACAGCGCGACAGCACAGTCACGGGCACCTTGCGGATTTCCGTGGTGGCGAAAATGAACTTCACATGGGGGGGCGGCTCTTCGAGCGTCTTTAACAAACCGTTGAAGGCCTGCTTGGAGAGCATGTGCACTTCGTCAATGATATAGACCTTGTAGCGCGCGCTGGCCGGCGCGTAGCGCACGCCTTCGATGATCTCGCGGATGTCGTCGATGCCCGTGCGGGATGCTGCGTCCATCTCCTGGACATCGACATGCCGCGATTCGGCGATCGCGATGCAGGGCTCGCATACGCCGCAAGGCTGGATCGTCGGCTCCTTGCGCTTGCCGTCGGGGCCTTCGCAATTGAGCGCGCGCGCGATGATGCGTGCCGTCGTCGTCTTGCCCACGCCGCGCACGCCCGTGAGCATGAAGGCATGCGCGATACGCCCAGTGGCGAACGCGTTCTTCAGCGTGCGGACGAGCGCGTCCTGCCCGATCAAGCCGGTGAAATCCTGCGGACGGTATTTGCGCGCCAGCACCCGATAGGCCTCGGCCTTCGCCAAGGGAGGCAAAGTGGGCGCAAGCCCGAGCGATGGTCCTTCTGTCTCGTCCATGATTTCCGGGAAGAAATGAGCGGTCCCGACTATAGCAAGCCGGCGCTCGCGAAGGCCAACTTTCTGGCCCACCTGCGCATCACTTCGCGCACGCCGCAATGTGGTGGCGCAGGTCGGGATTCCAAGAGCGCGGAGGAAAGGCGGGAGGCCGGCAAAGACCCGAAGCGGATTCGTTACGGCTGCTTCCTTCCGGACCTGACCGGGTTGGCGACTGCTTCGTCCGTCACCAACCTCCCGCGGGCCTTATAGCAAATCCCGGCGGCCCCTGCGCAAGCCCGCCAAAAAGACGAGAGGCCGCCAGCGGGTTTCCCCGGGCGGCCCCTCCATTGTCAGGCTGCGGCTCCGTAACGGGAACCGCTTAAGCGCGTCGCAATTACGCGGCGCAGACCCCCCTAGAGACGAGGATCCAGCTCGCGGCATCCGACGGCCGCCAATGGTGACAATGAGACACTGGATCACCTCCTTTCGAATCTTGTTGCCCCCTGAACTTAGGGGACGTTTGCCCGTTTGAAAAGGTGGCCCGCGCTCATTTGCGCACCCGGTGCTTGTTCTTCACCAGGGCCACGATCATGCCGCGCAAGGTCTGGACTTCCTGATAGGTCAGCTTCGCGCGGTGGACCGTGGCGCGGATGGCGCGCACCATCGTGTCGTATTTGGCAGGCGGGTAGAGAAACCCGCTTTCCGCCAGTTCGCGCTCCAGATGGTCGAACAGCCCGAACATCTCTTCGCGGGTCGGCTTGCGGTGATAGGGGCCATGCTCGATGCGCGCGGGCGGCGTGCGGTCTCCCGCGCGAAACCACTCATAGGCCGTCACCAGCACCGTCTGACCCAGATTGAGCGACGTGAATTCGGAGGTGGGCACCGTGATCACGGCATCGGTGAGAGATATCTCGTCATTGTCGAGGCCCGCGCGCTCATTGCCGAACAGGATGCCCGTCTTCTCGCCGCGCGCCGCGGCCTTGCGCAGACGCTTCGCCGCTTCTTCGGGAGTGAGCACTTCCTTGGTGGTGCCGCGGTCGCGCGCCGTCGTCGCATAGACGAGATTGAGATCGCCGAGCGCTTCCTCGAGTGTCTGGAACACGCGCGCCTTCTCGTTGACGAAGGCTGCACCCACCGCCATGTGGTTGGCCTTCTCGTTCGGCCAGCCGTCACGCGGCGCAACGAGACGCAGATCCTCCAGGCCGAAATTCGCCATCGCGCGCGCCGCCGCGCCGATATTTTCGCCAAGCTGCGGACGCGAGAGAATGATGGACGGGGCCGTCATCGCGTTCGTGTCAGCGCGCCAGTTTGGCGAAGACCGGTCCGTCGGCGCCGAAGCGCAGCACGCCTTCGACCTTGTCCAGATCGATAATGAGAGCATTACCCTTGCGCTCGGGATCGGAGTTGCGCTCGCGTTCCGGCGAATTCTCGAACACACGATTGCGCTCGGCCGCATCGGTCGCAATGCGCGCGCGGCCCTGAAACTGCAGCAGGGGAGTGGTGGCGGAACGATACATCATCGCGACATTCGGATTCTTGCGCAGCGCCTCAATCGTTCCGCCGGCGGTGTTGCGGATCCAGAGGCCGAGCTGGTCGTCGCTATAGACCTGCGTCGAGCCGCGGAAGGACAGGACGGGCTTGTTTTCCGGCGTCACCACCGCGAGCAGCAGCGGATTGCCGCTGACCAGCCCATTGTTGACGAGGTCTTTGATTTCCTGGGTCAGAATGAGAGACATGGCGAAACCTTTCAGGGGGGTGGCGATCGGCGAAATCTCTAGCACATTGCGGGGCGCCCGCTCCAAATCGCCGCTTTGACCTTGGTTCCCGCGCTCGCTATAGCGTCCCCGCTTCGCCCTTCCAGAGGACCCTCATGGACAAGATCAAGGTTCAAAACCCGGTCGTCGAACTCGACGGCGACGAGATGACCCGCATCATCTGGGACCTCATCAAGAAGAAGCTGATTCTGCCCTATCTGGACATCAAGCTCGAATATTTCGATCTGGGAATCGAGAATCGCGACAAGACCGACGACCGCGTCACCGTGGAATCGGCGGAAGCGATCAAGCGGGTGGGCGTGGGCGTCAAATGCGCCACCATCACCCCGGACGAAGCGCGCGTCGAAGAATTCCATCTGAAGAAGATGTGGAAATCGCCCAATGGGACCATCCGCAATATCCTTGGGGGAGTGATCTTCCGCGAGCCCATCATCTGCAAGAACGTGCCGCGGCTGGTGCCAGGCTGGACACAGCCCATCGTCGTCGGCCGTCACGCCTTCGGCGACCAGTACCGCGCCACCGATTTCCGCGTGCCGGGCAAGGGCAAGCTCACCATCAAATTCGTGGGTGAGGACGGCAAGACGATCGAGCACGAGGTGTACGATTTCCCCGGCGGCGGCGTCGCGATGGCGATGTACAACCTCGACGAATCGATCCGCGAATTCGCTCGCGCCTCGATGAATTACGGGCTGGGTCGCAGATATCCCGTCTATCTTTCCACCAAGAACACGATTCTCAAAGCCTATGACGGCCGCTTCAAGGATCTGTTCGCGGAAGTGTTCGAGGCGGAGTTCGCAGCCAAATTCAAGGAAGCCGGCATCACCTATGAGCATCGGCTGATCGACGACATGGTTGCCTCCGCGCTCAAATGGAGCGGCGGCTATGTGTGGGCGTGCAAGAATTACGACGGCGACGTGCAATCCGACACGGTTGCGCAGGGCTTCGGCTCGCTGGGTCTGATGACCAGCGTGCTGCTCACGCCAGACGGCAAGACGATGGAAGCGGAAGCGGCCCATGGCACGGTGACGCGCCATTACCGCGAGCATCAGAAGGGCAAGGCGACCTCGACCAACGCCATCGCGTCGATCTTCGCCTGGACACGCGGGCTTTCCCATCGCGCCAAACTCGATTCCAACGAGCGTCTGGCGAAATTCGCCCATGCGCTCGAAGAGGTGTGCGTGGAAACGGTCGAAGCCGGATTCATGACCAAGGACTTGGCCCTCCTCATCGGCCCCGATCAGAAATGGCTGACGACGGAAGGGTTCCTGGACGAGGTAGACGACAATCTCAAGAAGAAGATGGCGTGAGCCGCGCGCGGCGGCGTTGAAGGGCTGAGAGAGCCATGGCGGCGGGTGCAACGCGAACCGCGCAATGCTGTTGTGGGGACTGCTCGATCGAAGTATCGGGCGAGCCGACCTTGAACGGCATCTGCCATTGCTCGAGTTGCAAGAAGCGAACCGGCAGCGCGTTCGGCTGGTCGGCCTATTTTCCCGACGCACAGATCGTCGCCAGGCGTGGCGCGTTCAATGTGTATGCGAAAGAGGGCGATGCGGGTTACAACCGCTTCTTCTGCACCCGTTGCGGCACGACGCTCTATTGGAAAAGTTTCGGCTTCCTGCCCGACCAGACGGGAATCGCAGGCGGTTGCTTTGTCGACGACCCGTTGCCCAACCCCTATCTTTCGGCGAGCGATTCCAGCCGCTGTGCGTGGCTGGTTATTCCCGAAAATTGGCTTCGCACCTGACTTTGGGACTTAAGGCATCGACCGATTTGCCGGCAGCAGATCGGGTTCTATAGTCGTGGGAACCGGGGTCAGGCATGATCAAGACAAATACTGCGGTCGTTCTCGTCTTTTCGCTGGCGGTG
>JBEKDC010000284.1:0-5130 GCA_050014535.1 Rhizomicrobium sp.
GCCGGGATCGTCTATGGCGATGCGAGCGAAGCATCGCAGCAGCGCCTTCTGCGCGGCCACGCCGCGATGTCGTCGTTCGAACGCGGGCGTGGCGAGGTCTTCAACGGCGCCACGACAGAATGGGCACACGGCCTCAAGGCAGGCGATCCGTTCATCACCAGGATCACAAGAAATGTGCTGCGGCGATTTGGTGTTTTTTAGCCTCTTCCACATCGGGGGAGAGGCGACGAGCGACAGCGAGTGGTGAGGGGGTGTTTGTACAAAGTCAAATCTTTCGAAGCTCAAGTGCTGCATGAGCACCCCCTCACCCTGCCCTCTCCCCCTACGGGGTAGAGGGGAAAAACTAATTTGAAATCTGCTCCAGCGCGCGGCGGCTCGTGGGTGGGCCCAAAATTCCGATCGAGAGCATCACCACCAGCATGCAGGCCGCGATCAGCGAGAACACGCCTGTCACGCCGAAGCGGTCGAGAAAGAACGCGATGACGAACGCGCTGAACACAGCGGAGAGCCGGCTCCAGGAATAGACGAAGCCGACGGCCAGCGCGCGGATGCGCGTGGGATACAGTTCCGCCTGATAGGCGTGGAACGAGAACGACATCACATTGTTGGCGAGCGTGAGCGCCGCGCCGAACGCGATCAGTGGAATGGCCGTGCGCATCTGCGCGAATGCGAGGCCGAACAGGCCCACGAGGAACGCACCTCCCACGATCAGCCATTTGCGTTCGAACCTGTCGGTAAACGGCACGGCCAATAGCGGCCCGAAGGGTGCTGCGATCGCAATGGCGAAGGTGTAGCCGAGGCTGGTGGTGACGGCGATGCCCTGATGGATCAGGAAGGCCGGCACCCAATTGTTGAAGCCGTAAAAGCCGACGGTCTGCACCAGATTGAACACGATCAGCATCAGAGTGCGGGTGAGATACGGCGCGCTCCAGATTTCCCAGAAGCTGCCTGTCGTCTCTTCGGCTTCGGATGGTCTGTCCGCAATCGGACGCGCGGTCGAGCCCGCTTCCGCTTCGAACCGCGCAAGGATCGCTTCAGCTTCCTTCAGATGTCCGCGTTGTGCGAGCCAACGCGGGCTTTCGGGCACCCGCAATCTCACCCACCAGACGAGACCCGCGCCGACCGAACCGATCAGCACCACCCAGCGCCAGCCGTCGAAGCCCAGCGGGGTATGCGGTACGAGTGCCCAGGCGAGAAATGCCACGATGGGAATGGCAGTGAATTGCAGCACCTGATTGACGGCAAATGCACGTCCGCGGATTGCGCTCGGCACCAGTTCCGCGATGTAGGTGTCGATGGTCACCAGCTCGACGCCGATGCCGATGCCGGCCAGGAAACGCCACAGATCGAGACCGAATGCGTCGCGTTGGAACGCCATGATGGCGGAGGCCACGATGTACCAGAGAAGAGAGAACGTGAAGATCGTGCGTCGTCCGAATCGATCGGAAACGAATCCGAACAATGCGGTGCCGAGAAACAGCCCCGCGAACAGCGCCGCGACGAAACCCGCAATCCCGCTGGTTCCGAACAGACCCGGAGTCGAGGTTGTCAGGATGTGACTGCGGACCAATCCCGGCGCCACATAGCCGGACAGGAACATGTCGTAGAATTCGAAGAAGCCGCCGAGCGACAGCAACGCTACGCGCGTCCAGGTCGCACGCGTGACGGGCAGGGCTTCGAGACGTTGCCCGATGGTCAACGCATCGGCTGAACTCATCAGACGGCGCTCAAGGTGACGATCCGCTCGCCGGCGCCGTCGGCCGCCAACAGAACGATGCCATTGGCTTGCGAGACGATGTGGCAGCCGGGAGCGTGGATGCGCGCACCGTGGGGAAAATATCCGCGCGGCGTATAAATTTCGGTCACGGCCGCGATGGACGGATCGGCAACGAACACCAGCCGGAACAGTTTTCGCTTCCGATCGAACCACATTTCTTTCGGTTCGCCCTGGATGCGGCGCGCATAGGGCCGCGAGAAGCCGTCGATTGCGCGTCCGCCCGAATTGACGTCGTTGTCGCCCGTGCTCTGATCGCGCGAGTAGATCGAAAGGTCTTCCTGGTTCCAGTTATCGCCTGCGCTCGCGTCGTTGCGGTTCGATGCCGTGTAGTTCCACTGCGTCGACGACAGGAACAACCGGTCCATCGCGTCATACATCAGGCTCTGCGCGAGCACATGCTTTTCCCACGGCGCGGACGAGCGGTCGCCTGCGGTCCATGCGGCATAGGCCGCGCCTTCGTCGAGATCGAATGGAATTCCGAATTCGCCGATCAGGGTCGGCGCACCGTCCGGCCCCAGCGCATCGGCGGCCTTCGCGATATTGGCGAGCTGGCTCGTAAAGCGATCGGCGACCGCAGTTTCGGCCGCGCTCGCGTCGGGCGCGTCGCGCAACTCGCGCGGATTGAAGCGCTTGGAGCCGAGGGTTGCGAGATCGTACCAATGGCTCGCATTGACCGTGCGCGGCGGCATGCCCGGTGGAAAGCCGTGGCCGGTGAACACGCGATGCGGCTCGACCTCCGCGAAGATCAGCCAGTTCGGCTTCACGCTGCGCACGGTGTCCGTTACGTGCGCGAAGAACGGGCGCATATAATCGCATTCGAGTTGAAGTTCGCGGTCGCCGCCATGGGTAAAGAAGGTCTCGTTGGGCGGGTTTCGGCGCGCGGAATCGTAGGCACCGGCCTGTTCGAAAGGGCACGCCGCGCCGCTTCGCCAGATCGAAATTCCGTTGGGATTGAGCGTGACCTCCTTCGTTTGCCGCATGCTGCGCGTCTCGGCATCCCAGGCGAGAAACGGCACGGTGCGGGGAACGCCGCGCGCAATCAGCAGTCCATCGAGCGGGCTCATCGCGACACCCGGCCGCGGCCGCTCGGGATTTTCCGGCGACGGCGCCAAATGGCGATAGGTCAGTTTCTGCCCGATATAGCCCGCACCCGGTTCGTTCAAAGTGTCGAAACCCAACACATGCTTCTGGTCTTTCACGCGTTCCGCGATCGCGCGCATCGCACCCGCATAATGCGCTTGCAGATAATCCTGCACATTAAGTCCGTCGATGACGAGCCCCGGCGCCATGTCGCGGCCGGCGAAGAACAAGGTCCACATGATGGCGGTCGCGGGCAGATGCGAATTCGCGGACCAGGTCATTTGCGGATAGCTGTCTTCCTGCCGCCCGCCGCGCGCGTAATCGTATTTGTATTGCATCACATGCGTGGCGTCGGCCGCATGAAATTTGGTGAAGTCGAGACCGACCGCTTCGAAGGTCCAGCCCGGCGCGCCGTCTCCGCCCGACATGCGGCTCCAGACGTCCTGGTGGAAATCGATAAACAGGTAGAGGCCGAACTCGCCGGCCAGCCGCGAAACCTCGGCAAAATAATCGAGATAGGCTTCGTCGAGAATGCTCGGTCCCGCATGCTCGACCGCTTCCCAGGTCGTGAGCAGCCTCAGGCAATTGAAGCCCCAATGTTTCAGCCGACCGAAATGTTCGCGTGCTTCGGCGAGCGGAAAGGGCCGTCCGATAAACGAGACTTCGCGATGATCGTGAAAGTCGGACGGCGTGTTCGTTCCCCCGTCGGGATAGGGCACCTTGCAATCGCCGCCGAGATTGACCCCGCGCAGGATGACTCGACGACCCTGCGCATCGACAAACCAGCGTCCTCGGATATCGAGCTCGTCCAAGATGTTCTCCTGTCTGCGATCGACGGCCGAAAGCTGCGATTCTTTTACTCTTCGCTGTCATGGCCCGCAAAAGCGGGCCATCCAGATGACGCGCCTACGACCTTTTAAAAAAACATACAGTCCGAACTCCGCATTTGCACGTCAAACAGGTTTCACCTGGGCGGCCCGCTGTGGCGGGCCGTGACAACGAGAGGGATAGAAAGAGCAATGGCCGATCGCTCTCAGACCACCTGAAAACCGCGCCAGAACGGATCCTCGTCGTCGATCCAGATCTGGTTATAGCCTGTCGCGATCGCGCTGCCTTCGATGGAAGGGACGATGGCGGGATGGCCGCCCAGACTCGTCGTTTCCTCGACGCGGCCGATGAAGCGGGTGCCGATATAGCTTTCATGCACGAAGCGGTCGCCCGGCTTCAGCTTACCCTTGTGAGCGAGATGGGCGAGCCGCGCGGAGGTTCCCGTGCCGCAGGGGCTGCGATCGATCGCGCGCTCGCCATAGAACACGGCGTTGCGGCCGTCCGCGCCTTCGCTCATGGGCTTGTCCGCCCACAGCACATGGCTCACGCCGCGGATGGTCGGATCGAGCGGGTGCACGGGCTCGACCTTCTCGCGCATCAGACGGCGCACGATGGGGCTCAGTTCGAGAATGCGCGCTGCGCCGAGCGAATCGAGCCCCGCATAGGGTCCTTGCGGCTCGATGATCGCGTAGTAATTGCCGCCATAGGCGACGTCGACCTTGAGCGGCCCGAAATCCGGCACATCGATTTCGACCCCTTCCGCCGCGACATAGCTCGGCACATTGCGGATGCGGACGGACGAGATGCGGCTGCCCTGCTGCGTGTAGGAAATATCGATGATTCCGGCCGGCACTTCGACCCGCAGCTTTCCGGGTTCGCGCGGCGTAATCAGTCCCTGCTCGAGCCCGAAGGTGACGATGCCGATCGTGCCGTGGCCGCACATGGGCAGGCAGCCGCTGGTTTCCATGAAGAGTATCCCGCAGTCGCAATCGGGTTGCGTGGCGGGATAGAGGAACCCACCGGACATCATGTCGTGCCCCCGCGGCTCGAACATCAGGCCGGTCCGGATCCAGTCGAACCGCGCAAGAAAATCCTGCCGCCGCGCACTCATGCTCGCGCCATTGAGCACCGGCGCCCCGCCCGCGACGAGGCGAACGGCCTATCGCCGGAGGAAGGAGCCTCCGCCGAACCGTCCTCCCGGATGACTTTGACATACTTTCGCAGGCGGATCCCGCGAGCACGTCCCGGACAGTAAAGCATAGCTCCAGCTGTTGGTCTGATTCACTGCGACCAAGACGATCGCGCAAACTAAGAGCGCAAGGATTGCCGGCATTTCCCATCGCTGCATGCGCGGTCATGCCTCTTTCGAGCGGCACGGCGCTGGAATTATTTTCCACCAGCGCTTTTCCGCTTCTTGACGACGATTGAGACTTACCCAATCAATT
>JBEKDC010000285.1:0-4832 GCA_050014535.1 Rhizomicrobium sp.
GCCTTGAAAGCAGGAAACGGGTCTTGGTCCTGGACTGTCGTCCAGCCGTTCAGATCGGGATAGAAACGCTGGAGCGGATCCTGCGCGCTGCGCAACAACAGAAAATGCACGGCGGCGAACAGGATGTTTGCGTGCGGCTGGCCTTTTTTCGCGGTCGCGGCGAATTCGCGCAATCCGGGATCGTGTCCCACTCCTTCGGCGTAACGTGCGTAAAGCGGCGAGTTGGCGCGCTGCGCCTCGCCCACGAAATAATCCCAATAATCGAACGATTTCTGCTCGCTCATGCCCCCTCCGGCAGCGGCACGCCGGCGCGCGAAAAGGCCGCCTTCTGCCGCTTGGCCAGCGCTGCGACGTCGAAATCGGCGATCTCTTCCTCGAACAATTTGTTGAAGTTCAGCCGCGCACCCATGCGGATCATCGCGCCGCCGAGACCCACGGCCGCGCGATCCATGAACACGAATTCGCGCGGCGGCTTGATACCGCCGAGTTTTTTCAGTTTCGCATGGACGTCGTTCGCCTGCTTCATGCCGTATTCCGCCGCCGGCACGCCGTCGTCCACCAGGCGCACGCGGTCGTCCAGAAGAGGATTGAAGATGAAGCCGGCCCACAGATTGAGCACGCCGACCAATTCCGGCGTGAGCTTCTTGAAGCCCCAGGCGCGATAGGATTTCGCAGCCAGCGCATTGTCTTTCCTCTGCAGGCCGCGGAAAAGTCCGATCACGCCTTCCACGAACTGCGGCGTGAATGTGCGCACGCAACCGTAATCGAGCAGATTGATGCCGTTGTCCGCGCGTATCGTATAATTGCCCAAATGCGGATCGCCATGGATCACGCCGTGGCGGGCAAAGGGCCGCCACCAGGCCTTGAACAATGCAGTGGCGATTCTGTTGCGCGTCTTGAGATCGGCCTCGACATAATCGGCAATCGGTTTGCCGTCGAGCCAGGTCATCGTCAGGAGCCGCTTTGTCGACAAGGTCGGCACGGGCTCGGGCACCGCGATGTCGTCGCGATCGGCGAGCATGATGGTGTAAAGACGCATATGGGCTGCCTCGCGCACATAATCGAGTTCCTCGGACAGGCGCGCGGCGATTTCCTTGCCGATGTCGCTGGTGTCGATGGTCGAATCGAAGCCGCGCTGCAGCATCAGCAAGGTCTTGAATTGCTGCACGTCGTTTTCGACCGCAGCACCCATGTCGGGATATTGCAGCTTGCAGGCGAGCCTGCTTCCGTCCTTCGCGACCGCGCGATGAACCTGGCCGAGAGAGGCCGCGGCGGCCGCGTCCCGCTCGAAGGATTTGAACTTCTTTTCCCAATCGGGCCCAAGCTCCGCCGACATCCGGCGGCGCACGAAGCCGGCGCCCATCGGCGGCGCATTCGACTGCAGGCTCAGAAGCGGAGCCGCCACTTCCGGCGGCAGCACGCCGGGCACGGTGGCCACGAACTGCGCCACCTTCATCACGGGTCCGCGCAGATTTCCCAATACGGCGGTCAGGTCGACCGCATTCGCCGCACTCACCATCTTCGTGCCGGTGAGCCTGCGACCTGCGCCGCGCGCCGCCACACCTGTCAGACCCGCCGAAACGCGCGCGAAACGCGACAGCCGTCGCGCAATTCCGTCTTCGCGAGTTTCATCGCTCAAGCGCGCGACCCCGCAACCGTTGCGATTGTCTTTTTCCGCTCTCGCGCCTTCACCGATTGTTCACCATGTTCGCCATCAATGGCGCGATCTTCCGCCGAATTGGGCCCCGCGTCCATTCCGCACCTGTCTTAAAGCGGGACCTTAATCCCGCCTTTACCCATCTCAAGCGAGCATCGCAGGCCGCAGGGAGCGGATTCCACATGGCGCAGACAATTCTCGTTGTTGACGACGATCCCGTGCAGCGTCGGCTGCTCGAAGCGGCCATTTCGCGCACGGGCATGCATGTCGTCACCGCGCCGGGCGGTCAACCCGCTCTCGACCTTTTGAACGGGCCGCGCGGCGAGCAGATCCAGCTGCTGCTTCTCGACCTCGTGATGCCCGACATGGACGGCATGACGGTGCTCGCCAAATTGCGCGCCAGCCATGAAGGACTTCCCGTCATCGTACTCACGGCCAAAGGCGGAATCGATTCCGCGGTCGAAGCGATGCGCGCCGGCGCCAGCGATTTCCTCGTGAAGCCCGCAAGTCCCGAACGGATTACCGTTTCGATCCGCAATGCGCTCAAGATCGGCACGCTCTCCGGCGAAGTGACGCGCCTCAAGAAGTAGGCCGAGAACCGTCTCGTGTTCGACGATTTGATCGGCAAGAGCGCGGAGATGCGCCAGGTAATCCGGCTGGGCCAGCGCGCCGCGCAATCCAACATTCCCATTCTGATCGAAGGCGAATCCGGTGTCGGCAAGGAACTGATCGCACGCGCGATCCAGGGTTCTTCGGAACGCGCAGGCAAGCCCTTCGTCACCGTCAATTGCGGCGCGATCCCCGAGAACCTGATCGAATCGATCCTGTTCGGCCATGAGAAAGGCTCGTTCACCGGCGCCAGCGACAAGCATCTGGGCAAGTTTCAGGAAGCGGACGGCGGCACGCTGTTCCTCGACGAGATCGGCGAGTTGCGCATCGACATGCAGGTCAAGCTGTTGCGCGCGCTTCAGGAAGGCGAAGTCGATCCGATCGGCTCGAAGCGACCCACGAAAGTGGACGTGCGCATCATCTCCGCCACCAATCGCGATCTGGCCGAGCTCACGCGCGAAGGCCAGTTCCGCGAAGACCTTTATTACCGGCTGAACGTGTTCCCCGTCTTCATCCCGCCGCTGCGCCAGCGCCGCGAGGATGTGCCCGCGCTTGCGCGTTTCTTCATCGCGCGTTTTGCGGCAGAAGAAAGCAAACCGGTTGCCGGCCTGACGCCGGAAGCGACCGACCTGATCGAGAATTTCGACTGGCCGGGCAATGTGCGCCAGCTCGAAAACACCATCTTCCGCGCGGTCGTATTGTGCGACGGCACCACGCTCGACGTGTGCGACTTCCCGCAGATCGCGGCCGCCATGGGTGTCGACACGCAGACGCGCCGCACGCCGTTCCTCGCCGAAGCCCCCGTTCGCGCCAGCGCTCCCCAGTCGGCGCCCGCGATTGCCGTGCGCGAGCATTCTCCCTATGCGCTGTCGACCACCGATGCGGCCGGACATATGCGCCGGCTGGAAGATGTCGAATCCGAAATGATCCGGATGGCGATCTCGCGCTATGAAGGCCACATGTCGGAAGTGGCGCGCAGGTTGGGCATCGGCCGCTCGACGCTCTACCGCAAGCTCAAGGAATTCGGCCTGGAGCACATCGCGCAGGAAGCCGAAGCGGACGAGCCGCGCCGGGCGGTGTCGTAAGACTCAGCGCCGCATTCCCAGCGCGCTCATATAGAGATCGAGGATCGCTTCCTGTTCCTGGCGGTCGGCGTTTTCGAGTTTCCGCAAGCGCACGACCTGGCGCATGATCTTGGTGTCGAAGCCCTGCCCCTTCGCCTCGGCATAGACTTCGCGAATGTCGGCCGTCAGCGCGGCCTTCTCCTCTTCGAGGCGCTCGACGCGCTCGATGAACGATTTCAAATGCTCTTTCGCGAAGCCGCTCTTGGCCATTGCAATCCCTGCCGCCGACAATCCGAGGGCGCGGACCCTAGCCCATCGAATTGCGCAGGCGCAACCGGCGAAAAAGCGTTCAGGACGCGAAAGTGTGGAGGAATTTCATCTCGCCGTCGGCCGTGAAATTCACCGCACGGCCGAGCCGGTCGCGCCGCGCCCATTTGAGATCGTAAATGCGCTTGAGGAACGCCGCACCCAGCGCGCCTGCCAGATGCTCGCGGCGCATGCTCCAGTCGAGACAGCCCTTGCACAGCGGACGGCGCGATTGCGAAAGCTGCGCCAGATCGATGCCGAAATCTGCCACGAATTTTTCGCCGCGCCTGGTGAGCGCCACGTCGCCGTCGCGGCTCGCGAGGCGGCCCGATTTGCGCAAGGTGTCGAACAGATGCACGCCCATCTCGCCGGCCAGATGGTCGTAACAGACGCGCGCCTTGCGCAGCGCGCCGTCGCTCGGGCCGGGACGCGTGCGCAGATGCCCCGCGCGCGCGGCCACACCCATGATCGCTTCCAGCATGTCGGACACATCGGCGTCGGCGAGGCGGCAATAACGATGGCGGCCCTGCTTGACGATCGTGACGAGCCCGCCGGCTTCCAGTTTCGCCAGATGCGAACTCGCGGTCTGCAAGGTCACACCCGCTTCATTGGCAAGCTCGCTGGCCGTCAGCGCCTTTCCGCTCAACAGCGCACCCAGCATGTTGGCGCGACCCGGATCGCCCACGAGAGCGGCAATCGGCGCGATGGAAGGACCGTCTTTCATACTTCGACGGTAACCGAACTATGTGCGTTCGGCAAGTGCTAGCCTGAGAAGATTAAGAATACGCACGCCGAGGCGCGGAGAACGCGGAGAACGTGGAGAAAAAGGAGAAGGTTCACCACGGAGCCACGGAGAAGTGGGAGGACACGGAGAAGAATTTTCTGCGCGCCTTCGCGCGCAAGCCTTTTCTCCCCTATTTCTCACTTCTTCTCCGTGCTCTCCGTGGCTCCGTGGTGAATTTTTTCTCCGCGTCCTCCGCGGCTCCGCGTGCAATACTTATTTGTGCTCTTTGTGCGCGCGTTCGAAGGCGGCTTTTTGATCGGGGCTCGCGTCTTTCTGGTAGCGCGCCTTCCATTCGGATTGCGGCATGCCGTAGACGATCTCGCGCGCGGCATCTTTCTCCAGTGCAATGCCTTTCTCGGCGGCGGCTTCGCGATACCCGTCGCCCAGGCAGTTGCGGCAGAAGCCCGCGAGG
>JBEKDC010000286.1:0-4829 GCA_050014535.1 Rhizomicrobium sp.
TCTTCGCGACTCCAGCTGTTGCCGATTTGAGCGCGAAAAAAGCGATGACCGGCGTCCACCTGTAGAATACGATCGGCGCACGTCTCCAATACCCGCTCTAAGAACTGCTCAGCATTTTTTGTCCGAATATATCGACGTTCACTTTTGACTTCTTCGTCGAAGTTCCAGAAAGCTCGCCACGTCTTGAATTGCCCCACTACACAGCCCTCTTTGTGTGCGGTCGCGTTTCGATACAGGCGTTTCCTGAATCGCGATCAGCGCCATAATTTCTGATGGCGCGAATTCCGGCGCTCGATCATTTCCCCTTCTGCTTCGCATCCCAGGCCTGGTGCGCCTGATCGAGGACATAGGCGCGGATCGCGGCCACGTCGTCCTTGGTGAGCACATCCTTGAACGACGCCATGCCGCCGTCGGCGAGCGCGCCGCCGAGCACGATGTCGTCATACTGGCTCCAGATTTCGATCGGTGCTTCGCGCAGATCCGGGATCACGCCTTCGGATTGCGCGAAGAAGCCGTGACACACCACGCAATTGCGATGGTAGACCTCGAAGCCTTTCGCGATCGTCGCGGGGTCGGCCGTTTGCGGCGGCGGCTCGGTCGGCGGCGCGCCTTCGGGCTTCAACGGCGCAACATCCTTCCGCCCGCCCAGCGTGAACACGAACAGGCGACCCTGGTTCGTTTTGTATTTCGAGATGGCGGTCGTCGGGTCCTTGAACGCGGCAAGCCCGCCGGCCCCGCCCCATCCCGCGAGCACCGCGATATATTGCTCGCCGCCGACCGCAAAACTCATCGGCGGCGCGAGAATGCCGGTCTTCAGATCGATCGACCACAATTTCTCACCGGTCTTCGCGTCATAGGCGCCGAAAATTCCGTCCGCGCCGCCGCCGAACACGAGACCGCCGGCCGTCGTCAGCAACCCGCCATTCCACGAACCGTTCATCGGCACATGCCAGACTTCTTTCTGCGTCACCGGATCCCAGGCCTTGATGTAGCCCACGGCCGGCGGCGGCGGATGGCCGCTCTTGATGGCGTCGAGGACGGCTTGCGTCACGGCCGCAAAGTCGTTGCCGGTGTTCCAGGCGCGCGGCTGGTAAACGAAATTGCTTTCGGTTTCCGGCGCGAAGATCGCCGAACCGTCGGCCGCGGGAATATAGACAAGCCCCGTCTGCGGATTGAACGCCATGGGCTGCCAATTGTGGCCGCCGGTTTCCTGCGGCATCACCACCGCAAGCTTGTCCTTGTAGCGCGCATCGGGATTCTCGATCGGCCTGCCGTTCGCGTCGATGCCGGTGGCCCAGTTCATCACCGCAAACGGCTTCGCCGAAATCAGCTTTCCGGTGGCGCGATCGATCACGTAGAAGAAGCCGTTCTTCGGCGCCTGGATCAACACCTTGCGCAACGCGCCGTCGATCGTCAGATCGGCGAGGATCATGTGCGAGGTGGAATCGAAGTCCCAGGTGTCGCCGGGTGTCGTCTGGTAGTACCAGGCGAGTTCGCCCGTGTCGGCATGAATGGCGAGAATCGAGGAGAGATAGAGATTGTCTCCGCCACCCGGCGAACGCAGATTGCGATTCCACGGATCGCCGTTGCCCGTGCCGACGTAGAGCAGATTGAGATCGGGATCGTAGGCCATGGAATCCCACGGCGCGCCGCCGCCGCCAAGTTCCCACCAATTGTTCTTGCCGTCCGTCGTCCAGGTCTTCATGGCCGCGGTCATCGCCGCATTTTCTGCCGGCAGTTTCGGATTGCCGGGCACGACGAAGAAGCGCCAGACCTGGCGGCCGGTGTCGGCGTCATAGGCGGTTAGATAGCCGCGCGTGTCGTATTCCGCGCCGCCGTTTCCGATCACGACGAGTCCGCCCACGATGCGCGGCGCGCCGGTGATCGTGTAAGCGCGATTGCGATCGATGGTGTTGATGTCCCAGATCGGTTTGCCGGTCGCGGCATCGAGCTTGACGAGCCGCCCGTCCAACGTGCCGACATACACGGCGCCTTTCCACACGGCGACGCCGCGATTGGCAACGTCGCAACACGCGTAGCGACCCCAGGCTCCCGGCACCTGCGGATCGTAGGCCCAAATCTGCTTCCCGGTTTTCGCGTCGAGAGCCCAGACCTTGCTCCAGGGTGCGGTGACATACATCACGCCGTTGGACACGACAGGCGTGCCCTCGAGACCGCGGGTGGAATAGGTGCGGAATTCCCACGCGACGCCGAGAGTTTTCACTGTGTTGCGGTCGATCTGCTTGAGCGGCGAAAAGCGCTGCTCGGAATAGGTCCGTCCGTTGGAGAGCCAATCGGCATCGGCCTGATGGAGAATTTTCTCGCCGTCCACATTCGCGACGGCGTTGGCGGGAACGGCGGCCATCGGCTTGGGCCGCGGGACAGGTTTCGCTTTGGCCGTCGCGGCCGCCACCGGCGCACAACTTCCCACCGCGAGCGGCGCGGCAACGAGACCGCCCATGGCCAGAACGGCCGCGGCAAACGACAGACTGCGAGAGTTCATGTTTCCTGCCCCTGATGATCCCCGTCTTCGAAACGCGGGGATGCGGGGGGCAAGGTAGAGGAGTTTCAGTCTGCCCGACAATATGTCAGTGCGGCCATGCGCCCGGTTCATGGTCGCAGCATGGCGCGCGGCCGGGCCGGCGTGTATGCCGGTCGGGGCAAGGGCGGCGATCGATTGGGCATGGACAAGGAGCAGACTTCCGTTGCGGCAACCGGTCCGACGCCGGAAAAGACCACTTTCGCCATCCTGCTGGCAGTGAGCTTCTGCCACCTGCTCAACGACATGATGCAGGCCCTGCTGCCGGCGATTTATCCCACGCTCAAAACCGAATATCACCTGAATTTCACGCAGGTCGGCTTCATTACGGCGGCGTTCCAGATCACCGCATCACTGTTGCAACCGGCCGTCGGTCACTTCGCCGATAGAAGGCCGATGCCCTATTCGCTGGCCGGCGGCATGGTGTTCACGCTGGTCGGCCTTCTGATTCTGTCCGTCGCCGGGAGCTACGGCGCGATCCTGCTCGCGGCGGTCGTCGTGGGGCTGGGGTCGTCGGTGTTCCATCCCGAATCGTCCCGCGTGGCGCGCATGGCCTCCGGCGGACGTCACGGCCTCGCGCAGGCGATGTTTCAGGTGGGCGGCAATATCGGATCGGCGCTGGGCCCGCTCACCGCCGCGTTCATCGTGCTCGCTTACGGCCAGAAAAGCATCGCGTGGTATTCGCTGCTCGCGCTGCTTGCGATCTTCGTGCTGTGGAATGTGGGCGCCTGGTACAAAACGCATGGCCTGCAGCGGCTCAAATCGGCGGCGCACCATCTGGCTGCGCATCCGAAGCTGCCGCAACGAAAGATCGTCATTTCGCTCGCGATCCTGCTGGCGCTGATCTTCTCGAAATTCTTTTATCTCTCGAGCATCACGAGCTACTACACGTTCTACCTGATCCACGCGTTTCATGTTTCGGTGCAAACCGCGCAAATATTGCTGTTCGTGTTTCTCGCCTCGGTGCCGATCGGAACGCTGGCGGGAGGGCCGCTCGGCGATCATTTCGGCCGCAAATATGTGATCTGGTTTTCGATCCTGGGCTCGCTGCCCTTCACGCTGGCTCTCCCCTACGCCGATCTTTTCTGGACGGTGGTGCTGAGCGTCATCGTAGGGCTTGTGCTTTCGTCGGCGTTCTCGGCCATCGTCGTTTATGGACAGGAATTGCTGCAGGGCCGCGTCGGCATGGTGTCCGGGCTGTTCTTCGGATTTTCGTTCGGCATGGGCGGCCTGGGCGCGGCATTGCTCGGCAAGCTTGCCGATCTCACCAGCATCGGATTTGTTTATCAGGTCTGCGGATTCCTGCCTCTGCTGGGTCTGTTGACGGTGTTCCTGCCGAACCTGGAGCCGGCGCGAAAGCGAATGCGCGCCGGTGCGTAAGCCGATCGTCACGCGAGATATTTCGCAAGCGGATTCCAATATCTCTCGGGCCATCCGGAATTGAGCCCCTTATAGGTGCCTTCCGGAAATCCCGTGTGGTCGAGGACGATCTTCGACTGCGCGCCGTTCGCGACGAGTTCGAACTTGACCATCGAATACACGCCGGGATCCCAATATTTCGGACGCCACGCCTGAACGATACGCTGCGCGGGAACGAGCTCGATATTGCGACCCACGATGACGCCGTCGAACATCGAAATCGCGCCGCCCGCGTCCGGGCTGATGTCCGCCGTCATTTTCGTCATCGCGCCGAACTGCTTCGAATCGAGAAAAATTTCGTAGATGCGCGCTGCGGTCGCGCCGAACGCAACTTCCTGATGCAGCGACGTGCGCGTTTTGTCCGCATCCGCCGGAGTCTTGGCCCGAGCGTTGTCGATCTCTGCCAGAGCACCAAGAACGACAACGGCGCCGCCAAGCACATGCCGCCGCGCGTAGGAGTCGGCGCCTGTCGACGAATCTCTCTTCGTATCCATATCTGGCTCCCGATGTTGAATGCAGCCGATCGCGGTGGGGCATGCCCATCCCCTGTCGCGTAGAGTAGTGCAAAATTGCAGATCCGGCTTGTCCTGTGTCGCTCAGTCGCACGACCCAGGAGCGGACTGCAAACCCTTCTGCGGCACCGTGTCTGCACGCGTCACGCGCACTGTGTCGAGATTGTCGGCTACTTCGCTTTGGCGAGGATTTGCGCGTTCAAATGAAAATCTTGTAACGCGGCGGATTACCGGGAACGCTCTACTATCTTCACGGGTCGACGCAAGGGATGCCCGATTTTGCTGAATGCTTCCGGGGCAGTGAGTCGCTATCGACACTCGAGCAGAAAACGGCCGGAACCGGCCATGGCGTTCGGCCG
>JBEKDC010000287.1:0-4821 GCA_050014535.1 Rhizomicrobium sp.
ACCAGGGCATTTCGGGCCTGTGCAATGCCCCGCTCGGGGACGACAATGGTATCGAGCCCCCAGCGATAGCCCTGGTCTTTCATTCGATCGCAGAGATCGGCGCCCTGATGGCCCACCGCGTCGTTGTCCGCAACGATGACCCCGAGCTCCCTGTCCGTCACAAGCTCGCCGAGTGCCTGCAGCAGCTTCTCGAGTCCCTGAGGCCTCTGAAACGTGGGGATGGCGACAACTATTTCGGGCACAATGCATTCTCCCGCTTCACCGCAATGTCGCGCTCGCCGACCAAACGGTGGAATTCGGTTCGCTTCGCGAACGGCGTTCGATCGGTCCTGAAATAGCAAGCTTTGGTTAACAAATGGATAGGAACCGTGCCGAGGCGGGCTGTTCGGGGTCGTGAATGGGTCGGCAAGGTCAATATTTGGGGCGTGGCGCCGCGATGAAATTGTAAGCCGAATTCAGCTCGAAACATTCTTGGAATTGCGACCGGCCGAGCGGTTCACCGTCCCTTGCATATGTCGCAACGGTATAGACGGCAAAGTCATGCTTGTCGAAATAGTCGAACATCTTGTCGGCGTCGACACCGAAATATTCGGCGCCACCCAATCCGAACTCGAAAAGAATCAAGGGGCGCGAAAATTCCAATATTTTCCGGGCGCCATGTAGAACGTCGAATTCCGCGCCTTCGACGTCGATCTTGATGAAGTCGATGTGCCGATCTCCCAGAACTTCGTCGAGAGTGCCCACCGGAACGACGATTTTGCGCAAGCGATCCCGGTCGATGCCGCTGCGACCCTCCCGCTTGTTGAGGCCGCTTAAGCCCATATCGTTCGCGTTGATGAAGAGCTCCGCGCTGCCGCTTGCCGCGGAAAGCGCCATATTGAACAGTTTCACCCGCGAATCGTTTCGGTATTTCGCGCTCAGCAGGTCGTACAGATAGGGAATCGGCTCGAACGCAAAAAAGAGCCCGCGCGCCGCTTGGCGCCGCATGGGGTCCAGATAGAGGCCCTTGTGACAGCCGACGTCGACGCAGACGGCCTCCGGCGCCAAATTTGCGATGACGGCGCGCGCGGCGATGTCGTCTTCATTGCGCTTGTTTCCGCGGATGGCTTCGACGATAGGTCGCAGCCAGGGTTCGAAGCCCGCGCGGATCATTGCATCTTTCAGGGAGGACCAGGTCGACGGCAATTGCCCCATATTGCGCTCGCAATGGAGTTGGACACGACAACGGTTTCAACTTCCATGCCGACAAGACGATGTCGAGGTGTTCCATATTGGGAGGACTGGTGCCGGAGGTGAGAATCGAACTCACGACCTACCCCTTACCAAGGGGTTGCGCTACCACTACGCTACTCCGGCGACCGAGGCATTGACCCCGTGGTAAAGGGCGAAACCGCCCCGGGGCGGGTGCTATAGCCCAAGGCTGGGTTCCAGGGAAAGGGTGTCGTGGTCGACAATTCGCGGGCTCGAAAAGAGCGTCAGGCCGCGGCGTTGCGCGCGAACCTGAAGCGCCGGAAGGCCCGTGCCCGGGATATGGGTAAGGCCGGCGAAACCGCCTTGGACGCCCCGACGACACTTCTCGGGGACGACGCCTCTGCCCCACAGGTGCCTCGCCCAAATCCTGCCGCGAAAAACACTTAAGTTGGCGGTCGTTCGACGCTGTTAAGCGGGCGCGCCGGACGCTAGAACAACATTCCTGCCGCTTTAAGCCATGGACAGGGGCCGAAGAGGCTCGCGAGGGGTTATGGATCGAATTCGTATCAAGGGCGGGGCTCGGCTCAAGGGTGAAATCCCCATCAGCGGCGCGAAGAACGCCGCATTGCCGCTCATGGCCGCGTGTCTGTTGAGCGACAAGCCGCTGGTGCTGAGCAACATGCCGTCGCTGGCCGACATTGCGTTCATGACCAACATCCTGCGCGGCCTGGGCGTGGAGGCGAATTCCGAGGCCGGGGTTCGTCCCGGCGACGGCAGCACACTCAATCTGTCCGCGCGCAATATCGCGTCGACCACGGCGGACTACGACATCGTGCGCAAGATGCGCGCGAGTTTCCTGGTGCTGGGCCCGCTTGTCGCGCGCATGGGCCACGCCAAGGTGTCGCTGCCGGGCGGCTGCGCCATCGGCGCGCGGCCGGTCGATCTCCATCTGAAGGCGCTTGAGGCGCTGGGGGCCGCGGTCGAATTGGCCGAGGGTTATGTCATCGTGACGGCGCCTCGCGGGCTCAAGGGTGCGCGCATCGAATTTCCTATCGCGTCGGTCGGCGCCACCGAAAACAGCTTGATGGCGGCTGCGCTCGCCCAAGGCGAGACCGTTCTGATCAACGCGGCGCGCGAACCGGAGATCGAAGATCTCGGCCGGTGCCTGATCGCGATGGGGGCGAAGATTGCCGGTCTCGGCACATCGCGCATCGTGATCGAAGGCGTGACATCGCTGGGCAGCGCGGAACATTCCGTGCTGCCGGATCGCGTCGAAACCGGCACCTATGCGATGGCCGTGGCGATTGCCGGCGGCGAGGTTGAGCTATTGAACACGCGCGCCTCGCTGATCGGCGCGGTCATTCCGCTGCTCGAATCCATCGGCGCGGAAATCGCGGAGACCAATCGCGGCATCGCCATTCATCGCAATGGCGTGCGTCCCATTGCGGCCGATATTTCGACTGCGCCGTTTCCCGGATTTCCCACCGACCTGCAGGCCCAGTTCATGGCGCTGATGGCGACCGCCAACGGCGTGTCGCATATCCGCGAAACGATCTTCGAGACCCGTTTCATGCATGTGCCGGAACTCGCCCGCATGGGTGCGGATATCCGAATCGACGGCGACATGGCGATCGTCACAGGCGTGGAGCGCTTGATGGGTGCGCCGGTGATGGCGACGGATCTGCGCGCGAGCGCGAGCCTCGTGCTCGCGGGGCTCGCGGCCGAAGGCGAAACCATCGTCAACCGCGTCTATCATCTCGATCGCGGCTTCGAGCGGCTGGAAGAAAAGCTTTCCGGCGTGGGCGCCGAGATCGAACGGCAATCCACATGACGCCTGCCGAACTCACTCTGGCCGCGGCGGACGCCGAGGACCTCGAGATCATTTCCGCGCGGTTGCAGGATGCGGTCGGCCAGGTGAAGGACCTCGTGTGGCTGCCGAAGTCGCGCCGTTTCGCGGCCCTGCTCAACCGCTTCAAATGGGAAGCGGTTGAGCGCAAGCGGGGACGCGGCGACAATCTCAGGGTGCGCGCGGGCCTCTATTTCGACGACGTGCTGTCGGTCAAATCCACCCGGCTGAAGCGCGGCGATCCCGATGCGGTGCTGTCGCTGCTGGCCATCACGTTTACGCCGAAGGCTCCCGACGATCCGGCCGGCACGATCGAACTGGTCTTTGCGGGCGGCGGCGCCATCAAGCTCGAAGTCGAATGCATCGATGCGGGGCTGACCGATGTGAGCGGCGAATGGGCGGCGTTGGGTCGCCCGGCCCACAAGATCGACGAGACCTAAGATGGCGCGCCGCCTCGACATGCGCGCACCGGATTTCGCGGCGCAATTCGAAGCGCTGCTCTCGGCCAAGCGCGAAATCGAAGAGGACGTCGCGGCATCCGTGCGCGCGATCCTGGCGGAGGTGCGCGCGCGCGGCGATGCGGCGCTGATCGAGCTGACGCAACGCTTCGATCGCGCAACCTTGACAGTCGAGTCGTTGCGGCTGAGCGAAAGCGAGATTGCCGAGGCCGAAAGCCGCTGCAGCAAGGAAGCGCTGGCAGCGCTCGGCACGGCGGCGAAGCGCATCGAGAGTTACCACCGCCGCCAATTGCCGAAAGACGAATTCTTCGAAGACGAGACCGGCGCGGAACTGGGCTGGCGCTGGACGCCGCTCGACAGCGTGGGACTCTATGTGCCCGGCGGCACGGCGAGCTATCCGAGTTCGGTGCTGATGAACGCGGTGCCGGCGCGCGTAGCAGGCGTCAGTCGCATCGCGATGGTGACACCGGCAAGCGACGGCAAGATCAATCCGCTGACGCTCGCGGCGGCGCGGTTGGCCGGCGTTCATGAGATTTATCGCGTGGGAGGCGCACAGGCGATTGCCGCGCTCGCTTTCGGCACGGCAACGATTGCGCCGGTCGACAAGATCGTCGGTCCCGGCAATGCCTATGTTGCCGCGGCCAAGCGCGAAGTGTTCGGCAAAGTCGGCATCGACTCGGTGGCTGGGCCTTCGGAAATCCTGGTCGTGGCCGATGCGGCGAACAATCCCGACTGGATCGCGGCCGATTTGCTGAGCCAGGCGGAGCACGATGTCTCGTCGCAAAGCATCCTGATTACGGACAGCGCGGAATTCGCCGATCGCGTGGCGGCCTCGGTCGAGCGCGCGCTGGCGTTGCTGCCGCGCAGCGAGATTGCGGGTGCAAGCTGGCGCGATTTCGGCGCGATCGTTGTGGTGGCCAAGCTCGACGACGCGGCGGCGCTTGTCGACCGCATCGCGCCGGAACATCTGGAAATCGCGACCGAGACTCCGAAGGTGTTGCTTGCCCGCGTGCGCCATGCGGGTGCGATCTTCCTTGGCCGCTATACACCTGAAGCGATGGGCGATTACATCGCGGGTCCCAACCACGTGCTGCCGACCTCGCGCACCGCGCGGTTTTCGTCCGGGCTTTCGGTCTTGGATTTCTTCAAGCGCACGACCTTGCTCGCCTGCAAGCCGCGCACGATTGCCGCACTCGGCCCCGACGCGATCGTGCTCGCGGAAGCCGAGGGGTTGGATGCCCATGCCCGCTCCATCGCCGCGCGTCTGAACGAACGACGCGATTCCTGACGCATGGCCGACGCCTTCCGCATCTCTTCGATCGAACT
>JBEKDC010000288.1:0-4806 GCA_050014535.1 Rhizomicrobium sp.
AGCCGCGCCGTTGCCGGGGCCGATCGTGTCGTTCGATGCGCGATGGCCGCTGGGTCTCGCGACCTGGCCCGGTCTCGAGGCGCAAGTCGCCGCTTTGGCGGACGACATCGCCTATGTGAATCACGACATCGACGATGGCTTGCGCGCCAACCTGTTCGCACTCGACGATCTGGTCGATGCGCCGCTCGTGGGGCCCCATGTCGTCGCCACGCGCGCCCGTTACGGCGAGATCGAGTTGGGCCGGCTGATCGGCGAGATCGTGCGGCGGCTGATCGGCGCGCTGATCGGCGATCTGATCGGCGAGACGGGACGACGCATCGCGCGCGTGAGGCCGAGCTCGGTGGCGGACGTGCGGGCCCACCCGGATGCGCTCGCGGCCTTCAGCACGCGAATGATGGGCGAAATCGTCGCGCTCAAGGAATTCCTGTTCGCGCATATGTACCGCCATCCCCGCGTCGTGGCGTCGATGAAGGCGGCGCAAGGGGCCGTAACCGATCTTTTCGAAGCGTTCAGTGGGAATCCCGCACTTTTGCCCCTCGATTGGGCCGCCGCCTGCGGCGGGCCCGGGGACGCCTTAACCGCAAGCGTGGTGCGGGATTACATCGCAGGCATGACCGACCGCTTTGCGCTCCGGGAGCATAAGCGGGTATTTCACACCGAAATCTCGCTTTGACGGCGGGCTTTTCCGTGATTCGCCGCCGTCCGAGTGCTAGAAATCGTCCTCAAGATTCGCCGGGAGCAGGTCCCTGATGCCCAGTTTCGAACGTGGCGCCTATGAGCCTTCGGACGACGTTCGCGTCTTTGATGGCGCGGTCGATGACGAGCCGGAAGACGAAGGCTCGCGACTTCCGCTGCTGATCGTTATCGGTCTCTTGGTTTTCGCCATGTTCGCGGGCGTGGTGTGGCTTGCCTACACGCAAGGCGTGGCCCGGGGCCGCTCGGATGCGCCGCGCATGATCGTGGCCGATACAGGCCCCGTGAAGACAGCGCCGGCCAATCCCGGCGGAACGCAAACGCCGCTGACCGGCCTCAAAATCTATCAGTCGCCGGCACCGCCGGACGATTCCAACGACGAGGAATCCGCGCCGCCCGCGCCGACGCCGGCGAGTCCGGCAGCGCAAAACGCATCGCCGGCGATTTCACCGTCGCTCGCGCCAATCATCCGGCCGTCCCCGTCTGACACGGCTGCGAAAACCTCGGCGACGCCGGCTCCCAAGACGACGCCTAATAAAACCAAACTGGCCCATACACAACCCCAAAAAACGACTCCGACGCCGACCGCAACACCCACCGCAAGCCCGGCCACCACAGCGACTCCCACGGAAAGCCGCATCGCGACCAAGCCGCCGGCGAAATTGTCTGCGGTCGCGGTGCAGCCCGCTCCAAAGCCAACGGTTGCAGAGACGCCGACGCCAAGCCCCGTAGCGGTGGAAACGCAATCGCCAAAACCCGCGGCGAGCGGCGGCGCGTTCGTGCTGCAGATCGGCGCCTATAAGTCCGAAGCGGAAGCGGCCACCGCCTGGCACGAATATCAGACGAAGCATCCTCTCGTCGGCGGTTACGAGTCCGACATCAAGAAGGTCGATCTGGGCGACAAGGGCACATGGTATCGGCTGCGGGTTGGATCTTTTGCCGGCAAGACTGAAGCCGGCGCGCTTTGCGGCAAGCTGAAGGCCGATGGGGCTGACTGCATCCCGTCGAAGCAGTAAGCCCGCGGGAGCAGACAGCACGCATGCGCACACGGGCGGTCTATGGTTGCGCCGGGACGGCATTGACCGAAGAGGAACGCGGTTTCTATGCCGATGCGCAGCCATGGGGCTTCATCCTGTTCGGACGCAACATCGTCGATCGCGATCAGGTGCGCCGTCTGGTGAGTGCATTGCGCGAGACACTGGGCGATGCGTCGGCGCCGGTGCTGATCGATCAGGAAGGCGGGCGCGTGGCGCGGCTGAAGCCGCCGCACTGGAAAGCGCGACCGGCAGCCGCCGCGTTCGGCGCGCTGCATGCCGCGGCCGCGCAGACGGCGCTCGAAGCGGCCTATCTCAATGCGCGGCTGATGGCGCACGATCTCTCCGAGCTGGGTATCAATGTCGATTGCACGCCGGTGCTGGACGTGCCGGTCGACGGCGCGGATGCGGTGATTGGCGATCGCGCGTTTTGCCGCGACGTCACGACCATCATCGATCTAGGCCGCGCCACCATCGAGGGCATGATCGAAGGCGGCATTCTGCCGGTGATGAAACATATTCCCGGCCATGGCCGCGCCACCGCCGATTCGCATCTGGTGCTGCCGCGCGTCGCGACGTCGGCCGACGAACTGCGCGCGACGGATTTCGTGCCGTTCCGCAGTCTCAATCATTGCCCGCTCGCGATGACGGCGCATGTCGTTTATGAGGCGATCGACCCCGAAAATCCCGCCACCACGAGCCCCCGCATGATTCGCACCATCATCCGCGGCGAGCTCGAATTCGAGGGGCTGTTGCTGTCGGACGACCTGTCGATGAAGGCGCTTGAGGGTTCTCTCGCTGCGCACGCGCATGCGGCCCAGTTTGCCGGCTGCGATGTGGTGCTTCACTGCAACGGCGGCATGGAAGAAATGCGCGAAATCGCGGGCGAAGCCAAACCGCTGGACGACATTCACCTCAAACGGGCCCAATCTGCGCTGGCGCATCTGGCGCCGCCCGATGCGTTCGATGTCGAAGCGGGCGAGGCGAGACTTGCCGAGCTCTTGAAGATGCCAAGTATTTCGAGGATAGACGCGTGAGCGAGATCGGCGACACGTTCGAAGAGATGGAAGCGGCCGTGTCGCTGGAGGAGGCGTTGGTCGTCACGGTGGACGGCTTCGAGGGCCCGCTCGATCTGCTGCTCGCGCTCGCTCGCAGCCAGAAGGTCGATATCGCGAAAATCTCGGTCCTGAAGCTCGCCGACCAATATCTCGAATTCATCGAATCGGCGCGCGGCCGCAATCTGGAACTCGCGGCCGATTATCTCGTGATGGCGGCGTGGCTCGCCTATCTCAAATCGCGGCTGATCCTGCCGCAGCCGCCTTCTGCCGAAGGCGAGCCCACGGCCGACGAATTGGCGAGCCTGCTGCGCTGGCGCCTGCAGCGGCTGCAGGCGATGCGCGAGGCCGCCGCGCGATTAATGTCGCGCGACAGGCTGGGACGCGAAGTGTTCGCCCGCGGTGCGCCGGAGCCCGTGAAGGTCATCAAGCTCGTCACCCACACCGATTCGCTCTACGACCTGCTCACCGCCTATGCGACCGAGCGCGTCAGGCGTTCGGGCGGGCAGACCTATCGCCCGGCTATGGCGCCTGTGCTGCAGATCGAGGAAGCGCGCGCGCGGCTGGAGCGCATGCTGGGCCGCATCTCCAACTGGAGCATCCTGACCAGCCTTCTGCCGTTCGAGTGGTCCGGAGGCGCGCGGCGCCGTTCCGCCCTTGCGAGCACGCTTCTCGCGTGCCTAGAACTGGCGCGGGACGGCAAGGTCGAGATTCGCCAGATGAAGCCCTTCGACGACATCTACGTGAAGGATCGCCCGCCCGTTCTGGAGGCCGTGTCATGAATCGCGTCGTAAGACTGGTGGAAGTAGCGCAAGTGACGGAAATGACCGAGGACGAGATCGTGGCGCGCGAAGAGCACGAGGCCGCGCCGGCCGATCCGATGGCGCTCAACGCCGAGCATCTGAGGATGGCGGAAGCGATTCTGTTCGCGGCCTCGCAGCCGCTGGATGCGAAGGCGCTGGCAACATCTCTCCCCGACGGCGCGGACCTGAAGGCGATCCTGGCCGAGCTTCAATCCATCTATGAACGGCGCGGCGTAAACCTCGTCTGCATCGCGGAAAAATGGCAATTCCGCACCGCGCCGGATTTGGCGTTCCTGCTGCGCAAGGAGCAGCCCGAGCAGAAGCGGCTGTCGCGCGCGGCCATCGAGACGCTCGCCATCGTCGCCTATCACCAGCCGGTGACCCGCGCCGAGATCGAAGACATTCGCGGCGTGATGCTGTCCAAAGGCACGATCGACGCGCTGATGGAAGTGGGCTGGGTGAAAATCCGCGGCCGCAAGCGCACGCCGGGCCGGCCTGTCACCTATGGGACAACCGATTCGTTCCTGGTGCATTTCGGGCTGGAGAATGTGAGCCATCTGCCGGGCACGGACGAATTGAAGGCGGCAGGATTCCTCGAAGCCGTGCCGCCGTCAGGCTTCGACGTTCCCAACCCGAGCGATCAGCTCGCCCCCGACGAAGACCCCTACGAAGCCGACGACCTCGCCACCGGCAGCCCCGACCCGCACGACGCGGGGGAGTTGGGGTAAGGGTTGAAATGCGTTATTTTTGCGTCCACGAGGTAATGTGTGAGGGAGTTGACTGATGGCTAAAGCTAACCCCCGCGTTCTCGGAGAGGATACGAAGTTCGGACGCGATCTTATCACAGCTGCTCGCGAAGCCCTTGCGCATAAGCAGGGAAAGGTCGCGTTGCCAGCGCGCACTTTTCCTTCTTCCCCATCGGGGGAGAGGGTAGGGTGAGGGGGTCTCTCCTCCATTCAATTCGCGCAGTGGAGTCGCTTTGCGCCGTTCCTGTTGGTTAGAATTCACGCGTGAACTTTGCGATCCGTACATTTTCTGCTCATCCTTCGGCAGTCTGCTCCTCGTTCGCACCCCCTCACCCTGACCCTCTCCCCCGATAGGCAGGGCTGTCCGGGGAAAATCATGCATAGGAGAGCTCCATCTGATCGGGGGAGTATTTTGGCTTTGCTGTTGAGGGATGAATTTCGGGAGGTTTGTCGATTTGAGCAATTTCTGCGCGCA
>JBEKDC010000289.1:0-6473 GCA_050014535.1 Rhizomicrobium sp.
GCGCCTTCGGGCCGCCACGAGATTCCCAATTTCACGGCGCCGATCGACCTTGCGGACGATTTGCAACGTACGATTCTGGCAGGACCGTCACTTGCGGCGCTCAAGGCGATGGATGCAACGCGCGCCGATCAGGCGGTCGCCGCGATGATGGCGGCTTTCTCCGACGCCGAGCGTGCCGCGCTGCTCGAGCGATTTTCATCCGAAAATTTTCTGACCTGGCCGGACATCGTCACGCTCGCCAAACGCGGCGTCGAGATCGGTGCACACGCGCACACGCATTGGCCCATGCATTCCGCGCAATCGCAGGACTATCTCATCGAGCAGGCGCGGCTGCCGCGTGAGAAAATCATTGCCGCCGTCGGGTCTTGCCGGTACTTCGCGTATCCCTTCGGCAATGTGAACGACATATCTCCCGAAGCGTGGCAACTGGTGCGCGATGCGGGTTATGAGAGCGCATTTACGACGCTTTCGGGTTCGCTGGACGCCGGCATGAACCGCTGGCTTCTGCCGCGCTATGGCTTTGGTTCGCGCGACCCGCATCTGGAAGCGCTGTTGCCGCTCTTGCGCGCCGGCAACTCGCGCCTGGCGCGATGGCAAAAGCGGATGGCCGCTTAACCATTGCATGTCGGGTCGAAGGCCGGGATTTCGCTGCTCCTGCTAACGCTTCGCGCTGTCCCATTGTGAGCCGCGACGCTGTCTCGCAACGGCACGCAGGGATTGGTAAATTCTATTCACCAACCCTGTACCCTCGATTCGTGCCGCAGACCGACGCGATTCATGCGTCAACCGTTCAATTCTGAAACAACGAATCGACGTGCGCGTGGCGCGCCGAATGCAGTTCCGGACCCGCGATACTGAACCATCGAGGGCTGGAATTGAGTGCCCATCCGCAATTGGCCGAACGGTCGGTCTGGTCTGAACCGAAAGACGCGGCGCGCGAGCAGGGCATTGCCAATGTGCTCAGTCTTGCCGAAGCGCGTCCCGCAATTCCCGCGCCTGCGATGGAATCGTTCGGGCTTACGCACAAGCCTGCCCGGCAATTCTCGAAGCGCGCCTTCGATCTTGCGATCGCGGTGCCGCTGTTCGTCCTGCTCGCGCCGCTCATGGCGCTGATCGCCGTTGTGATCCGGCTCGACAGCCGGGGTCCGGCCATATTTCGCCAGACCAGGCTCGGACGAGGCGGCAAGCCGTTTGAGATCGTCAAGTTCCGCACCATGACGGTGCTCGAAAACGGCGACAATGTCACACAAGTGCGCAAGGGCGACACGCGCGTGACGCGGGCGGGGCGCTGGTTGCGCCGCTCGAGCCTCGACGAACTGCCGCAATTCATCAATGTGATCGCAGGCGACATGTCGCTCGTGGGTCCCCGCCCCCATGCGATTGCGCATGACCGCCTCTACGCAACGCTCATCGAAAATTACCAGCTTCGTCAGCTGGTGAAGCCGGGCATCACGGGTTGGGCCCAGGTGAACGGCCTGCGCGGTGAAACTCCCGACGTCGAGGACATGCGCGATCGCGTGACGCTCGACATCTGGTACGCGCGGCGTGCGAGCCTTGCGCTCGATCTCAAAATTCTCCTGCGCACACCGTTCGAGGTTTTACGCCAGAGGAATGCCTACTGATGGGCGCGACGTCTACACTTGCGCCGGCCCTGGCGCCGCGGAGTCCTCGCATGCCGCAAAAGCCCTATCGCGAAGTGGTCGTCGGCGGCTTGAAGACTGCCTGCCTGTCGCGGGCGCAGATGATGTCGCTGATGGTCAAGGATTGTCTCGCAGCGCGCGAAGACCCGCGCCGGCGGCCGAAGCTCGTATTCGCCTCCAACGGGCATGTCGTTTCTCTCGCCGCTTCCGACGCGGAATTTCGTCGCCTCAACGAATTCGCCGACATGATCCACGCGGATGGGCAGCCGGTGGTTCTGGCCTCGAAGATGCGGGAGATGTATCCGGGCTTGCGGATCGTCGGACGTCGCAACGGTTACTTTTCGCGAGACGAGGAAGCGGCAATCTGCGACGAAATCAATGCCGCGGGAGCCGACGTCGTATGGGTGGGGCTTGGCGTCCCGCTCGAACACGCCTTCTGCGTGCGCAACAAGCACCGGCTGAAGGCGGGATGGATCGTCACCGCCGGCGGCTGCTTCAACTATGTGACGGGTCACTATGCGCGCGCACCCCGCTGGATGCAGCCGCTGGGCCTCGAATGGATGCACCGGCTTTACCATGAGCCCCGCCGGCTTTTCCGGCGCTATGCGATCACCAATCCCCACGCGTTGTTTCTGCTCTTGACGCGCACCGCCGCGGTAAAATCTGGCCCGATCGTTGCTGATATCGGCTCTCAAGGAAGCCTGTTGCAACACAAAGCCGGTTAAATGCCCGCCATTGCCGACATTGGAAGCGTCACGGTCCCGGAGCGGGGGACCCGGAAATTCGGCCGCATGGCGCTCCGCTACGGCATCTCGGCCAGCGGACCCATCGGCGTGTCGGGCGCGCATTTCGTCGCGTCGATGATCTTCCTGCATTTTCTGGCGCGCGCCGAATTCGGCCTGTTTTCGTTTATTCTGGTCGTCGTCCCGCTGTGCATGAGCCTTTCCGGCGCGCTGCTCAGCACCTCGATCGCAACGGCGATCACGGGATCGCAGTCTCTTTGCCCGCATCAGGTGGGCACCCACCTCAAGCTCAATCTCATATTCTCCGCTCTCGCGAGCGTCGCTGTCTTCGGCTTGATGTGCAGCATTCACGCGGGCGTATGGCTGGCCGGAGTTCTCGGTCTATACGCGGGCGCAATGACCTTGCGCTGGTTCGGACGGAGTTACGCCTATCTGACCGATAAACCGTTGCGGGCGGTTTCCTCCGACATCGCTTACAGCGCATTTCTGATGGGAGGACTATTCGCGCTCATCGCCGTCCACAAGCTGAACGCGATCCATGCCGGTGAGATGCTGCTCGCATGTGCGGGGTTGTCGCTTGTGGCGTTCGGTCCCGATTTCCTCGGCCGACTGATCTGGCCCGGCGAGGCCGGTTCGCTGATGGCTTATGGCGGCATTTGGCGCGATCTCACGCGCTGGTCGCTCTTGGGCGTCATGCTGACGGAAATCACGACGAACGCGCACGCCTATCTCGTCACCCTCGTGGCAGGTCCCGCCGGCTTCGCGCTCCTCGCTATCGGCGCTCTCCTGATGCGGCCGGTTTCGCTGGTCCTGACGGCTCTGCCGGACATGGAACGTCCCGTTATGGCGCGGGCGATCGTGGCGGGCGACCTTAATCGCGCTTTCCGTTGCGTTAAGGAATTTAGAACGGCGGCCGGTGCAGTCTGGCTCGCGACACTCTTGCTCTCAGGCGCGTTGTTGCTGTGGTTCCCGCAGCTCATCCTCAAGAAGGGTTACGACGAGACCCAGGCGGTCATCGTTGTGGCGATATGGGCTGCGATACAGGCCGTGCGTACCGTGCGCACACCCGACTCGGTGCTGCTGCAGGCCGCGCGGGAATATCGGCCTTTGGCCACGGTGGGCTTGTGGTCGAGCATCGTCTCGCTGGCGGCGACGCTTGTGCTGTTACTCGCCGCAGGGCCGGTCGCATCGCTTGGCGGAATTCTCATCGGCGAGTTGGTGTTGGCGTGGAGCATCTCTTTGCTGGCGACGAAGTGGAAGCTGCGCCATGGCTGAGGTGACCATCGGGATTCCGACGCTCCGCCGGACGCAGATGGCTCGGCAATCGCCTTTTTTTTCCGTCGTGATTCCCGTCTACAACAGGGCCGGCATCGTATCCGCGGCGGTGCAATCGGTTCTGGATCAGACCGAGCAGGATTTCGAAATCATCGTCGTGGATGACGGCTCACGCGACGATCCGGGAGCGGTCGTCGCGCAGTTTGCAGACTCTCGCATTCGATTCGTGCGGCAGGACAACAAAGGCGCTGCCGCCGCGCGCAATCGCGGGATCGATCTCGCACGCGGCCGGTTTGTCGCACTTCTCGATTCGGACGACCGGTTTCTGCCTCATCATCTGGCGACGATGCGTCGTCTCCTGGAAGGCACTAAACGCGTGGGATATGCGCGATTGGTTGTCGATCGCGGCGAGGGACTTACGTTTGTGAAACCTCCGCGCGCGATCCGCGCCAACGAGCACATGGCGAGTTATCTCCTGTGCGACCGCGGCTTTGTCGCAACCACGACGCTTGTGGTCGATGCGGTGACGGCGAAAAAGGTACGCTACGACGAAACGCTGCCCTATGCGCAAGACACGGATATGGCGATCCGCCTGTTCCAGACCGGATGCGAATTCGTCATGGCCGAAGAGCCTGGCGCGATCTGGCGCGATATCTACGATCCTCAACGCGCGTCGGCGGGGCGGAAAGGCGCGCGGCTCACTGCGTGGCTTGAGAAGCTGCGTCCGGTCATTCCCGCGACGGCCTATCGCGGCGGTCGCGGCTGGCTCATCGCCAAGGGCCTCGCACCCAACGACGCGTTTGGCGCGCTGAGACTTTATCTCGCTGCCGTTCTTGAGGGGTGCTATCGGCCCAGACTGGCTGCGATCGTGTTTCTGCAGATATTTCTTTCTGATCGTCTCTACCGGCGTGTTGCCGACAAGGTCATCGCATTACTTCACGGAGCCGTCTGGTCGCGCGCGGAACAAAGCGCGGCCCGAACGACGGCGCGTCGAACGCGACGGCGACACCGGCTGATTTTAAATCCTGCCGTTCAACCGCCTTCATGCGCGAAAGACCAGTAAAGGTCGCGCGCCTTGCGATAGAAACGGCCGGGCTGCAGCGCGCGATCGTCGATGCGCGTCACAGGCAGGACCTTAGCGTAGTTGCCGCTGGAGAAGATTTCGTCGGCCTCTTCGAAATCGCGATAGGTGAGGGTCGACTCCAGAACCGTGACGCCGTCCTCGCGCAACAGTTTGATCACGCGCTGGCGGGTGATGCCGTCGAGGAACGTGCCGTTCGGCGCCGGCGTGAAAACCACCCCGTCCCTTGCAAGAAAGATATTGGAGCTCGCCGTTTCGGCAATATTGCCCAGCATGTCGCGCACCAGCGCATTGTCGAAGCCACGCGATTTCGCTTCGACAGCGGCCCGCGCATTGTTGGGATAGAGGCATGCGGCCTTTGCGTTGACGGGCATGCATTCCATCGTGGGCCGGCGAAAAGGCGACAGCGTGATCGCCTGACCGGCTTCGCTGGGCATCGGCAGCTCGTAGAGACACAGGCACCAGCAGGTCGATTCCGGATCCGGCCCGACGGCCGAACTGCCGCTTTGTTCGGCCCAATACATCGGCTTGATGTAGAGTTCGGCCTTGCGATCGAAACGCGCCAATCCCTGTTTGGCAAGATCCATCCAGGTTTCGGTCGAAACGACGGGTTTGAGACCAAGAGCCACCGCCGAATGGTTGATGCGGGTCATGTGCCGGTCAAGGTCCGGCGCCGTGCCTTCGAACGCGCGGGCGCCGTCGAACACGGTCGATGCGAGCCAGGCGCCGTGACTGCGCGGACCCATGATCGCGACATTGCCCTCGTGCCAGGCGCCTTCATAAAACGTCCAGGTTTGCGACCACCCGCTCCAGCCGACCATGCGATGTCTCCGATTTGGCCCAAGACTATAGCGGAATTTCAATCAATGTGGGGCCATCGCTCATGAATCCGTGGCGTAACGCCTTTGCAAATTCATCAAGCGTGGCGGCGCGGCTCGCGGGAATCCCAAGGCTCTTCGAGAGCGAAACCCAATCGATGTCCGGGCGGCCGATATCCAGCATGTCGAGCGCGCGCGGTCCCGGATTGCCGCCGAGCGCGGCAAGCTCGCCTTTGAGAATGGCATAGGCGCGATTGGCGAAAACGACAGTCGTGATATTCAGGCCTTCGCGCGCGGCGGTCCACAGCGCCTGCAACGTGTACATCGCGCTGCCGTCTGCTTCGAGACAGAGCACGGGCCGCTCCGGACAAGCGACTGCTGCGCCTACCGCCATAGGCAGTCCGATGCCGATCGAGCCGCCCGTATTCACGAGCCAGTCATGCGGCGGCGCGCCTTTGGTTGCCGCCATCATGTTGCGGCCGGAGGTCACGGATTCGTCGACGACGATGGCATTCTCGGGCAAGAGCGCCGCGACCGTCGCCGCGAGGCCCTCCAGCGTGACTGCGCCGCTTGGGACGGCCGGACGCTCGGCGCTTTGCAAAAGCGGCTGCGCTTTGTTCGCGTCAAGTGCTTCGGCCAGCGCCTCGAGCGCGCCGACGCAGTCCTCGTCGGGGGTCGCGAGCGTCTGAATCCTGCAATCCTCGCGAGCGAGCTGGCTTGGGCGGGTCGGATGACCAAAAAACGCCGCCGGTGCAGCCGCGCCGACCAGGATCAATTGATCGAATTCCGCCAGCAGCGCGACCGCGTCTGCAACCACATAGGGAATGCGCGTGACATTCGGCAGCCCGGCTCCGCGCGTGACACGGGTAAAGGCGAAAGGCGCCAGCAGCCTTGCATGTGTGGCGGATGCGATCCG
>JBEKDC010000290.1:0-4805 GCA_050014535.1 Rhizomicrobium sp.
GTCCGTTGTCGCGCACGGTGCAGGAGCCGTCGGGATTGAGCGTCACGTCCACGCGGTCGGCATAGCCGCCGAGAGCCTCGTCGATCGCATTGTCCACGACTTCGTAGACCATATGATGCAGGCCCGAGCCGTCGTCCGTGTCGCCGATATACATGCCCGGCCGTTTGCGCACGGCATCGAGCCCCTTCAACACCTTGATGGAATCGGCGTCGTAGGAATTGTCGTCGGGCGGATCGGGAGGACCTGAATCGGAAGCCATTTTTTATTCCTGGCGGGCGAACACGCCCGCATTGACGGAGAAGATATCGGCGCGCGCGGCCAAGGATTCGAACAGCGACAGATCTGTGCCGGTCATCCAGGCCTGCGCGCGCAAAGCGAGAATTTCCTCGAACAACGCCTCGCGCCGCCGCGCATCGAGATGGGCGGCGACCTCGTCCAGCAGCAGGAGCGGCGCGAAACCGTCGCGCGCCTGCGTCAGCTCCCACGCATCGGCCAGCACGATGGAGATCAGGAGCGCCTTCTGCTCCCCCGTGGAGCAATCGCGCGCGTCCATCCGCTTCTCTGTGTGGCGCACGGCCATGTCGCACAGATGCGGCCCGATGGTGGTGCGCCGGATCTGCGCGTCCGCGATGCGCGCGCCGGCCAGCATCGATTTGAGCGCCGCGATGGCCCCATCGCGCTTGCTTTCCACCAGCGGCGCCATCTCGCCCGCCAACGACAATTGCGCGCACGGGAAAACTCCCGCCGCTTCGCGCGCGGCGAGCGCCGCATTGAGCCGCGCGATGGTCTCTATGCGGGCCGCGGTCATATCGATGCCCGTCTCGGCCATTTCCGCTTCGAGCCCGTCGAGCCAGGCCGGATCGCGCGGTCCGAATTTCAGGAGCCGCGCGCGTTCGCGCATCGCATGTTCGTAGCGCAAGGTGCGCCGCGCATGGGCTGCATCGAAGCCCAGCACCAGCCGATCCAGAAACCGCCTGCGGCCCGACGCGCTTTCGATGAACAGCCGATCCATCGCCGGCGTGAGCCACAGCATCTGCACGATTTCGCCCAGATCGGCGGAGCTTTGCGCGGCCGCGCCGTTCAGATGCACCAGCCGGCGCTCGCCGCCATCGGGGCCTGTGGCCAAGCCCGTTCCGATCTCATAGCTCTCGGGCCCGCGCGCCACCGTCGCCGCCACAGTCCACAGCGCGCCTTCGGACGCTTGCGGACCTTTGCGGATATGGTCGCCCAGTTTCGCGCCGCGCAAGCCCCGGCCAGGCGACAACAGCGAGATCGCATCGAGCACATTGGTTTTGCCCGCGCCGTTCGGACCCGCCAGCACCACGGGCCGTCCGCCGGTCAGCAATTCGCCTTGGGCATAGGAGCGGAAATTCGCCAGCAGCAGCCGCGTCACGGCAAGGCGCGGGTGCGCCTCAGCGAATGAATCGGCTGCGCCCTGGCGGCGCGGATCGGATGCGCTCGCCAAAACTCACACCCGCATGGGCATGAGGACATAGAGCGTGCGTGGGTCCTCGGTGTCTTCGATGATCGTGGGCGAGCCCGCATCCGACAGCAGGAAGCGGACTTCCTTGCCTTCGATCTGGCTGGTGATGTCGAGCAGGTAGCGGGCATTGAAGCCGATTTCGATGGCGCCTGCGCTATAGGTCGCACCCAGCTCTTCCGTCGCCGTGCCGGAATCCGGATTGACGACCGTAAGCGTCAGCTTGTCCTTGGCGATATTGAGCTTCACCGCGCGCGTCTTGTCGGCCGAGATGGTCGACACGCGGTCCACGGCCTGGGCGAATTCCTTCGCATCGAGCGACAGCGCCTTGTCGTTGGCCGAGGGGATCACGCGCTGGTAATCGGGGAAGGTGCCGTCGATCAGCTTGGAAGTGAGCTCCACGCCGTCGGTGACGAACTGGATCTTGGTGTCCGACAGGGACACGTCGATCGCGCCTTCCGCGTCGTCGAGCAGGCGGCGCAGCTCCGTCACCGTCTTGCGCGGCACGATCACGCCGGGAATCTCGGCGGCGCCGTCCGGCAGGTCGAGTTCGAAACGCGCCAGCCTGTGGCCGTCCGTCGCCACCGCGCGCAACGCCTTGGTCTTTCCCTCTTTCACGGCATGCAGATAGATGCCGTTCAGATAGAACCGCGTCTCTTCTGTGGAGATCGCAAAGCGCGTGCGGTCGATCAGTTGCTTGAGATCGTCGACCTGCATGCGGAAGCGGTGGGGCAGCGCGCCGGCCGCCATCTGCGGGAAATCTTCCTTGGGCAGGCATGCGAGCTCAAAGCGCACCGCACCGGCGGAAACCGCGAGCCTGCCGCCTTCGGAAGCCAGCAACTCCACCTGCACCTGCGCGCCTTCCGGCAACTTGCGCACGATGTCGTAGAGCATGTGGGCAGGCGCGGTGGCGGCGCCGTTGCGCAGCACATCGGCCGGCAGCGACTCCACGATTTCGATATCGAGATCGGTCGCGGTCAGCTTCAGCCGGCCCTTGCCCGCGTCGATCATCACGTTCGACAGAATGGGGATGGTGTTGCGGCGTTCGACGACGCTCTGGACGTGGCTGAGCGCCTTCAAAAAGGCGCCGCGTTCGACTGTGATCTTCATGGGTCTCGTGCCGGGTTCCGGATGCTTCTTGGGCTCAAACGGACCACCCCAAATCGCCCCTGCGGCGCGGCCGTCAACCTATTGATTTACTTGAGCTTTTTCGAGGGCATCGACTCAAGCAAAAGAGTATATCAGGGGCGGTTTCGCGGGCATAGGGAAAAGGCTGCGAAAGGCAGGGTTTTGCGGGGGATTCGGCGGGTGCGGGAGGGGCTCTTCAACGTACTTCCGGTCGGCCGAGAGCGGGCATTCGATCAATCGCGACCGCGCCAAATCCCAAGCCGAGAAATATCCCCATCAGCAGGAGCGAATTGACCAACGCGCGCGGGTAGCCGAGCGCGGCCACATTGAGAAAGGGATAGAGATAGAAGCCCGTCATCGCGCCGCGCAACAGACTGAAAGCGAGATAGGCCACCGGATAAAGTAGCCAGACGAAAGGCGTGCGCCACGCGAGCGATCCCTTGCGCGCGAAACGCAGCCAATAGAAAGCGAATAAGACGGGCGTCACGTAATGCAGCGTCGCATCCGCGGCGAACTGCAGATCGTAGGGTTCGTAGGGATTGCGCAGCAGAATCAGATAAACGCCGCCGACGATGCACAGATAGACGGTGACGGCCGCCGCTATGCCCGGCCGCGATGCTTCGCGCCGGCCGAGTGCCGCGCCGGTCAGCACGAGCGCCGCGAGCAGATTCGTCAGGATCGTGAAAAAGTTGAAATAAATAGCGATGGCCCCCGACGCCGTCCCGCCATGCGCCAACGACCGCTCAAGCGTCAGCGAAAAATGTAGCACGAGCGCGGCCCAGGTGACGAGCCCGGCGGTAACGAGATATATCACGCGTATGGATTTTCGCATCTTATCGTCGGGTTAAATGCAAAGAAAAACGTGGTGAAACAGTTTGGGAGCGGGAAGACACTACGTTGCCGTGGATCGAACGCGAAGTGCCGACGGCAAGAGGTATCCGTTGGAGTGTTCTATTTTTTCGGTGACGGCATCGATTCGAAATGACCGGTATTTTGTAACCATACTCTCCGCCCATTCGCGGTCATCGCGGTACATCACGAGGTCCTCTGCACATTGCACCAGTAGGCGATTGATTTGGAAGACCTCTTGGTGATGGGGCCGACGATATCTCACACGCGACTTCGAAAAAGTGAAATCGTGCTTCGCGCGACGCTGCGACGGATCTGGGATGATGCGGATGGCAAGGTCCGGAGCAAGCGGTACGATCCTATTGATGGGACGCGACGGGTGTACCACTTCGATAGCGATTGGAAAATCTGACGTGAACAACGGATTTTGGCGATCTCTTACAGTCAATACTTCCCATGGCGAGTTACCGAATAGCGAGACGAAATGCCCGATTGAGACGATACCCATCGCCTGTGGATACTTAGCGTCTATCGCAATCGCGACACTGCCTTCTTTGAGAAGCTCGGTGATCGATTTGCGACCGAGCGATTCGGGTGCTTTGCCGATCTCGCCAAGCGCATCTAGCATCATCGCCGTCGCCTCGACAGCATTTTTGAGTGGGGCGGATTGGATTCGCATTCCGGCTGGTGAACACGTTAAGACGTAGGCAACGAACCCCGCTATAACAAACACTGCTTCCTCGTCGTGTTTGTGTTCGCGCAATTTTGTAACGGCTGCGTTGTACTTGGGTTCGATGCTTTTGAGAAAATCTTCGATCGCGCGATCTTCCTTAAGGTATGAGTTCGAACTGTTGTCCTCGATTCGGCAGACATCCTGAGATCGCGGTGTGAACTTTTTCAAATCCGATTTCCGCATCGCGTGGACGCGCTCGCCAAGTTCCGGCGAGTAGAAATTTCTGATGTGAACTTGTGACACGTAGTGGTCGAGTGGCATCGAACGTGACGCGCGTCTCGCGTCCCTCGAGCTCATGGTTCCTATTTCACTAGCATTACTCTTCCCACCTCGCGAAGCACAGCTGTCGCAACACGCTTACGCACCAAAATATGTCGCGTTCGCCGTTGGCACGTCGAAATGCATCCAAACCTCGAGTGGGAAGCTGGCGCCTTTCAAGGATGTCTCATGGGGCTAGGACCGGTTGTGCCGGGAAGGGCACGTTCCATGGCCACCGTCTTCTGCCGCGATGGGTCATCGCTTCGGTTGCCAAGTTGGCGCGCACTCGAAGGAATGGCATAGTCGTGCCGGGCGAAGGACATGGGGGCGGGATGCGCTTTATCCCGGCGGCACTTG
>JBEKDC010000291.1:0-4796 GCA_050014535.1 Rhizomicrobium sp.
GCATCGCCCACATGGGCGAGCGCGAAGATGGCGCCGAGCGACGCAAGCATCTGGGGCAGGATCGCGGCCCATCCGATCGTATCGACGATGCGCCGGCCTTCCTGCAACGGCGCAAGCACGGGTGGCCGCAACCAGATCATGGCAGCGCCGAGCGCAAGGATGGCCCCCAGCGCGAGCGAGATCAGCGTCACCTGTTTGCCGTCGACCAGCGGCGCGCCGCCGATGTGGATGGTCTTCAGATACAAGGTGCCGAGCACGGCCACGGCCGGAATCACCAGCGCCGGTAGAAAAATGCCGTTGCCGCGCCGCGCCGCGCTCGCGACACGCTCCTCGGGCGAGGTCGTCGCAGGTTTGCCGATCCCCAACAGGCCGAAGCCTCCAAGCAGCACCAACGCCAGCACGATGAGGCCGTTGGCGAAATCGCCGATATATGAACCGCCCAGGAAGCTCAGCGCCAGCAATCCCCAGAACGCCGTGTTGCCGAGACGCTTGCGATTCGTGCCGTCGCCGATGCTGAGAGCCGCAAAACCCGCGAACAGCGCGCCGGCGAGAAAATAGAAATATTGCAGCGTGATCATTCGCCCGCTCCCGGCTCAGGCTTGAGTTCGCGCGCGAGACGGCGATCGAGCAGCATCAAGCGCACGCCATGGACCAGCAGCGCCAGAATCGCCGTCGGAATCGCCCACAGCGACAGGTCGAAGGGCTGCACCGGTATGCCGCTGTCGCGCAGGGACGCGGTGATCAGCAGGATCGATCCCACAGCGATGAAAATATCCTCGCCGAAAAACAGCGAAATATTGTCGGCGGCCGCGGCATGGGCGCGAATCAGCCAGCGTGTTTCCTGCGGCAGGGGACCGAAGCGTTTCTCCGCGGCGGCCTCGGCCATGGGAGCCACCAGCGGCCGCACCGTCTGCGCCTGGCCGGCGACGGACGTCAGACCCACGGCCGACAGCATTTGGCGCGCGATGAAATAGACGAGAAGCAGGCGGCCCACCGTCGCGGCGTGCACTCGGCCGATCAATGTCCGGGCGCGTTCCTGCAGGCCGTAGCGTTCCAGCAATCCGATGACCGGCAACACGACCCAGACGCCGCTGACATAGCGGTTCTCGTTATAGGCGTGGCCGAACGCCTTGACGATCGTGACTGGATCGAGCCCCGCAGCCCAACCGGTCACGAAAACGGACGCGACGATCACGAGAAGCGGATTGAGCCGGATCAGAAATCCGACAACCACCACCGCCACACCAAGCAATACCAGCATGTCTCCCCCGGGACTCTGCGCCGCGCCAGCCTAACCGAACCGCGCTGGCGCGAACACAGAAACGAAGCGACTGCAGAGCGTGCGGCAGCTTGTGCAACACTCGGTCACGAAGTGGCGCGCGCACGATCAGGATCGGCGGCTGGACGTTCGAAGAGTGGCGCGGCGGAGGCTTGCCGCAGACGCGCGAACTGTCCCCCGCAAGCTGCCAGGTCACCGAGATCAACGGCACCAGCACGCAGAAGCCGGAAAGCTTCGGTATGTTGGCGCAAGCGCCACAAGCGGCCTAGCGCCCCTAACCCACATCTTCGCCATGAGCGTCCGGGCGGCGCTGGCCGCCCTAATTCGATTTTTCCCGCTTACATTCTTCATCGGCGCAGTTGTGTTTCTGACACTGCACATATGTGGAATGGAGCGGTTCTATACCGGGAATGTCGTGGTAGCCAGTTTCGGGGTTTCCGGTGATCTGCACGATGTAGCAGAACTTGGTCACATGCGAAGCGCTTTCGCCCAAAACATCTTTGTAAGTTGCTTCACCAAAGACGTAGTAAGAAATGCCGGTAGGAGAGAAAGCATTTAAGATCAGGCTAATTGGATCGAAAGGGCAGATTCCAGCAATGTCGGCTTGTTTCGGACCGAATACGCGGTTGACAATGCTTCCAGAAAGATAGAGCCCCTTGCCCATATCCGTTTTGGTCACCTCGTAGGGAGCGTCTACCGGCCCCCTCACGCTTTCGAGACAGCGGGTATTTATCGAGAGGTCTTTGGTCGGGGTATTGCCTCCGTTCTCCCATTGAACGTCTGCGCGCCATGCAATTGGGCGACCGCCGGTTTCCAAGCCGATCCGTCCGGGGGCTTCGCCCTTCTTAAAATCTATTCCATTCGTGAACATAAAAGCGCGCTGCGCGGCGGTGAAAGCCTGTTTGTTGATCGCGTTGCTTTGAACGGTAAGCCGCTCTTGTACCTTGGCGGCTTTGCTGGTGCCTTTATTGGCGTCCTTTGCAGCTTGGAGAGCAGCAATGTTGTCAGTGTGTGCCAGATTGGCCGCTGCTTGAGCCTGCCCGATAGCGTTGGCAGTGTTGTTCAGCGCGTCTATGTTGTCATTGTGCGCGGTCAGAGCCGCGAGCCTCGCATCGCTCAGCGCCTTCTCGGTATCATGAGCAAGCCGGTCAGCCTCGAAAGCGGCACCCAATGCGGCCAAGAAAGTTGCGAAGAGCGCGACAACCGTGAGGTAATCTATCCAATCGCGCTTTTGGCTTTTCGGGGCGTTCATGGCGGTCGCCAGCGCCCTTGCCGGTTCCACTGGGGGGCTAGAATCGGTCCACGCTACTTCTTGCTCAGCATACCGCTCTTCTTCGTCGGCACGTTCATTACCGCCTTCGCCTACAGTATCGCCGCCTTCATTGCTCCCTGACATCCCGCCACTATTGCTCCTAGATATCCTCCAATCTTACCGCCTCCGCTTCTAATGCCGCCAGACAGGTCAAACGGAATACGGCAGTAAATGTTCCCCGCTTCAATTTGGCCGTTATGGAGGCTTCCGTTTCACCCTTGAAGCCGTGTTTTTTCAGCCGCTTGAGCCGTGCTGAGATGGGCCATCGTTATCGCCTTTCCGGCCCCTGCCTGCTCCGCTACACCCAAGAGGACGCATGGCGCGAAGATCGTTCCGACAATGGCGCGCAAATCCGCCGCGTCGCGCAATCGGCGTTGAGCCGCGCGCCTTCGATCGATTTCGCAGGCTGCTATCGGCAGCATATTCGAGAAGTCTGAAGCGAGGCGGTTATCTCAGCCCCTTCTCCGGCGGCTTGGTGCCTGTAAACAAATTCCATTTCTCGACATCGTTGATGATCTCGCGCAGCGTATCGTCGGACGTACGCCTCTCCGGCGTCTCGTGCGGAACCGTGAACCACACACCCGAGGCGGTTTCCCAGGCGGTGTTCGTTTCGTATTCTTTCACTTCATGGCATTTGAGACGCGTCAACACCCGGTGGACATGCTCTCGCGAGAGGAGACGCCTCGGCATCAAGCGGCTTTAAGCAGGGCCACGTAGGTTACGATTCCGTCGAGGGCAGGCCGCTGAAGATGCTTTTTGACATCTTCCGGACTTGGAACCCAGCGAAGCGATTCCACTTCGAATCCCATATTGTGCAGGAGAAGGTCCGAAACAACGGGATTCAAATCGCGTTGCAGCGCATCGATGTCGGGACCCTCCAGGCGGAATCCGGGCAAGGATTCGCTGCGGATGCGGTAACGGCCATCCGAGTGTTTTTCGTAATGCAATACGATTGAGAGTTCCCGGACCATGGTGCGACCAGACCTTTCGTCCATGGGGCGAATCGTATCAGGTTTCGCTTGATAATTTATTGCTATTTTCAGCTCACGAGATTCCGAAAAGAATCAATGTCTTGCACCCACTGTCCTGTGGCACGGCGTCCCGAGGCAGTGAAAAAGTCAGCTCCCCAATCTTCTCGATGACGGCCCGTCGACGCAGGGAGCGAAGCCGTGCGGTCAGTCTGTGCACCACGCCAGCCTACCAATCCGCTACGGCGCGAAGATAGAAGCGAAAGGGCTGCACAGCACGCGGCAGGTTGTGCAACACTCGGTCACGGAGAGGCGCGCACATGATCAGGGTCGGCATCGGCGGCTGGACGTTCGACGAGTGGCGCGGCGGGGTGTTCTATCCCAAGGGCCTGCCGCAGACGCGCGAACTGTCCCATGCCAGCCGCCAGGTCACGACGATTGAAATCAACGGCACCTATTACAGTACGCAAAAGCCGGAAAGCTTCCGGCGCTGGGCGGCCGACACGCCGGAGGATTTCGTGTTCTCGGTCAAGGCGTCCCGCTTCTGCACCAATCGCCGCGTGCTGGCGGAAGCGGGCGAATCGATCGAGCGTTTCGTCGGCAGCGGCATCGGCCAACTGAAGCACAAGCTCGGTCCGATCCTCTGGCAATTCGCGCCCACCAAGAAATTCGAGCCGGACGATTTCGGGGCCTTTCTCGAAATGCTTCCCAAAGCTCTCGACGGCCGGCCGTTGCGCCATGCGATCGAAGTCCGCCATGAGAGCTTTGCGGTACCTGCCTTCGCGGCGCTGGCGCGGCGCCATTCCGTGGCGATCGTCTTCGCCGATTCCGAGAAATATCCCATGATCGCCGACGTAACGGGCGACTTCGTCTATGCGCGACTGCAGAGCGCCGGCGAGGCCTTTGCCACGGGCTATTCCACGCCTGCGATCAAGAAATGGTCCGAGCGCGCAAAGTTGTGGGCCGGAGGCGGCGACGCGAAGGACCTTCCGCACGCCGCAAAGGCCGCGCCGCCGAAGACGGTGCGCGATGTTTTCATCTATATGATCAACGGCGCCAAGGTCCGCGCGCCTGCCGCCGCCAGAGCGCTGCTCGCCAAGTTAAAATGACGCACGGACCGCTGCCGCCTGTCATCGGCAACCCGGGGCAATGTCGTTTCCGTGAGCATTCCCCGGTCTTGAGCCGGTGCGCCCGAATTCGCGCGCGATGGCATTGACATGTTAGCGAGATCGAATGG
>JBEKDC010000292.1:0-4774 GCA_050014535.1 Rhizomicrobium sp.
GTGACGGGAAAACGGACGCTGCGGTGAGGCACGCTTACTCGCTTTCCCCCTTATGTGTCATGGCCCGCCACAGCGGGCCACCCAGGTGACGCTTCGCGGAATTCGAATAAGATGATCGAGATAGACTTTCACGATAAAACAGATTTCAACTGGGTGGCCCGCAGCCCTACTACGCCAACGCTTCGTAGGGTCTCTGCACCTGTCCTCTGGAGCTGCGAAGCAGCGCAGGAGGATCGCGGGCCATGACACCGAGTGGGTGAAGAGCGGAGCGAACCCTCTCTACTCGTGTCTGAGCGCCTCGATCGGATCGAGGCGGGCCGCGCGTCTTGCGGGGAAGAAACCGAACGCCACGCCCACGATCGCGGCGAAGCCCACCGCGATGAACACGATTGCGGGCTGGAACACGAAGGGCAGATGCAGCGCGGCCGCGATGGCCGCCGAGCCGCCCAGCCCGATCAACACCCCCAGCACTCCTCCCAGCGCGCTCATTACCACCGCTTCGATGAGGAATTGCAGCAGCACATCGCGTTCGCGTGCGCCGATGGCGAGGCGAATTCCGATTTCGCGCGTGCGTTCCGTCACGGACACCAGCATGATGTTCATGATGCCGATACCGCCGACGAGCAGGCTCACGGCAGCAACCGCAGAGAGAAACGCTGTCAGGATCAATGTCGCGCTTTGCACGATCTGCGTCACTTCCTGAAGGTCCTCCACGTCGAAATCGTCGACCTGGCCGGGAATGATGTGCCGGATCTCGCGCATCAGGCGCTGGAGCATGTCCTTGGCGTGCGGCATGTCTTCCTGCGAGTCGACGGAGACGCGAATGACGTTGACTTCGGTGTTGCCTGCCAGCTTCCGCTGCACGGCCTTGAGCGGCATCAGCACGAGTTCGTCCATGTCCTGGCCGAACGTGCTCACCCCTTTGGATTCGAGGAGGCCGATCACCTCGCAGCTGATCTTGTTGATGCGGATGCGCGCGCCGATGGGTGTTTGATCGCCAAACAATTCGCGCCGATCGGTCTCACCCAGAATGCACACGGATTTTCCGGCGAGGATTTCGGCCGGCGAGAATTCGCGTCCCGCCACGAGTCCCCAATTGCGGCTGTGCATATAGGCGTTGTTTGTGCCGTCGATCTGGGTGTTGTGATTGTGATTGCCGTTGACGACGACGCCCTGCACCGCAAGCTCCGGCACGACATCCTGCAGATTCGGAATCTCGCGCTGGATTTTGTCGACGACCGAGAGATCGAAGGGGACGGTGGCCGTCGGCGGCCCGTTGGGCTGGCCGGGCAGCACGATCAGAAGATTGTTGCCCAACGACGCGAACTCGCCGGTGACCTTCAGATTGGCGGCCGCACCCAGGGTCACCATCAGGATGACGGCGCTCACGCCGATGACGATGCCGAGCGTGGTCAAGCCTGCCCGCAACAGATTGTTGCGGATTTCGCGCAAGGCCAGAAGCAACGCGTTCCAGATCATATGCCCACTCCGCTGTCGGATGCGATCAGCCCGTCGTGGAAGCGCACCTGCCGGCCCGCATAGGATGCGACATCCTCTTCATGGGTCACCAGCACGATGGTGAGTCCGCGCTCCGCATTGAGCGATTTGAGCAATTGCATGATCTCGTGGCTTTTCACCGAGTCCAGATTGCCGGTCGGTTCGTCGGCGAACACCACCGAGGGTGAACTGACAAGCGCGCGCGCAATCGCGACGCGTTGTTGCTGGCCGCCGGACAATTCCGCCGCCGTGTGATGCCAGCGATCGGCGAGGCCCACTTGCGCGAGAGTTTCCAGGCCCAGGCGCCGCCGCTCGTCCCGCGGCACGCCCCGGTAGATGAGCGGCAGCTCGAGATTCTCCAGCGCCGTCGTGCGCTTCAGCAGATTGAATCCCTGGAACACGAAGCCGATATAATGTCGGCGCAGGAGAGCGCGCTGCTCGCGCGTCATGTCGCCCACGTCGGCGCCGCGAAAATAATAATGCCCGGCCGTCGGCGCATCGAGACAGCCCAGAATGTTCATGCAGGTCGATTTGCCCGAGCCCGACGGTCCCATCACGGCGACGAACTCGCCGTCACGCACCGTGAGGTCGATGCCCGCGAGTGCCGCGACTTCCGCATCGCCGGACCCGTAGATCTTGGTGACGCGGCGCAGCTCGAGGAGAGGTTGACCGTCGGCCACTAGGTGCCCGGCGGCTTGGTCGGCTTGTCCGCGAGATCGGTCACGACCTCGTCGCCCGGCTTGAGATCGCCGGACAGGATTTCCGTCGAGCGGCCGTCGGTCGCGCCCAATTTCAGATCGTGCGGCTTGAGAGTTTTGCCGTTTTGCGTCCATACGCGCGCGGCATTGACACCGTTGAGCGCCGGCGGCGCAGGCGGCGCGCCTTTCTTCACATCGTCCGGCGGCACGAAACGCAAGGCAGCATTGGGAACCAGCAGCGCATTCTTGATGCTGGCCGCTTCGATTTCCGCCGTGGCCGTCATGCCTGGCTTCAACAAGCCATCCTTGTTCTTCTCGAGCAGCACGCCCTGATACGTGACCACGCCCTGCACCGTCTTGGGTGCGTTGTGCACCGAGACCAATGTCGCGGCAAATTTGCGCGATGGATAGGCATCCACCGTGAAGCTCGCCTTCGCACCGGAACGCACCTGGCCGACATCGGCTTCGTCGATGTCGACATCCAGTTCCATCTGGCTGAGATCGCTTGCGAGCGTGAACAAAACCGGCGTCGTAAAAGCGGCGACAACGGTCTGGCCGGCCGAGACTTTGCGGTCGAGCACGACGCCGTCGATCGGCGAATAGATCGTCGCCCAGGAAAGCTGGGTCTTGTCCTGGTCTACTGTCGCGCGCGCGAGTTCGACACCGGCCTTGGCGCGCTCGTAATCACCCGTGGAAGAATTCAGCTGCTCCCGGGAGACGGCGTTGTTTTTCTCGAGCGCCATATAGCGGCCATGCGTCGCCGACATCTGATTCAAAGTCGCGACGGCCGTATCCAATGTCGCCTGCGCCTGCTGGAGTTGCGCCACCAGCTGGTCGGTATTGATGCGCGCGAGCACCTGCCCCTTTTTCACATGGTCGTTGAAATCGACTTCGAGCTTGTCGATGCGGCCCGACACTTCCGCGCCGACATCGACCTGGTCGCGCGGCGCGAGCGTGCCCGTGGCGCTGACATTGACGGCGAGAAGCCCGCGCGCGATCGGCTTGGTCACATAGGTGTGTGCCGGGCCATGGCCCATGGCGAACCAGCCGCCGACGCCGAGAACCAGCACAACGCCGCCGATCCACAGCCACCAGCGACGGCGCCTGCCCTTGCGGCCGATGCCCAGCCGCTGGGCAAGCGCCAGGTCAGGTTTTGGCACGGCGTGAAAATCGTTCACGGGGTTTGTACCGGCGGGTTTCAAGACGAATGGGGACAAAGTCGGCGCTATTCAAGTACCAAACGGAACTTTGGCGGAAGTGGGGCGGGAAATCTACCACATGCGTAAACGGAGGGCTCGGTTTGGGACCAACTATGCAATTTCGGGGATGTCCGGGCAGACGTTCCCGCATGAAGCCGAACTAGCGGCGATGTCTTATCGGTCCTATCACCCCGAGGGGTCTTGACGAATACCGTGTATACACATAAAGTGTGTATGAGGAGCGCGCATGACGGCGAGCCTTTCGAGCCGCGAAATCATTCGGAAGCTGGAAGCCGTCGGCTGGCGCTTGGTACGGACCACCGGCAGCCATCATCATTTCCGGCATGCGAGTAGGCCCGGTACAGTCACAGTTCCTCATCCTGTGAAGGATATGCCGCCGGGAACGCTGAAGAGCATCGAAAGACAAAGCGGCGTCAAATTGAGGTAGGCGAATGCAACAGTTCTACGTGGCCATCATCGAAAAAGCGACGCACGGATTCGGCGTTTTCTTTCCTGACCTGCCCGGCTGCACTAGCTTTGGTGAGACTATCGAAGACGCGGCTGCAAACGCGCTCGTTGCCGCTCAGGCACATGTCGCGTTGAGCGAGGAATATGGCGATACATTGCCCTCACCCCGCCCGCTCGATCGTATTCCCACGGAACGCGGTGTGAAGGAAAAGGCGCGCGTCCTGATTCCCGTCGAGACCGGAAACGAAGCAGTCCGGGTCAACATATCCCTGCCCGCATCCGCTCTTGCCGCGCTGGATCGGACAGCCAAAGAATTGTCGCTCAGCAGATCCGGCGCGATTGCACATCTGGCATTTTCGCGCGAGGCCGGCGCGCGGCTTTTCATATCTGCCCGTGGACGCCGATCCAAGACCGTCGTCAATCGCGCGATAAAAAAGGCCGAACACAAATTGGCCAAGTGATCTAAATCGGAATTGGTTTGGCGTCGGGTTTGAGAATTCCTGCGCCAAACAGCGCAAGTATGCGATTTTGAAGTGGTGCCACTAAATCGCCGGGCGTGTCCCAAGGAATTGTGTTATACTGCCGGACATCAAAATGAAGCTTGCTGAGTTCATTTCTTCGGCAGGTAAGAATCACACTCCTCCCCAATCCGTGAGCGAAACCGGCTTCGTAATAAACCCCGCCTCGATGCCCGGTGAAATCAGCCACCACGAAGGCTGATCGCCGAATTTCAGCTATTATCTGATCGTCTATTTTTCTGTCATGCTCCTTACGGTCAATTCTCAACGGTGAATAGCCCGAAGCTGCGATCGCGGCTGAAAAACCGCTTTCGTACACGTCGTCCATTGAAGGATCAAACCACATTGCAACAAATGCTTGCGATGAAGTAGCACGCTTGTCGATCATTTCCTC
>JBEKDC010000293.1:0-4764 GCA_050014535.1 Rhizomicrobium sp.
GCAGCAGGCGCTGCATGTTGTCGACATAGACCGCGCCTTCCTCGCTGTATTTCGCGAAGCGGTCGCGCGAGGTGCCGCGCGTGAAATAAGAGCCCTTGGTCGGGTGCGTCCCGGGAAGCGTGCGATAGGGGATCGCGTCGCCGTCCACATCGAGATAGCGGCCGAAAATCTTTCCCGCCTCCAACTCGTCACGGCTCATGATCTTGCCACGGTCGTAGCGTCGCGAATCGTCCCATTCGAGCGGCGGGACCAGCCAGTCGTTCATGCCGATGTCGAGATCCATCATCACGAAGACGGGAGTCTGCAACCGCTCGGCCAGATCGAAGGCGTCGGCCGCGAAGGTGAACGCCTCGCCCGGGTCCTTGGGGAACAGCAGCACATGCTTGGTGTCGCCATGGCTCGCATAGGCACAGAGCAGGATGTCGGATTGCTGCGTGCGTGTCGGCATGCCGGTTGAAGGCCCACCGCGCTGGATATCGAAGATCACGGCGGGAATTTCGGCGAAATAGGCGAGCCCGAAGAATTCCTGCATCAGCGAAATGCCGGGGCCGGAGGTGGCCGTGAAGGCGCGCGCGCCGTTCCAGCCGGCGCCAATGACCATGCCGATGGCGGCGATCTCGTCTTCCGCCTGCACGATGGCGTAGCGATGCTCTTTCGTTTCGGGATCCACGCGGAATTCGCGGCAATGATTGCCGAACTCTTCCGCAAGCGAGGTGGAGGGGGTGATCGGGTACCATGCCGCAACAGTGGCGCCGCCATAGACGCAGCCCAACGCCGCCGCATCGTTGCCGCCGATAAAAATGCGATCGCCGACTTCGTTCGAGCGCTCGAGCTTGAGTCCGCAGGCGCCCGCCAGATGTTCGCCGGCGTAATCGTAACCGAGCCGGAACGCCTTCACGTTCGGCGCAATGAGCTTTTCCTTGCCCTGGAACTGTGCCGCGATCGCGTCTTCGACGACCTTGGGCTCGATCGAAAGCAGCGACGCCAGCGCGCCGATATAGATGATGTTCTTGAAGAGTTGGCGCTGTCGAGGGTCGGTGTAGGCGCGATTGCAGATATCGGTCAGCGGCACCCCGATCGAATTGGTGTCCTCGCGGAACTTCGACGGCGGCAGGGGTTTGGTCGAATCGTAGAGCAGGTAGCCGCCGGGATCGATGGAGGCGACGTCCTTGTCCCAGGTCTGCGGGTTCATCGCGACCATCAGGTCCACGCCCCCGCGCCGCCCGAGCCAATTCGCGCCTGAAATACGCACTTCGTACCAGGTTGGCAGGCCCTGGATATTCGACGGGAAGATGTTGCGCGACGCGACCGGCACGCCCATGCGCAGCACGCATTTCGCAAACAACTCGTTGGCGCTCGCCGAGCCCGAGCCGTTCACATTGGCGAATTTGACGACGAAATCGTTCGTCGCGCTTATAGGCTCCGGCATGACTCGGCCTGTGCGGGTTCGAGATAGAATTTTTTCATGTCCCACGCGCCCGTGGGGCAACGCTCGGCGCAGAGCCCGCAATGCAGGCACATATCCTCGTCCTTCACCATCACGCGACCCGTCTTCAGGATCTCCGAAAGATAAAGGTCCTGCGTGGGATTGGGCGCAGGCGCGGTGAGGCGCGTGCGCAAATCCTCTTCGTCGCCGTTCTCCGTGAAGGTGATGCAATCCATGGGGCAGATGTCGACGCAGGCGTCGCATTCGATGCAGAGCTTGGTTTCGAAGACGGTTTCGATGTCGCAATTGAGGCAGCGTTGGGCCTCAAGGAAGCCCGCCTTCGGATCGAAACCGAGTTCTACTTCGATCTTCACGTTCTTGAGCGCAATTTCCTTCGGCGTGTGCGGCACCTTGTAGCGAAGGTCGTTGGAGATATCGTTGTCATAGCTCCATTCGTGAATGCCCATCTTCTGGCTCATCAGATTGACGAGCGGAGGCGGCCGGTCGGCTTTCACGTCCTTGCCGCTGCACAGAAGATCGATCGAGATCGCGGCTTCGTGGCCATGGGCGACGGCCCAGATGATGTTCTTGGGTCCGAACGCGGAATCGCCGCCGAAGAATATCTTCGGATTGGTCGATTGCATCGTAACGGTATCGACTTTCGGCATATCCCAGCGGTCGAATTCGATGCCGACATCGCGCTCGATCCACGGGAAGGCGTTTTCCTGGCCCACGGCGACAAGCACGTCGTCGCATTCCATCAGCACGTCCGGCTCGCCGGTCGGCACCAGTTCGCGCCGGCCCTTGGCGTCGCGCTGCGCTTTTACTTTTTCGAACACGACACCCTTGAGCTTGCCGTTGTCGTGCTTGAATTCCTTGGGGACGAGGTAATTGTGGATGGGAATGCCTTCGCCCATCGCGTCGTCTTTTTCCCAGGGAGAGGCTTTCATCTCTTCGAAGCCCGAGCGGACGACGACGTCGACTTTTTCGCCGCCGAGGCGCCGCGACGTGCGGCAGCAATCCATCGCGGTATTGCCGCCGCCCAGCACGATGACGCGCTTGCCGATCTTCTCGATATGGCCGAACGAGACGCTCGACAGCCAGTCGATGCCGATATGGATGTTGGCAACCGCTTCCTTGCGGCCGGGAATGTCGAGATCGCGTCCCCGCGGCGCGCCGCAGCCGACGAAGATCGCATCGTAATTCTCGGCCGCGAGCGTCTTCAGGCTGTCGATGCGCTGCCCGAGCTTCAACTCCGGCTGGAGATCGAGGATGTAGTTGCATTCCTCGTCGAGCACGGATTCGGGCAGGCGGAATTTCGGAATCTGCGTGCGCATCATGCCGCCGGCCAGCTTGTCCTGGTCGTAGATGACGACGGTGTAGCCCAGCGGCAGGAGATCGCGGGCAACGGTGAGCGAGGCAGGCCCCGCGCCGATCAGCGCGATGCGCTTGCCGTTCTTGTGGTGCGACGCCACGGGCAGGCGATCGCGGATGTCGTCCTTGTTGTCGGCAGCCACGCGTTTGAGCCGGCAGATCGCGACCGGTTCCGCCTCGACGCGGCCGCGCCGACAGGCGGGCTCGCAGGGCCGGTCGCAGGTGCGTCCCAGCACGCCCGGGAACACATTCGACTTCCAGTTGATCATGTAGGCGTCGCTGTACCGGCCCGCCGCGATCAGGCGGATATATTCGGGCACGGGGGTGTGCGCGGGGCACGCCCACTGGCAATCGACAACCTTATGAAAGTAATCCGGGTTGCTGACGTCTGTCGGCTTCATACCGGTCGGATGCGCGGGCCCCTTCAGGCCAGGCTCCTCAGCCAAAGCGGAACTCATTTTCCTGATGCATCTCCACGGCGGCTTTCGCCCATGTGGCGACACCGCACTCGAACGCGGGCGGGACTTATACCCTGCGAACTCCCCAATTTCCCCTCAAATCGATAGTAGCCCGCTGAATTTATTGTGCAATTGGCGATTCGGCATGCAGGCGCGAAATCGTCCTTCGGCGTTCGGCAGCTAACGTTTTGAAATTGCTGCAAAATTGACCTCAAGCCCTCAACGGGCCTAGCTTCATGAGGTATTGTGCTCAACCCTCCGAGGGCCTGTTGGACATCTCACTTTCCGAAGACCAGCGGGCGATCCACGACGGGGTCTCGAAGATCTGCGCCCGTTTCGGCGACGACTACTGGACCGAGTGCGACCAGACCCCCCGCTTTCCGGATGAGTTCCACAAGGCGATGGCGGACGCCGGCTGGCTCGGCATCACCATGCCGGAGGAGTTGGGTGGCGCGGGGCTCGGCGTCACCGAAGCGGCCATCATGATGCATGCGGTGACGAGCGGCGGCGGAGGGTTCTCGGCCGCCTCGACCATCCACATCAACCTGTTCGGGCCGCACGCGATCGTGGTTCACGGCACGGCCGAGCAGAAGGCGCGCTGGCTCACCCCACTGATCAAGGGCGAGCAGAAGGCCTGCTTCGGCGTCACCGAGCCGAACGCCGGCCTCGACACCACCAGCATCGAAACCTTCGCGCGGCGCACCAATGACGGCTACATCGTCAAAGGCCGGAAAATCTGGACGACGACGGCGCAGGAAGCCGACAAGATCCTGATCCTTGCCCGCACCTTGCCCAAGACCGAATGCAAGCGGCCAACCGAAGGCATGACTCTCTTCTACACCGATCTCGATCGCTCGAAGGTCGAAGTGCGCCGCATCGCCAAGATGGGCCGCAACGCGGTCGATTCGAACACGGTGTTCATCGACGATCTGTTCGTGCCCGACGAAGATCGCGTCGGCGAAGAGGGTCGCGGCTTCCGCTATCTGCTCGACAGCCTGAACCCCGAGCGCATTCTCGTCGGTATCGAAGCCGTGGGCCTCGGACGCGACGCGCTCCGGCGTGCGAGCGCCTATGCGCGCGACCGCAACGTGTTCGGCCGCCCCATCGGCCAGAACCAGGGCATCCAGCATCCGCTGGCCGAAAGCTGGGCCGCGCTGGAAAGCGCGTATTGGATGTGTCTGCGCGCGGCCTGGCTCTACGACAACAAGCAGCCTTGCGGCGCCGAGGCAAACGCCGCGAAGTTTTTGGGTGCACGCGCGGCCTTCGATGCGGCGACACGCGCCGTGATGACGCATGGCGGCATGGGTTATGCGCGCGAATACCAGGTGGAGCGGCTGTTCCGCGAGTCCGTCGTCACGCGCATCGCGCCGGTATCGGAGCAGCTGATCCTGTCGTTCATCGCGGAGAATGTGCTCGATCTTCCGAAATCGTATTGAAAGAATTGCGAGTGCAAATTCCTGTCCTCGAAACGCTGCGCCTCAAATTGCGTGGCTACGGTCTCGAAGA
>JBEKDC010000294.1:0-4728 GCA_050014535.1 Rhizomicrobium sp.
CACGGCATTCAACGCCGCGCCTTTCAGCAATTGATCGGCTGCCGCGAACAGCGAGATCGAGTGCCCGCTGGGATCGCTGAGGTCGCGGCGGATGCGGCCCACCAGAACGTCGTCCTGGCCCGAGGCATCCTTCGGCATGGGAAAATAATTGCGTTCCCAATCGTCCACGATTCGTACACCCGGCGCATCGGAGAGCAGCGCGCGCACTTCCGCAGGTGCAATCGGCCGCTCGCATTCGAACGTGACCGAGACGCAATGCGCGCGCAGCACGGGCACGCGCACGCAGGTGGCGCTCACTGCGATGTCGGGATCCTCGAAAATCTTCTTGGTCTCGCGGATGACCTTCGTCTCTTCGTCGTTGTAGCCGGTCTCGGAATCGACCTTGGTGTTGTGATTGAAGAGGTTGAATGCATAGGGATGCGGCAGCACGCGGTTTTCGTAAGGCCGCCCGTCCAGAAACGCACGCGTGGATTCGCGCAATTCCTCCATCGCGGCCGCACCTGCGCCGGACGCCGCCTGATAGGTCGAAAGGATCAGCCGTTTGATCCTGTTCTTGCGGTGGATCGGCCATAGCGGAACGATCGCTGTGATGGCGGCGCAGTTTGGATTGCCGATGATGCCATTGTGCTCGGCGATGCGCCGACCGTTGATCTCCGGGATCACCAGCGGCACGTCGTCGTCCATACGGAAGGCGGAGGAATTGTCGACCACGACCGCGCCGGCCTTGACCGCGATGGGGCCGAATTTGCGCGAGGTGTCGCCGCCGGCCGAGAACAGCGCGATGTCGATGCCCGCGAAGGAATCCTCGTCCAGCACCTCAACAGCGATTTCCGAGCCGCGGAATGACAGCGTCTTTCCGGCGGAGCGCGCGCTCGCGAACAGGCGCAGTTTCGACAGCGGGAAATTCCGCCGCTCCAGGCAGCCGATCAATTCGTGACCTACTGCCCCGGTTGCGCCGACAATGGCGACAGAGGGGTCTTTGATCGGTTGTCTCGCACTCATCTCAGTCTCCCGTCAGATACAAAAAGCGAAAGCCCCGTCCGTTGCCGGCGGGGCCTTGGGTCTTCGCAGTTCAGCCGATGTTCAGCCCGCGACAAATCCCAACGCCCCATGCGCGGGCGTCTTGGTCGTCGTCTTGAGCGTCTTCATCGACATGGGGGCACGATATAACTGCGCGGCCGAGAATTGTAAATGTTAGCGCGACGATTTCGCCGACAGCGTCGTGATGTGTCCCATTTTCCGGCCCGGACGGATTTCGGGTTTGCCGTAGAGGTGCAGCGCGCCGGGACGCGACGCGAGCGCCTGCCAGTCGGCCGCTTCCTTGCCGATGATGTTTTCCATGACTGCATCGGAATGCCGCGCGGGATCGCCCAGCGGCCAGCCGGCCACTGCGCGGATATGCTGCTCGAACTGGCTGATGGCGCAGGCCTCCAGGGTCCAGTGGCCGGAATTGTGCACGCGCGGCGCGATCTCGTTGACGAGCAGCGCGCCGTCGCGCGTGGCGAACAGCTCGACCGCGAACACACCGACATAATCCAGCGCATCGCCGATGCGCCGCGCGATGATCTGTGCCTCCTGCACCTGCGCCTCGCTCAGGCGCGACGGCACGGTCGAGCGGCGAAGGATGTGATTGGCGTGCAGATTTTCCGGCGGGTCGTAAGCCGCGAACTGGCCGTCCGCGGCGCGCGCGGCGACCACCGATGCCTCGAAACGGAAATCGACCAGGCTCTCGAGAATGGAGGGAGCGCCTTTGAAGCTCGCGAGCGCCGCGGCGACTTCATCCGCGCTTCCAACCCTCGCTTGGCCCTTACCGTCATAGCCGAGACGACGTGTCTTGAGGATCGCGGGCGTGCCGGTCCGCGCGAGCGCCGCCTTCGCGTCGGCAGGCGAGTCCAGGGCAGCAAATTCCGCCGTTCCGATTCCGAGGCTGCGCACAAACGTCTTTTCGTCGACGCGGTCCTGCGCGATCGCGAGCGCGCGCGCATTGGGATGGCACGGCTTCAGATGGGCGAGTTGCGCGACCGTCTCCGCGGGAACGTTCTCGAATTCGAATGTGATCGCGTCGCAGGTCGACGCAAACGCAGCAAGAGCGCGCGCATCGCGATAATCGCCCTGTGTCCGCGCGGCCGCGACCTGGAATGCCGGCGCTGCGGCGTCATCCGAGAAGATGTGCGTCTTCAATCCGAGGCGGGCTGCGGCGAGCGCGAGCATGCGGCCCAATTGTCCGCCGCCCAGGATTCCGATCATGCCTCCCGGAGCGACGGGAGAACCGCGTGCTGCGGGTGTGTTCATTTCGCAATGTCGGAAGGCGTTTCGGAAACGGAATCGGTCTGCGTCTTGCGCCACGCTTCCAGCCGCTTGGCGAGCGCGGAATCCGACAACGCGAGAATCGCCGCCGCGTGAAGCGCCGCATTTTTGGCCCCGCTTTCGCCGATGGCAAAGGTCGCGACCGGCACGCCTCCCGGCATCTGGACGATGGATAAGAGACTATCCATCCCCTTGAGCGCTTTCGATTCGATGGGCACTCCCAGGACGGGCAGGGTGGTCATCGAGGCCGCCATGCCCGGCAGATGGGCTGCCCCGCCAGCGCCTGCGATGATGGCCTTGAGCCCCCGCGCCGCGGCACCCTTGGCATAGGCATAGAGCCGCTCCGGCGTGCGATGGGCCGAGACGATGCGGGTCTCATGGGCAATGCCCAGCGCATCCAGCGTCTCGGATGCGACGCGCAAGGTCGTCCAGTCGGACTGGCTTCCCATGATGAGGCCGATAAGGGGGGCAGTCATGCTTCTTGCCTTTAGGCCGCAGGCCCGCGGCGCGGGGAGAAGCGGCCCATTATAGAGCGGGAAAATGCCAAGGAAAGAAGCCTTTTCTTTAACGATTCGCTCACCGACTTAAACGCTTTGTTAAAGCCATGCGCGCCTAATCCGTCCCGGCGTATCGAATCGGGACAGGTCGCAGGGATGTCACTCGAGCGGATCAACCGCGCACCCAAGGCAGCAGGCGCCAATGGCCGCACGCGCCGGCTTGGCCCCATTGCCGCGCCGACGCTCGTCCCGAGCGCCAAGGTGCTGGGCATCCCCGACGCCGAATTCACCCCACGCGTACGCGCCGCCATGCTGAAAATGGTGGCCGAAGCCGAAGGCCTGCGCCAGGCGCTCACGGACAGCCGCGCGCGCATCGAGGAAATCGAGCGCGCCGCGGACCAGGATCAGCTTCTGCCGCTTCTGAACCGTCGCGCCTTCGTGCGCGAGCTCACGCGGAATATCGGATTCACGGCGCGCTACGGCACGCCGGCGAGCCTCGTCTATTTCGATCTCGACGGCTTCAAGTCGATCAACGACACCTACGGTCATGCGGCAGGCGATGCCGTGCTCGCGCATTTCGCGGCGACCCTGCGGTCTCATGTGCGTGACAGCGATGTCGTCGGACGCCTCGGCGGCGACGAATTCGGCATCATTCTCTCGCATGCCGACAAGGCGCAGGCCCACAAGAAAGCTGCCGTGCTGATGGACAGGCTCACGCAAAATCCGGCGCAATGGGAGGGCCGGATGCTGCCGGTGGGATTTTCCTACGGCGCATTCGAACTCGAAGCGGCCGAAAGCGCGGACGCTGCCATCGCGCGGGCCGACGAAGCGATGTATCGCCAGAAGCGCGGCGGCAGGTAGAAGCTTTCAACGGCGCGAGCCGACATCGAGAATTTTAACGCAGGGGTCGCGGAGGTTGCGCAGAGGGCGCAGGGGATGCCGGCGGACTTCAGAGTAGATTGTCATCACACCGGCGGCTTGTTTGGCGCGCCTTGCGCGCCAGATCAAGTGATCCGTTTGCGCTCATTCCTTGGCAGCTGACACCGAATCCCTCTGCGTCCCCTGCGATACCTCCGCGACCCCTGCGTTAAAAGCTTTTTGTTCTATCTTACGCAATGATATCCGGCAGCAGCGCGTCTTCGATGCGCGCGATCTGATCCTTGAGCTGCAGCTTGCGTTTTTTCAGCCGCGAAAGTTGGAGCTGATCGCGCACGCCGGAATCGATCATCGCCGCAATCGCGGTGTCGAGATCGCGATGCTCCTGCATCAGGGCCGCAAGCTGCGCCCGCAACAGATGATCTTCGTCATTTTCATTCATGCCGACGTCTTACCGCTCTTCGCGCGGCGCCGGCCTTTCGCCAGGTCTTCGCCCCAACGCCGCACATCCGGCCAATCATAACCCAGAAGATCGAGCATGCGCCCCACCATCTGATCGACAATGTCGGAGATTTTATGCGGCTCCGCATAAAAAGCCGGCACCGGCGGCAGGATGATCGCGCCGATTTCCGCGAGCTGAACGAGCGTGCGCAGATGGCCCAGATGCAGGGGAGTCTCCCGCACGACCAGGACGAGCGGACGGCGCTCTTTCAAGGTCACGTCTGCGGCGCGCGTCAGAAGGCTGGAGGTCACCCCGGTTGCGATCTCCGACATGGTGCGCACGGAGCACGGCGCCACGATCATGCCGTCCGTCTTGAACGAGCCCGATGCGATGGGGGCCGCGATGTCGCCGATCGCATAAACTTGGTCCGCCTTGGCGGCCACCTCCTTCGGCTTGAGCGCGGTCTCGTAGCCGATGGTCATCTCGGCCGCCTTGCTCATCACCAGGTGCGATTCGACCCCCAGCTCCCCCAGCGCCTCGAGCAGCCTGATGCCGTAGGAGACCCCCGAGGCCCCGCTCAGGCCCACGATTAGCCGGGATTTTGGC
>JBEKDC010000295.1:0-4726 GCA_050014535.1 Rhizomicrobium sp.
CGACGGCGCGATCGCGGAGTTCAAACTCGCCAATGAAAAAGGCTCGCACTTCGCCGATCCGCTGGAGATGTGGGGCGAGGCGCTGATCCGCAAGAACCGCTCCGATCTCGCGCTCGCGAAGTTCGCGGAAGCCGAAAAATACGCGCCGAACTGGGGACGGCTGCACCTCAAATGGGGCGAGGCGTTGCTGTGGGCGGGCAAACCTGAGGAGGCGAAGAAGCAATTCGCGACAGCGGCGTCGCTCGATCTTTCGGCCGCCGAAAAATCCGAACTCTCACGGGTCTCGCATGACTGAAGAAGAAGGCGCCAAAGCCGCATCGGGTCCGGGCGCAAATCCCGCCGCCGACGCCATCGCGCTCTCATCGGGCGAACGGCTCGATCCGCGCGCGGCCGCCTATCTGGAGGAACAGACGCGTCTTGCCAGATTGCAGATCGAGAACCTGACCGAGCAGAACGCGTTCGAGCTCTCCCATCTGCGCTTCCGCCGCTTCAGCGATTACGGCAAATTCGTCCTTGAGCTTTCCGCCGGCCTCGTCGTTCTGCTGCTCGTCTGCGGGCTTGCCACGATGGTGTGGAGCGCCACGCAGGATCGCGACCTGATTGTCGATGCTTTTTCCGTTCCGCCGGATATGGCGCAATCGGGAATGACGGGCTCGGTTCTCGCCGCCCGCGTGCTCGACCGCTTCGGTGAAATGGACAGCAGCACTCTGACATTCGCGGAGGGGGTTTCGGCCTTCCACGTCGACAACCGGGAAGAAGCGCATGTGGAAATCCCCGAAACCGGCATCTCCATCGGCGAGCTCGACCACTATCTCCATGGCTGGCTCGGCCATGCGACGCACGTCACCGGAGAGCTGGTGCGAAACGGCAAAGGCCTTTCGCTGACCGTCCGTTTTGGCGATCAGCCCGGCCTGACGGCGTCCGGCGCGCCCGACCAGCTCGACGGGCTGATCCAGAAAACAGCGGAAAACATCTTTCGCGCGGCGCGGCCGCTCCGTTTCGCCGATTATCTTTCGTCGCGCGGCCGTTTCGCCGAGGCGGAGTCTATTGCCCGTGGCGAGACCTACACCGGAAGCGACGAGTACCGCTCGCTTGCTTACGTCTCGCTGACGGTTGTCGACTATTTCCGCGGAAACGAGCCGGCGCTGAAGCGGGATGCGGAGCTCGCGATCGCGCTCGCTCCGGGAAATCTCGTTGCCTGGTTCACGCTGCAATCGGCATGGAGCGATAAGGGGCACGACGAGGATGAATGGCGTACCGCGAATGCGGCAGAAGCTGCGGGAAAATCCGGTGGGGCACTGGCAGGCGGCGGCGAAGCGGCTCGCAACCTGCCGGCGCAGTTTGCAGCCGATGCCGCCGCTCTCACCGGCCAATGGAAAGATGCCATAGCTGCCTGCATGAGCATTCTCGGACGGCGCCTGGGAGCGTGCAACGGCGACGGTCTGATTGGGGCGAACGCCGGGAGCCACAATACCGCAGAAGCGCGACTTCTCGCCGGCTTGCGTCCCGGAGTTCTTCCGAACGGTTCGGTGAATGTCGAACTCAATTTCGACTGGGCGGAAATCGAAGCCGATGCCGGACATTGGGAAGAGGCTCTGGCATGGTCGAAAAAAGGGGAGGCGGGTTCCATCGATAATCCGAGGACATTCTTAGAGCGCGATGTGTTGCTGCGACCGTTCGAGGCGACGGCGATGGCCGAAGGCGGCGATATCGCCGGCGCGGCGGCATTGATCGCGAAGACGCCGCTGGATTGCGATGCCTGCGTGCGCGCGCGTGGTAAGGTGGCGGCGGTTGCGCGCGATTGGTCCGGCGCCGCGCACTGGTTTTCGCTCGTGTCGGCGCGTTCGACCGACATTCCCTTTGCCGACTCCGATTGGGGCGCCATGCTCCTCGCGAAGGGCGACTACGATGGCGCCATCGCGAAATTCCAATCCGCCAACGCCAAAGGCCCGCACTTCGCCGATCCGCTGGAGATGTGGGGCGAGGCGCTGATCGCCAAGAACCGCTCCGATCTGGCGCTGGCCAAATTCGCGGAAGCCGACAAATACGCGCCGAACTGGGGCCGCCTGCATTTGAAATGGGGCGAGGCGCTGTTGTGGTCCGGCAACCCGGATGATGCGAAGAAACAGTTCGCGATTGCCGCGTCGCAGGACCTCACGCCATCCGAAAAGTCCGAACTCGCGCGCGTGAGGGGAACGCATGGCTGAAGAAACCGATCGGGAGCTTGGCGCTACAGCGAGCGGTGCGAGCGGCGGCGGCGTCGATCCGGCTGCTATCGCCTTGGCGCTGGGCCGGCCCGGCAGCCTCGATCCACGTGCCGCAGCGTTCCTGGATAAGCAGAGCCTTCTTGCCGATCTGCAGATCGAGAATCTTCAGAAGATCGATGAGTTCGAGCTTTCCCATCTGCGCTGGCGGCGGTTCAACGATCAGATGCGCGGAATGCTGCAAGTCATTGCCGCGCTTATCGCGCTCGCTGCATTTGCGGGACTCTGTGCTGCAATCTGGAGCGCGGCTCATGAGAACGGCCTCGTCATCGAAGCGTTCTCCGTTCCACCCGATATGGCGGCACGAGGTCTGACGGGCCAGGGGCTCGCGGCCCAACTTCAGGACAGGCTCGCAGCCATGCAGAGTGCCACCGACACGGCGCGTCCCGCGAGTTCCTATGCGAACAATTGGGGCGATGACATCAAGGTGCAAATTCCCGAGACTGGCGTGTCCGTGGGAGAGTTTTATCGCTTGCTTGTGTCGTGGTTGGGGCGCCAGAGCCATATCACCGGCGAAGTCTGGCACGACGGCGACATGGTCTCGATCACGGCTCGTGCCGGCGCGGGACCCGGCGCCCCCGTTACGGGTCCGGAAAAGGATATCGCATCGTTGCTGCAGAAGGCCGCCGAAGAAGTCTATCGGCAGACCCAGCCATATCGCTACGCAATGTATGTTTCCGAGAACGGGAAGAATGACCAACTGGCCGAGACCGTCTTGCGCCGGCTCGCCGCCGAAGGCAGCACTCCTCGCGAGCGCGCCTGGGCCTTGTCGGGTTTGGCGTACAACGCCTTAAGTTCGGCCGATCTTCCACGCGCGCTGACCCAACAACGCACGGCGATCGGACTCGACCGGAATTTCGCGATGAGCTGGGACAACGTCAAATGGTACGAAGGTGTGCTCGGGCACGAGGAGAATTCTCTGAAAGCCGGACGCGAAGCCGTCCGCCTGATGCAAGGCAACGTCGAAGGCGAGTTGACGGAGCGCGCCCGCGCGTTGACCCTTCTTCTGGACCGGGGAGATACCGAATTCGATATCGGCGATTTTTCGGCGGCCCTGTCCGATTATTCGGCGGCGTCTCGTCTTCCGGAATACAGTGGCGAAGCCGAAGGCGCACGCGAGAATATGGCGTTTACGCTTGCGCTCCTGCACAACGCGGGCGCCGCGCGCTCGCAATGGCAAAGTTTGCCCGCGACCGATGATGCCGGCACGCAAGACGGCCGCATATCCTCGTTGCCCAATTTCTACGCCGATTTGGCAGACTGGCACGCAGTCCTGTCCACGCGCGTTGCGGCCGAAGCGGCATTGCAGCGTGGCTATTTCCGGCACCAGGCGGCGCAACTTCTCTGGCCTTATTTTGCCTTGGCGCTGGCAAACACGGGTCGTGTGGCCGACGCCGAAGCCTTAATCGGAAAGACCCCTCTCGATTGCGATGTCTGTCTGCGCGTGCGCGGCAATATCGCAGCGTCGACACATGATTGGGCCGGTGCTGCACATTGGTTCGAGATCGTCTCTGGGCGCACGCCATCGATCCCCTTTGCCGATTCAGAATGGGGCGCGATGCTGCTGGCCAAGGGCGAATTTGACGGCGCGATTGCGAAGTTCAAAATTGCAAACGAGAAGAGCCCGCACTTCGCCGATCCGCTGGAGATGTGGGGCGACGCGCTGATCGACAAGAACCGTTCAGACCTCGCGCTCGCGAAATTCGCGGAAGCCGACAAATACGCGCCGAATTGGGGACGGCTGCATCTCAAATGGGGCGAAGCGTTGCTGTGGTCCGGCGACGCAAACGACGCGCGGAAGCAGTTCGCCCTCGCCTCCGGCCTCGACCTTGCGCCATCCGAAAAATCAGAACTGACTCGTACAAGGATGGCGAGTGACTGAAGAAGAAGTCGTCTCTCTCCGCGCTGCGGGCGATGCAGCGGCGGTCGGCTTGGCGATGAATGCCGATCCGTCCGTCGCTGCCGATGCGCGGGCCGGATAAATTGACAAGGGCCCGGTGCCGCACGTGATTTATGCACCGGAAAAGCCCGATCGGATCGGAGCGCCGGGTTTGGTGCGAAATTCTCGATTTGCGCGCGCGGCGGCCACGCCACGCAAGTTTTCCAAATATTGGCCCTCTCTCTTGAATCGGAATAGAATAATCGTGGGTGTGTGCAACAAAAGGGGATCGCGATGCCACAATCTGCCATTCGAATGTTGAGTATCGTGTTCGCCGGTTTCGTCGTTGCGGCCGCTCCCGCAAGCGCGGCAACCGAGCTTGTGGTTTATTCCTTCGGCTCCGTCGCCAATGATGGAATCTTCCCTGCTGCAGGACTGATCGACGTGGGCGGTACGCTTTACGGCACCACCGCCAATACCGCCGGTGACGCGCCTCGCGACGGCACAGTGTTCTCGGTGACGCCGTCCGGCGTCGAGAAGGTGGTCTATTCCTTCGGCTCCGCTCCTCACGATGGAGCCAATC
>JBEKDC010000296.1:0-4709 GCA_050014535.1 Rhizomicrobium sp.
GTGATAACAAATCCCCTATCGCCATGATCGCCAGGGCTGCCGCTGTCGAAAAACACAAAACCATCTCTTACGCCCGTGAACGGACCCCAACCCGCGTAATCCTCGGTCCTGTTTGTTTTCTCGCATGATGGCTTGCTTCCCGGAACGATTGCACTGGCGTATTCCCTATTGGGACTTGGATCGCCTTTGATCACTTTCACCATGAATTTTGGGTAGTAGAAGCAACTAATCGTGACTGGCGATCCCGCGTCTTTCCGCGCGGGCAAAAATTGGATGACGACTTTTTCCGCCGGACGATCGAACATCGATTGTGCTGCTCCGGTGTGGGGCAAAAAGCACGTGGCGATGAAGATGAATGAGTATAGCAGTCGTGAGCCCCACATTATTTCTCTCCCCCCAAAAGCAGCCGCCGCAGGCTTGCGCAGAAGCTGGGCGGAATTTTGTCATGCCCGCCGGGCGCGTAGTGGCCACATGTAGAATCATTAGGACAGCGACCTGGGGGCAGAACCAGGGCGCGGCGGGAGCGACGGCAGGAATTAGTTCATTACGGACATCTCGTCCGTGCATTTCTCAAGAATTTCGCACCGACACGAACGGGCAGCTGACTCAGTTGGTTAGCTGACGTGGATACCCGGCGCACAATGTTGCCGGCCGGCTCCCATCGTTCGTCTGCGAACTCCTTTGAGTCGAACCTGGACGCGTTGCCGAGCATGGGGCACGGCGTCAATGGGGTGCCAAGCGTCAGATTTTGGCCACTGGGGATCGGTCAAGGCAATCGGACCGGGGATTCCGGTCCCAACAGCGGTCCCCCGCCAAATTGTAGCAGGAGGCACGAAAGGGTTGCCCCCGGTTCGACTCACGGCTAAACGATCCCCTTAGCCTGCAACCTATCCGGAACCCACACGCTTCGCGCGTGCGCGGTCGCGTGCGAGTGAAAATGCCCAAGCGCCTGGACATCCACACGGTACTGATTATCGGCGCGGGGCCCATCGTCATCGGGCAGGCCTGCGAATTCGATTATTCGGGAGCCCAGGCGTGCAAGGCCTTGCGCGCGGAAGGCTATCGCGTGGTGCTGGTCAATTCGAACCCCGCCACCATCATGACCGATCCGCAGCTGGCGGACGCGACCTATATCGAGCCGATCACGCCGGAATTCCTCGAAAAGATCATCGCGCGCGAGCGGCCGAACATTCCGGCCGGAAAAACGTTCGCGCTGCTGCCGACCATGGGCGGACAGACCGCGCTCAACACGGCGCTCTCCTTGCGCAAGCGCGGCGTGCTGGAGAAATACGATATCGAATTGATCGGCGCGAGCGCGGACGCGATCGACAAGGCGGAAGACCGCGAGCTTTTTCGCCTGGCGATGATGAAGATCGGCCTCGACGTGCCGCGCGGCGTGACGCTCAAAGGCTATCTGCGCCACAAGAAGGACGAGATGGGCAACTTCCTCTATGACGGGCAGAACAACCCGATCATGGAGCTGTCGCCGGAAGCGTTCGCGCATGCGCTCCAGGCGCTGGACGAAGTGGGATTGCCCGCGGTCATCAGGCCGTCGTTCACGCTCGGCGGCACCGGCGGCGGCATTGCGTACAACCGCGAGGAATATTTCGAGATCGTCGAGCAGGGCCTCGACGCCTCGCCCACCAATGAAGTGCTGATCGAAGAATCCGTGCTCGGCTGGAAGGAATTCGAGATGGAAGTCGTGCGCGACCGCGCCGACAACGCCATCATCGTCTGCTCCATCGAGAATGTCGACGCGATGGGGGTGCATACGGGGGATTCCATCACGGTGGCGCCTGCGCTGACGCTCACCGACAAGGAATATCAGCGCATGCGCTCGGCCTCGATCGCGGTGCTGCGCGAGATCGGGGTAGAGACCGGCGGCTCGAATGTTCAGTTCGCGGTCAATCCGGCCGACGGACGCATGGTCATCATCGAGATGAATCCGCGCGTGTCGCGCTCTTCGGCGCTCGCCTCGAAGGCCACGGGGTTTCCCATCGCCAAGATCGCGGCCAAGCTTGCGGTCGGCTACACGCTCGACGAATTGCAGAACGACATCACGGAAGTGACTCCCGCCTCGTTCGAGCCCACCATCGATTATGTGGTGACGAAGCTGCCGCGCTTTGCGTTCGAGAAATTTCCCGGCGCCGAGCCAGTGCTCACCACGTCGATGAAATCGGTTGGCGAAGCGATGGCGATCGGACGTACCTTCGCGGAATCGCTGCAGAAGGCGTTGCGTTCGCTGGAAACGGGATTGACCGGCCTCGACGAAATCGAATTGCCGGCCGATCCCAACGCCATCCGCGCCGCGCTCGCCCGCACCAGCCCGGATCGCCTGCGCGTGGCGGCGCAGGCGTTGCGCCAGGGCTTTCCGATGGAAGATGTCGCCCAGATCACGAAATACGACCCCTGGTTCCTGGGCGAGATCGAAACCATCCTCAAGGCGGAGTCGAGGGTAAAAACTGCCGGCCTGCCCAAGGACGCAGACCGCTTGCGCCGCCTCAAATCCATGGGCTTTTCGGACGCGCGGCTCGCCAAACTGACCGGCCGCACCGAGAAGGACGTGCGCGAGACGCGCAGGGCTCTCGGCGTGCGTCCCGTGTTCAAGCGCATCGACACCTGCGCCGCGGAATTCGCCGCGCTCACGCCTTACATGTATTCGACCTATGAGACGCCGTTCTCCGGCGCGGTGGAATGCGAAAGCAAGCCCACCGACAAGCGCAAGATCATCATCCTCGGCGGCGGACCGAACCGCATCGGCCAGGGCATCGAATTCGACTATTGCTGCTGCCACGCGGCCTATGCGCTGAGCGAGCGCGGCTTCGAAACCATCATGGTCAATTGCAATCCGGAAACCGTCTCGACGGATTACGACACGTCCGACCGGCTTTATTTCGAGCCGCTCACGGCCGAAGACGTGCTGGAAATCGTGGCGACCGAACAGCAGAACGGCAGGCTCGAAGGCGTGATCGTGCAGTTCGGCGGGCAGACCCCGCTCAAGCTCGCCAACATGCTGGTGGAAAACGGCGTGCCGATCCTGGGCACCACGGCGGATGCCATCGATCTGGCAGAAGACCGCAAGCGTTTCCAGGTGCTGCTCAACAAGATCGGCCTGAAGCAGCCGCGCAACGCCACCGCGATGACGCCGGACGAAACCGTCGCGGCCGCGGCGGAGATCGGCTATCCCGTGATCCTGCGGCCCTCCTATGTGCTCGGTGGACGCGGCATGGTGGTGGTGGGCGACGAAGCGCAGCTCAAGACGACGTTGCAGTCCGGCGAATTGTTCCGCATCTCCGGCGACAATCCCGTGTTGATCGACGGCTTCCTGCATCACGCGATCGAGATCGACGTGGACGCCATCGGCGACGGCACGGGCGACGTGTTCATCGCGGGCATCATGGAGCATATCGAGGAAGCAGGCGTGCATTCCGGCGACTCGGCCTGCGCCATCCCGCCTCATTCGCTGAAGCCCGCCACCATCGCGGAGATCGAGCGGCAGACCATCGCGCTCGCGCGTGCGCTCGACGTGCGCGGGCTGATGAACGTGCAATATGCGGTGCAGGGCACGGACATCTATGTGCTCGAAGTCAATCCGCGCGCCAGCCGCACGGTGCCGTTCGTGGCCAAGGCCATCGGCCTGCCTGTGGCCGCACTTGCCGCGCGCGTGATGGCAGGCGAGACGCTTGCCTCGCTGAAGCTCCGGAAGCCCGACATCAAGCATATCGCGGTGAAGGAAGCCGTGCTGCCTTTCGCGCGCTTCCCCGGTGTCGACACGATCCTCGGACCCGAGATGCGCTCCACCGGCGAAGTGATGGGCCTCGACATGACTTTCGGCCGCGCCTTTGCCAAGAGCCAGATCGGAGCCGGCGCGAAACTTCCCCTCAGCGGCACCGTGTTCATTTCGGTGAAGGAGAGCGACAAGGAATTCGCGGTCGAGCCGGCGCAGCAATTGCTGACGATGGGTTTCTCGATCATCGCCACGCGGGGCACGGCGAAATACCTCCAGGCGGCCGGCCTCGAAGTGCGGGTCGTCAACAAGGTGCTGGAGGGCCGGCCGCATATCGTGGACGCGCTCAAGAACACGGAAGTCCAGCTGGTGTTCAACACCACCGAAGGCGCGCAAGCGCTGGCCGACTCGCTTTCCATCCGGCGCACGGCGCTCCAGATGAAAGTTCCCTATTACACGACCATGGCCGGGGCCGCCGCCGCCACCCAGGCCATCGCGGCCTTGCGCGAGGGCTCCCTTGAAGTTGCGCCCCTCCAGTCTTACAGTTTCTAAGCGTTCGCCGGACAAAGGAAGCGAAAGTCTAGGCGTAACAAGGACTTAAGAAAAAGCACGGGACTTCCGCAATCGGCCGCGCCGGGAGGCAGGCCGGCGGGAGTCTATTCGCTTTTGGCAGGATCGAGATGGAACGCATACCCATGACCGCCGCGGGCTATAGGGCCCTCGAGGAAGAGATCAATCATTTGAAGTCGGTGGAGCGCCACGCCGTCGTCAAGATGATCGCGGAAGCGCGCGCCCATGGCGACCTTTCGGAGAACGCGGAATATCACGCCGCGAAGGAACGCCAGGCCTTCATCGAAGGCCGCGTGATGGAGCTGGAGGACAAGATCGGCCGCGCCGACGTCATCGACATTTCCAAACTCTCGGGCACCACCGTGAAATTCGGCGCGACCGTCTCGATGGTCGACCAGGATTCCGAAGCCAA
>JBEKDC010000297.1:0-4708 GCA_050014535.1 Rhizomicrobium sp.
TTACCTCCCGCCGCCGGGCGACTCCTGGGCAACGCATACGCCGCAGCAGGAAGGCTTCGATTCTGCGAAACTCAAATCGGCCATCGATTTCGCGATCGCCAACGAGCCGAAATTTCCGCCGGAACTCGCAAAAGTCGCCGACATCCGAGATCTGCGCATCGCCACTCCGCTGCAATTCGCAAAAGAACCTTTTTCGGGTCCCATCGGACCGCTCGCGCCGCGCGCGGCCGCGAACGGCATCGTCATCCGCCACGGCTACATCGTCGCCGAATGGGGCGACACACATGCGGTCGACATCACCAATTCCGTGACCAAGACGTTTCTCTCGGCCGTTGCCGGCGTTGCGTTCGATAAAGGCATGATCAAAAACGTCGACGATCGCGTGATCGACTATGTGCAGCCGACGCCCGATTTCCTGCTGCCGCACAACCAGCCCATCACTTGGGACGAGATGCTACGTCAGACCAGCGGCTGGGTCGGCACCATGTGGGGCAAGCCGTGGTGGGCAGATCGCCCGGGCGCGGAGCCCTGGAGCGAACTCGCGGCAGGTCCGCCGCCCGTTGGCAAGGAATGGAAATATTCCGATGTGCGGGTCAATGCGCTGTCGCTCGCGCTGACGTATCTCTGGAAGCGTCCGCTGCCGGACGTGCTCAAGCAATATGTGATGAATCCGATTGGCGCCTCCGACACCTGGCATTGGGAAGGCTACGACAACTCCTGGGTGACGATCGATGGCAAACGCATCCAGGCCGTGCCGGGCGGCGGCCATTGGGGTGGCGGCATGTTCATCTCGGCCCGCGATCTCGCGCGCATGGGCTTGCTCGGCCTGAACGAAGGCAAGTGGGGCGCGACGCAGATCCTCTCGCCCAAATGGATTGCAATGTCGCGCAAGCCGACGGGACCGAACCCCGAATACGGCTACATGAACTGGTTCATCAACACGGACCAGAAACTTTTCCCTGCCGCGCGTGCGGACATGGTGGCCTTCATCGGCAACGGCGACAACATCGTCTATATCGATTACCAGCACGACGTCGTCGCAGTGGTGCGCTGGATCGACGACGCACAGAAAGCAGAGTTCATGAGGCTCTTGCTGGCGGCGGTGAACGATTAACGGTCCACGAGAGCCTATCGCCTCCGCAAATATCCTTAACTGCCGCCGCAAAAATTCATTTCGCGGCGCAGCGTGAATGGATTAGCGTCGCCGGCCGGCTCGATTCCGGCCGCGGGGGATGCATGCTGTATCAGGCGTATCAGACCACCACCGATTTCTTTGCGCCGTGGCGCAGGGCCGCCGATCTGGCGGTTTTCACCCTGCAGAAGCCGATGGCGATGCCGCTCGGCAATCTGTTTCTGCGGTCGTTCTCGGCGGGTGCGGAGGCGATGGCCCGCTCGCGCCTGATCCATGAGCGCCCCGAATTCGGGTTGCGCGATATCGCGGTCGATGAGACCGTCGCGGACAGCACGCCGTTCGGAACGCTGCTCCATTTCCACAAGCACGACGCGGGCCCGCAGCCGCGCGTGCTGATCGTCGCTCCTATGGCCGGCCACTTCGTCACTCTGTTGCGCGACACGGTGCGCACGATGCTGCCTGACCACGATGTGTTCGTGACCGACTGGAAGAACGCGCGCGACGTTCCGCGCGGCGCGGGCCGCTTCGGGCTCGACGAATATATCGATCACATCGTCCGCTTTCTGGGAAAGATGGGCGATGGCGCGCATGTGCTGGGTGTCTGCCAGCCTTGCAATGCGCTGCTCGCGGCCGTTGCCGTCATGGCGCAGACCGGCAATCCGGCCGTGCCGCGCAGCATGACCTTGATGGCGGGACCGGTCGATACGCGCATCAACCCCACGCAGGTGAACAGGCTCGCCAATGCCCATCCGATCGATTGGTTCGAGCGCAACCTGATCGCGACCGTGCCGCGCCAGTTCAAGGGCGCGCACCGGCGCGTCTATCCGGGCTTCATTCAGCTCTCCGCATTTCTTTCGATGAACGTGTCGCGCCATATGCGCGCCCATCTGGATCTGATGGAGCATATCGTGCGCGGCGAGGCCGACAACGCCGAAGCGGTGCGCGATTTCTACGACGAATATTTCGCGGTGCTCGATCTGCCGGCGGAATTCTATCTCGAGACGGTCGAGCGCGTGTTCCAGGAGCATCAGCTGGCGCGTGGGGTCTTCGAATGGCAGGGCCGGCGCATCGAGCCCGGCGCCATCGAGCGCACCTCATTGCTGACGGTCGAAGGCGAGCGCGACGACATCTGCGCGCCGGGCCAGACATTCGCTGCCCACACGCTCTGCGCGGGAATCGATACCGACCGCAAGTTGCATCATCTGCAGCCGGGAGTCGGTCATTACGGCGTGTTCGCGGGCAAGCGCTGGCAGACGCAGATCTATCCGATCGTGCGGGAACATATGCGCGAAAGCGATTGAGCCCGTGTCGCTTTATTTACTTCCCAGAATGACGAAACCGTCCTTGGCGAAGATTGCGCGCGCCTGAGCGCTGCTCAGATAGCCGAGAAAATCCTTTGCCTGCGGTTTCGCATCTTTCGTTAGCGCGACGGGATAGACGATCGGCGCGTGGCTATTCTCCGGAAAGGTTCCCACGATCCGCACGCTGGAGTCGGATAGCGCATCGGTCGTATAGACGATGCCGAGAGGCGTTTCCCCGCGCGACACATAAGCGAGCGCCGCGCGGACATTCTCCGCCTGGGCCAGATGACCCGAGACCGCGGTCCAGACTCCCAGCGAGGTGAGCGCGGCTTTGCCGTATTTGCCGGCCGGAACCGAGGCCGGATCGGCGATGGCGAGGCGTCCGCCGGCAAGCGCGCCGGCGAGGTCGAAATTGGGCGCAATCGTCAGCGAGACTTTCACGCCGGCCGGTGAGATCAGCACCAGATGATTGCCGAGCAGGTCCTTGCGTGTGTCGTGGGCAATCAGATTGCGGGTATCCAGATAGTTCATCCAGTCGCTGTCGGCAGACAGGAACATGTCTGCGCCACCCGACGCTTCGATCTGGCGGGCGAGCACGCTGGATGCGGCGAACGAAAAGACGACCGTGTGTCCCGTCTTGGCCTGCCAGGATTTGCCGACCTCCTGCATCGCGTCGGTGAGGGATGCGGCCGCAAAGACCGTGATATCGGCCGCGCGGGCCGCGAGCGGCGCGAGAATGAAAGCCGCCGCGGCAATTGCAAGCTGCGCCTTACGAAACCACATCATTGGAACGCCCTAGAGTTCGTGATATCCCAGCTAATATCACGCGGGACCGCCGCGCAACAAGTTGGACCGGACGCAGGAAATGCACGCGACGCAATCTCGGGCCACGGCACGATTGAGCATCCGTATAGACCTGGGAGGCGATACCGCGCTGGGGCCTGGCAAAGCCCGTCTGCTCGAGCTCGTCGACGCCGAAGGCTCGATCCGGGGTGCGGCGGCCGCGATGGGAATGAGCTATCGCCGCGCCTGGCTGCTGTTGCAGGACATCGAAACGACGATGGGTGCGCCGGTCGTTACGGCAGAGACGGGCGGCCGGAGAGGGGGAGGCACAACGCTGACCAAGCTCGGCCGCGCGGTGATCAATCAATATCGCAAGATCCAGGATCGCGCATCGCGGTCGGTCGACGCGGAATTGCGCGCGCTCTCCGAATTGGCGAAGGCCGCTCCCGCTCGCAAACCGCGCCGCGCAGGTTGAGGTGAAGTAGGCCTCGAACTACTGCGCCTTCACCTTCACATACGCGCCCGGTGCATCTCCCAGCGTCTTGAGCTTGCCGTCGCCGGGCCTGCGGGCAGGAACCTTGGGTCCGGATTGCTTCGACAGCCACGCATCCCAGTCGGGCCACCAGGAGCCCGGATGTTCGGTGGCGCCGGCCTGCCATTCCTCGACCGTCGGAGGCAGCTTGTCGTTGATCCAGTACTGATATTTGTGCGCAGACGGCGGATTGATCACGCCGGCGATGTGCCCCGAGCCCGCAAGGATGAAGCGGATGGGTCCCTTGAACAGATGCGTGGTCTTGTAGACGGAGCGATACGGCGCGATGTGATCCTCTTTCGCCGATTGCAGGTAAGTCGGTACCGTCACCTTCGACAGATCGAGCTTGACGTCGCCCAGAACCATCTTGCCTTTGGCGAGCGCGTTGTCCTTGTAGAACTGCCGCAGATAAAAGAGATGCGTTGCTTCCGGCATGCGGGTCGTATCGGAATTCCAATAGAGCAGGTCGAACGGCACAGGCGCCTTGCCGAGCAAATAATTGTTCACGACGAAGGACCAGATCAGGTCATTGGCGCGCAGCATGTTGAAGGTGGTCGCCATCTTGCTGCCTTCTAGCACACCACCCGCGGCATCCATCTGCTGCTCCAGCGCCTCGAGCTGGGTATCGTCGATGAAGACCTGGAGATCGCCCGCTTCGCTGAAATCGGCTTGGGCGGCAAAGAAGGTGGCCGAATTGACCCGCTTGTCGCCCTTGGCCGCCATATAGGCGAGGGTGGCCGAGAGGAGAGTGCCCCCGATGCAATAGCCGATCACGTTGATCCGTTCGACGCCGGTGGCGTCTTTCACCGCATCCAGCGACGCGAAAATTCCCTCGCGCATATAGTCTTCGAACGTCTTCTTCGCGAGCCGGCGGTCGGGATTGACCCAGGACGCCACGAACACCGTGTAGCCCTGCGCCACGGCCCAGCGGATAAACGAGTTCTCCGGCCTCAGATCGAG
>JBEKDC010000298.1:0-4702 GCA_050014535.1 Rhizomicrobium sp.
GCCAGCGCGGCTAACGCAGCAAACGCTTCGAGCGCGGCCAATGCAGCGAATGCTGCCAACGCGGCGAATGCAGCCAACGCAGCGAACGCAGCCGACGCTTCGAGTGCGGCTAATGCAGCGAATGCGGCCAATGCAGCGAATGCTGCAAACGCGGCCAACGCGGCGAACGCAGCCAATGCTTCGAGTGCGGCTAATGCTGCCAATGCGGCGAATGCCGCCAACGCGGCGAACGCAGCCAACGCTTCGAGTGCGGCTAATGCTGCGAATGCCGCCAATGCAGCGAACGCTGCCAATGCGGCGAATGCTGCCAATGCGGCGAACGCAGCCAGCGCCGCGAGTGCGGCCAATGCGGCCAATGCAGCGAATGCCGCCAACGCCGCGAGCAACTCGCAGTAAGTTCGGGAAGATTTTCTCCCATAGCAGCCGCCGGCCTCGTGCCGGTGGCTGTTTTTTTATGTTCCGGCCTGTCACAATGCGGCCGGGTGCCGGCGGGGGTAAAGTGTGGGCGGGGCGGGGATAAGGCGGGCGGCGCTTTGCCTGGCGGTACTGGCGCTCACCGGCCAACATGCGTCGGCGGACGATTATTATCTCAGCAAGCTGGAGACGAACGATCTCCGCCTGCTCTATTACGATCCCATCCAGACCTATCTCACGCCTTATGTCGGGCGGGCATTCGAGAATTCCTTCGCCTTCCAGCGCCAAACTTTTGATTGGACACCGTGGGACGAGACCACGGTTCTGCTGCGCGACACCGAAGACAATGGCAACGCGCTGGCCAACGCGACGCCTTCGAACGAGCTGATTGTCGATATCGCGCCGATCGCGACCACCTTCGAGACCTATTATCACGGCGAGCGTTTTTTCACGTTGATGAACCACGAGCTCGTCCACGTCGCCACACTTGACGCCTGGAACGATCAGGACGCGTTCTGGCGCAACCTCTTCCACGGCAAGCCGCAACCAATCACCGAGCACCCCGAGACCGTTCTCTATAACTATCTCGCGCAACCCAGGACGCTCGAGCCCCGCTGGTATCGCGAAGGCATTGCCGTATTCATGGAAACCTGGATGGACGGGGGTTTCGGACGCGCACAGGGCGGCTATGACGAAATGGTGTTCCGCGCCATGGTGCGCGACAACGCGCATTTCTACGATCCGTTGGGGCTCGAAGCGGAAGGCACCGCGGTCGACTTCAAGGCGCTCGCCAACGATTACCTCTACGGAACGCGCTTCGACTCCTACCTCGCCTATATCTCCGGGCCCGAAAAGCTCATCGCCCTGCACCGGCGCGGCAATGACAGCGAGGCCTACTACGCGAACCAGTTCCGGAAGATCTACGGCAAATCGCTCGACGCAGTCTGGGCCGACTGGGTCGCCTGGGAGCACGACTGGCAGAAGAAGAATCTCGCGGCGCTTGCCAAATATCCGCTGACGAAGAAGGCGCCGCTGACCGATCACGCGCTCGGTTCGGTCTCGCGCAGTTTTTACGACCCCAAAACCGACAGCCTGATCGCGGGCTTCCGCGCCGTGGGCCAGATCGCCAATATCGGCGCGGTGTCATTGAAGGACGGCAGCGTCAGGAAGCTTGCAAATTTCCAGGGCGCGGCGCTCTACCGCGTGACCTCGCTCGCCTACGACGAACGGGACGGCAAGGTCTTCTACACCTCCGACAACGGGGCCTTCCGCAATCTCGAGGAGGTCGATGTCGCCACCGGCCAGACAAAAATGTTGCTCGCGCATGCGCGCATCGGCGACATCGCATTCGATTCCGTGGACAAATCCATCTGGGGCGTGCGGCACCTGGACGGCCTCGATACGCTCGTCCGCATCCGCGCCGCGCACGATGCCTGGAACCAGGTCATCACACTGCCCTATGGCCGCGCGATGTTCGACCTTGACGTCTCGCCGGACGGTTCGCTTCTGAGCGCCACCGTCAGCGAGCTCAATGGGGATGCCCATCTCGACGTCTATCGGATCGGCGATCTTCTGGCCGGCAAGATGCAGCCGGTCGCGACTCTCTCGCTCGGGCAATCCATCCCCGAAGGCGGCGCGTTCTCGCCCGACGGAAAATATATCTACGCGAGCGCTTATTACACGGGCGCCTCGAACATCTACCGCCTCAATCTGGCGAACAATACCTTCGATGCCGTGAGCAATGCCGACACCGGCTTCTTCCGTCCCATTCCGCTGCCGGACGGCACACTTATCGTCTACGAGTATACGGGCGACGGCTTTCTGCCGGTGAAGATCGATCCGAAGCCTCTTACCGATCTGGCCGACGTCAAATTCCTGGGCACGCAAATCGCCAATCAGTATCCAGTCGTGAGATCCTGGGCCAGGGGTTCGCCGGCGAACGTGCCGCTCGATTCGATGGTCACCGATAAAGGCTTCTACAAGCCGCAGGACGAGATGCGGTTCGACGGCTCCTTTCCGATCGTCGAAGGCTATAAGGGCCATTTCGCGCTGGGCTGGCATCTGCAGATGGAAGATCCGCTGCAATACAATCTGCTCAGCGCGAACTTCTCCTATTCGCCGGCCGGAGACCTTCCCGACGGCCAGCAGTTCCACGGCGATATCACCTACCGCACGCTGGAATGGCATTTCACGCTGTGGCACAACGAAGCCAATTTCTACGATCTGTTCGGCCCCACGGACTACAGCCGCAAAGGCGACGCATTGCTGGGCGGCTATCACAAGGTGCTGATCTACGACGCGCCGACGCAGTTCGATTTCCTGGCGGATATCGGCCTGTTCACCGGCCTCGATACGTTGCCGGGCGCGCAGAACGTCGCGTCGCACGATCCGAACATCGCTTCGGGCGACCTGATCCTGAAATACACCGACGTGGATCAGTCGGTCGGCGCGGTCGATTACGAAGCCGGCTATCGCGCCAATATCGGGGTATACGGCAACTACGCCAAGGACGAATTCTTCCCGCAACTCCACGGCGGATTCGATTTCGGCTTCGCGCTTCCGTGGAACCACACCTCGCTGTGGCTCTACAGCGCCGCAGGCGCCTCAGGCGGCAGTCCGGGCAATGCGCTCGATTACTATTACTTCGGATCGTTCGGGAACAATTATGTCGACGACGGCGAGATCAAGCGCTATCGCGATTTCGACAGTTTCCCCGGTTTTGCGATCGACGAAGTGAGCGCACGCAACTTTCTCAAATCCGTTCTCGAGTTCAACCTGCCGCCCATCCGTTTCGACGATGTGGGATCGCCGGCATTCTATCTGAGTTCGGCGCGCACGTCGTTGTTCGGGGGCATCCTGGATGTCGATCCCGGCTCGACGAACGGACGCGCGCTGGAGGATGCCGGCTTTCAGATGGACTGGAATTTCGCCGTGGCGGTGCGATTGCCGATGACTCTGTCGATCGGCGATGCTATCGGAATTCAATCCGGCCGCGTCGAGCGCAACGAGATCATGGTGTCGTTGAAGATCCTGTGATCCCGCCGCGCGCTTCGATGCGGCGATCGCGTTTTCAGGGAGTTTCGAACCGCCGATGCCCACCCATTTCGCCCTGGAAGCGGCACTGGGCCTCGGGCCGGTGCTCCTTTTTCTGCTGGGTCTGCTTTATCTCGACAGTTTCAAACTCGTCGGCTTTGGAACGGTGGCCGGCGTGCTTCTGCTGGGCGCGCTGACGGGTGTTGCAAGCTATTTCGTCAGCGGTCCGGTCATGACGGCTCTCCATGTCGACTTCCCGCATTACAGCCGCTACGTCGCCCCAACCGTCGAGGAAAGCCTCAAGGCCGCGGCCATGATCTATTTGTTCGCACGCAACCGGATCGGCTTCATGGTCGATGCGGCGATCCTGGGCGTTGCCGTCGGCGCCGGATTCTCGCTGTTCGAAAATGTCTATTACGCCTATGTGTTTCCGGACGCGAATGTCCTCGTCTGGACGGTTCGCGGTTTCGGCACGGCCATCATGCATGGCGGCGTGTCCGCGGTTTTCGGCGTGTCGGCGCAGGCCTTGTCGCAGCGCCATGCGACGTTCAACCCGCTGAATTATGTTCCGGGCCTGCTGCTCGCGATCTCGCTGCACACGCTCTACAATTTGTTCATCGCATGGCCGTTTCAATCGATGGCCGCCACGATCGTCGTGTTGCCGATGGTGCTCCTGTTCGTGTTCGACAAGAGCGAGCACGAAGTGCACAACTGGCTCGTGCACGACTACCGATCGCACGAACACCTGCTCGATGACATTCGAACGGGCAAGTTCGCCCATAGCGAGGCCGGCCGCTTCATCGCCGATCTCACGGCAAAATTCTCGAACGCCGTGGTGGCCGATATTTTCGCCTATCTCAAGCTTCACACGGAGCTCGTCCTGCGCGCGGAACAACTGCTGCTGGCCCGCGAAAGCGGCGGCGAGATCGTGATCGAGCCCGCGGACCGCGAGCACTTCGCAACGCTACGCAGGCTCGAACTTAAGATCGGAAAGACGGCCATGCTGACCATCTGGCCGCATCTGAAATTCAGCCACCAGGAACTGTGGGAACTGCACCAGCTGGAAGGCCGCGTCGCGCATCGCCGTTAGCGCAGAGTAACGATCGAGCTCCGATCAGCCCGCGGCCCGCTCCACCGCTGCGATCCGGCTGACGGTTTTGTTCTTGGCCCAATGGCCATGCGCGCCGTTGGCGAACGCCTTCGGCCGGCTCTTGAGTTGGTGGGTCGCGAGCCAGAGCCGCTTCAGATGGCGCTT
>JBEKDC010000299.1:0-4701 GCA_050014535.1 Rhizomicrobium sp.
CAACAAAATGGAATCGATCGACTATTGGGGTGCCGTACCGGATCCGCGTTTCGCCAAGATCGGTGCAATCGAGCCGCTGCAGACCGGATCGACCGCGTGACTGCGGAGAGTCAGGTTGCCGTCGTCACGGGAGCCGCCAGCCCCATCGGGCAGGCGATTGCGCGGCGCTTCGCGGGCCGGGGCATGAGGCTGGTGCTCGGCGATCTCGCTGCGGATCAGCTCGCAGCGTTCAGGGAGGAACTAGGCGGCGAGACGCGCCATGTCGTCGGCGATCTGAGCCGCGAGGATATCGCGGCCGAGCTTATCGGCGCGGCAATGAAACAGTTCGGCCGCGTCGACATTCTGGTCAACAATGCAGGCGGAGGCATTATCCGCGAGTTCCTGAAGCACACTCCCGAAACATTGCGTGCCACGATCGATCGCAATCTTTGGACATGCCTGTGGTGCTGCCGCGAAGCATTGCCCCATATGATCGCGCGCAATTACGGCCGCATCGTGAATATCGGCGCGGATTCCGTGCGCAACGGCTTGTGGCAGCATGCCGCCTACAATGCCGCGAAGGGCGGGATGCACGGGCTGACGACGGGGCTGGCGCGCGAATTTGCGTCCTACGACATCACAGTGAACACGGTGGCGCCATGTATGGTGAGCACGCCTCAGGTCAAGGCGGCGGCAGCAGCCGGCAATCCGCTCATTCGCCAATTCACCGACATCATTCCGAAGGGTCGCCCTGCGGAAACCGACGAAGTCGCCTCCATGGTGGCCTATCTGGCATCCGACGAAGCGCGCTTCGTGACCGGCCAGGTGATCAGCGTGAATGGCGGCAGCACGATGCTGTAAACACAAGGGAATACGCCATGGATCTCGGTATCGCAGGACGAACCGCCATTGTCTGCGGCGGCAGCGCAGGATTGGGTCGCGGCGCGGCGACAGCGCTCGCACGCGATGGAGTCATCACCTTCATTGCCGCGCGCGACAAGAGCCGGCTGGAGAAGGCCGCCGTGGAGATTGTCGCGGAGACCGGCGGCACGGTTCATGCGGTGGTTTCCGATGTGACCACGGATGCCGGCCGTGACGCGCTGCTGTTGGCCTGCCCGAAGCCGGATATCCTGATCAACAATGCGGGCGGTCCGCCGCCCGGCGATTTCCGCAGTTGGTCGCGCGAGGACTGGATCAAGGCGCTCGACGCCAACATGCTGTCGGCGATCATGCTCATCAAGGCGACCATCGACGGCATGATCGAGCGCCGCTTCGGCCGCATCGTGAACATCACCAGCCACATGGTGAAACAGCCTATCGCCATTCTGGGTCTTTCCAACGGCGCACGTTCGGGACTGACCGGATTTGTGGGCGGATTGGCGCGCGACGTTGCGCGCCACGGCGTCACCGTCAACAATGTGCTGCCGGGCCAGTTCGATACGGACCGGCTGCGCTCGAACCATCAGAAATTCTCCGCCGCACGGAAGATCGACTACGAGCAGTTCCGCAACCAGATGCGCGAGCAGATACCGGCGCAACGCTTCGGCGAGCCCGCGGAGTTCGGCGCGATGTGCGCCTTTCTGTGCAGCGCGCAGTGCGGCTATGTGACGGGCCAGAACATCCTGCTCGACGGCGGCCAATATCCGGGTTTGTTGTGACGGCCAATCCGAATTTCGGGACGCTGATCGACGTGCATTGCCACGTCATTCCCGACACTTTTCCCGACAATCCGTCGCCGGACCGCAATACGCGCTGGCCCTGTCTCGAAATGTCGGCGCAATCGGCATCCCTGATCATCGACGGCAAGCCGTTCCGGGATGTCGATGCTCGCTCCTGGGACGTGGCGCGCCGCATCGAAGACATGGATCGCGACGGCGTGGCGGTGCAGGTGCTCTCGCCTTTGCCGGAACTTCTGTCCTATTGGTTCGAAGACGGCGACGCGGTTGTCATGTGCGATCACGTCAATGCCGTCATCGCGCGTATGGTGGCGCAGCATCCGAATCGCTTGCGCGGGCTGGGGCTCGTGCCTTTGCAGAAGCCGGAACTGGCGGCGCGCTATCTCGAGCGCATCAAGTCCGAATTCGGTTTTGCGGGGATCGAGATCGGCAGCAACATCAACGGCGTGCCGCTGGGCGATGCGCGGTTCGATGTTGTTTACGACGCGGCGGAGGCCCTCGCGCTCGCCATCTTCGTGCATGCGCTCCATCCGGTCGCCACGAAAGCGATCGGCGCCGATCCGGGCTTCACCGCGCTCGCGGGATTTCCCCTGGATACCGGGATGGCAGCCGCATCGATCCTGCTGTCCGGCGCGGTGGAGCGTTTTCCAAAGCTGCGGCTTGGGTTCAGCCATGGCGGCGGCACGATCGGCAGCATGTTGGGCCGACTCGACAAGGGATTCGCGCTCACCAACGCCTATGGCGGCAAGCTGGTGCGAAAGCCCAGCGAGCTGGCGCGCGAGATGTTCTACGACAGTAATGTCTATGACGGAGATTTCTTGCGGCATCTCGTTCGACACACGGCGCCGGGCCATGTCTTTCTCGGCACCGACTATCCCTTCGCGCTGATGCAGACGCAGCCGGGCGACTATCTTGCCGCGAGCGGCCTTACGCCCGCGGAACTCGAGAGTATGTGCTCCGGCGCGGCCGGACATTTTCTGTCGTAATCCAATTCTCGGGCTCACCCATGCGCTTTTTCACGCCGGAGTTACGGGATTTCGGCTTGGATGGCGTTTGACGCGGATCAAGGCTCGTGGCCTGTTGGCGGATTAGGGTTTTGACTGAAAAATGCGGACTCCGAATTCGATGATCGACAAAGCGAAGCGAACGGAACTCTACGGATTCATGACGACGTTCCGATATGGGGTCTTGTCCACTGTCGCGAAGAGTGGTGCGCCGGAAGCGGCTCTCGTGGGTCTCGCCGCAACGCCGAAATTGGAACTGATCTTCGAGACCCTCAACACGACGCGCAAATACGAGAACCTTCAGCGCAACTCTCGCGTTGCGGCGGTGATCGGTTGGGGCGAGGAAAAAACGCTGCAATATGAAGGAATCGCAGACGAGCCGGACGAATTCGCAGTGGAAGCGTTCAAGAAAGTCTATTTCGCGATTCTGCCCGAGAACAAGTCTCATGACGGCTGGCCGGGCCTCACCTATATGCGGATCAGGCCGAGCTGGATCAGGCTGAGCAATTACGGCACCCCATGGAGCGTCGAAGAATTCCGCTTCGATCGCTGACATATACGCGGGCTTCAGACGGCCGGCCGGTTCGGCTAATGGCGGCGCTTCCCGTCAATGCACCATCAGCATGGGAAGTTTCGGGTGAGAAACAAGGTGAACCGTGACGCCGCCGAAGATGCTCTCGCGCAATCGGCTATGGCCGTAACCGCCGACGACGAGCAGATCGCAGCCGTCATTTGCGGCGGAATCGAGCAACGCCTCGCCGATCCCGCGCGGCCCCTGCTCGATCGCCCGCTCGGTCGCCTTCACGCCATGCAATGCGAGATATTCCTTCGCATCCTGAAGCCGTCTCTTTCCATTCGCGTCGCGGCCGACAGTCAGAAGCTCGACCTTCTCGGCTTTTTCGAGAATGGGAATGGCAGCCACCAATGCGTGCGCCGCCGCAAGTCCTCCGTCCCAGCCGATGCCCACATTCGACCCGATGGTCCGGGGCGCCGCTTCGGCGCACAGAACGATTGCGCGTTCCGATTTGGTCAGAACCTGCACGAAGGCGTCCTGAACCTCCGGATTGTCCGAATTGGATATGGGCGGGAATACGATGAGGTCGGCGAGCCTTGCCGCGTCCTCGATGCGCTTCGGAAGATGTCCGGTCAACTCGCGATAGGAAGCGCACACGCCATCGGATTTGCAAGGCGCGCCGACAATCTTCACTCCGGCAGCACCTGCGCTGTCGGCCAGCGCCGCTTTTGCCGCCTTCGATGCGCGCTTTCGCACTTCTTCCGCCGTGTCGACCAGTTCCTGAACGATCATCGGCGACATCGGCATCTCGGTGACCGGTATGGCTTCGCGGGAATCGGGATAGATAAAAAGCGCTTCGACGTGCGCATTGAAGGGCTTGGCCAACGCAAACGCCGTCGCCAGCACCACCGCATCTCGGCTGGAGCCCGTCACCGGGGCAATGATTTTGACGATCGACATGGCGCGGCTCTCCATCGGCAAGCACGAGCATTATGGCGACGGCGGACGATATCTCATTGATGCGCGTCAATCCCGCCGAACGGCGGAGAAAAGGACGGACTCGGGCAAAACCTTAGTGCGTGAGGAAAACCGGAACGCGCGCGTGGAGCAGGACGTCGATGGTGACGCCGCCGAACAGCGTCTCGCGAACCCGGCTATGTCCGAAGCCGCCGATCACCAGCATGTCCGGCTGCGATCTCCGCGCGTATGCGATCAGAACTTCGTGGACCGCGTGCCGGTCGGCCTTCAGATTGGTCGCGATGCTGGAGATTCCGCGAAGCTTCAGATAGGCGTCGAGATTGCCGAGGTCTGAATCGGGATCGCGATCGATGGTTACGATCTCGACCGATCGCGCAAGCTCGAGCCAAGGCATGGCCGCGAACATCGCGTTCGCTGCGCAGGCGCTCCCGTCCCAACCGATGGCGATGCGCCGAAACGATTCTCTCGGCTCCTCTGTCGCGGCAAGAACGGGTCGTCTGGCCTTCAGAAGGACATCCAGAATCGTTTCGTAAGATTCGGGTATGCCTGC
>JBEKDC010000300.1:0-4698 GCA_050014535.1 Rhizomicrobium sp.
CGGCAACCAGGCAGGCTCCGAGTAACGCGCATTGCGCTTGACCCAGAGCGTGATCAGGTTGGTCGCGAGCGTACGCGCCGCGTCTCCGCCTGCAGCCGCGAGCGGGGGCAACCACGCAAATCCCTGGAGCGCTTCGGCCCAGGCGCGCGACGGTGCACGTTTGTCGAAGACCGCGCCTTCGCGGATCTCGACCACCTCGTTGCCGAAACGAAACCGGCCTTTCAGCAAAGCATCGGCATCGGTAAGACGGCGCGGGAGCGTATCCAGCGGAAAATACAACACCCTGTCCGGCATCTTGCCTTTGAGAAGCCCGCGATAGATCCAGCTGCGCCGCCACGCGATACGAAAAGGCCGAAACGCGCGATGGATCATCGCGCCAAAAATCTCCGGATAGAGGGCAACCGGCGGCCAATGCCGCTTTGGGGCCGTGTCGGTCACCCGCGCAACGCTTGTATATTGGCGGCATAGGCCGACGCGCCGTCCTTGAACACAGCCGTGCCGGCAACGAGAACATTCGCGCCTGCGGCGATCGCCTGCTTCGCCGTTTCCGGTGTGATGCCGCCATCCACTTCCAAGGCAATGTCGCGACCGGACTTCACAATGCGTTCGCGCGCCGCTTCGATTTTTCTCAGCTGGCTCGAGATGAAGACTTGGCCGCCAAAACCCGGATTGACCGTCATGATCAGGATCAGGTCGACGAGATCGAGCAGATTGTCGACCGCATCGATCGGAGTACCCGGATTGAGCACCACGCCGGGCCTCTTGCCCAGCGATCGGATGAATTGCAGCGTGCGATGGACATGCGGTCCGGCTTCGGGATGCACCGTGATGCCGTCCGCGCCTGCGTCGGCAAAAGCCTCGACGAAGGGATCAACCGGCGAAATCATCAGATGCACGTCGAATGGTTTCTTCGCGTGCGGCCGGAGCGCCTTCACCACCTGGGGGCCGATGGTGATATTGGGCACGAAATGCCCGTCCATCACGTCCACATGGATGAGATCGGCGCCCGCGCGCTCGACAGCCTCGATTTCGGCGCCAAGGCGGGAGAAATCGGCCGAAAGGATCGACGGGGCGATGCGGACGGGGGCTGCCATCAGGGCCCATTAAGTGCCGGATTCTACCACCCCCCGCAAGGAGGCGATTCGCCAATCCACAGCGGCCAACACCAATGCGAAAGGGACGATCCAGACGATACGGGATTGATAGCGGGCATGGGGGTTCGAGAGGGCTCCGCAGATGAAAGCGTTACCGAGGAGCGCCACAAGCACATAGCCGAGAAGCACGGCCGTTTTTCTGCGCCTCTGTGCAAAGGCGTGGAACAGCATCAAGACGAGACCCACGAGAACAATCCCTGCAACCGGCTCGTCGATGAGGTTGACTGTCCCGAAGCGGATGAGTCCGCGTTGCTGTCGCGCGGCGAGATAAGCTGGCAGTTGTGCCGGGATGAAGCTCTTGAAAGCTGACTCCAGTGCCCATTGCTGCGGCTCGATCTGGTCGCCCGTCTTGTAGGTGACGAATTGCCTTGCGGCATCGTTCAACGCGGCTTCAATCTGAAGAAGCGGATAGCGCTTCATGCTGTCCCAGATGATCCGCTCCGATTCCGCATTCGTGCCGGCGAAACGATCGAGCCTGAAGAAGGGACTGTCCCTGCCCCACAGCCAACCGTCGGCTGTGCGCGGCAACATGTCCTTGTATGCACAGAGACGATAGCCGGAACCGGGGCACGTATCTTCAAGAAGACGCATCACGATGCGATCCTGCAACAACCTTGCGAACAGGAAGGCAGGACCCGCGCGCGTCACGAACACCTCGCCCGTCAACGCAAAATTGCTCGCGACGATCAGTGCGAGTGCCAGCACGAAACACAACACCGCGGGTCGCGCATCGGCTTTTGGCCATGAAGATTTCCGCCGCAGCCAAAGCACGCCACGATAAACGCCAAGCGAAAGCGCAAGTCCCGCCGTCAGCACGAGGTGGGAAGGATGCGCCGCCGTGCAGAATGTTCCGACGGCCACCAGCAACCAGCTTCGAACCGCTCCCAATTTCTCAATATGAAACGCGAGCAGATAGATCGACAGAATCACGAGCGCAGTCAGACAATCCGGCTCGATCTGGCCAACATACCACGGCAGTCCGGTCGTAATCACCAGCACGATTGCGATCGCCAGGAGCGCCCACAGCCGCAGGCGTGGGGTCACAACCCTCGCCAATTCCGTCATGACGAATGCGGTCATCAGCGCCTGGAGAGCCGCGATCGCCCACAAGCTCCAGCCGCCGCACGCGACGAACAGAAAAATCGAATAAACGGGTGAGCGTTCGACGACGAAAGCGTGCCCGAGACCCTCCAGCAGATACGCGCCCGTGTCGTAATAGATGATGGGAAAACCGTTCCAGATCGCCACCGACAGAAGTATCGGACACAGGAGTGCGATGGCGGTCGCCTCGGCCGCGCGATGCTGCAGCGGCAACGAAAGAAAGCCAGCCAAACGCGCCGATGCCGTCCGTAAGGCCGTTGTTCCGCTATCCGGCATTCGTCGCGCCCGAATGGTCCCGGAGTTATTTACGGTGCGCCGACATGATTGTCATGGCCTCGACGCCAGCGGCCCAGGTGCAGGTCGATGACGGGAGCGGCAGTTTCGTTAAAGTGTGAACCATGCCGATCTCGTTTCAACCGCTTGCTCTGTCCGACATCGACGATTTTTGCGCGTGGCTGAATCATCCGCACCTGCGCCGATTTTTCCAGAAGCAGCCGATCTCCCGCGACGAGGTCGAGGTAAAATATGGCCTCCGGATTCGCGGCGACGATCCGACCCACAGTCATTTGGCGCTCTGCGAAGGCCGGCCTTTCGGTTATCTTCAGTGCTACCGTTTGGCGGACTATCCCGATTGGGCGAACGTGATCGATTCGCCTGACGGAATCGGCGTCGACCTGGCCATTCTGGAGCCGTCGATGCTGCGGCGAGGTTTCGGGCAAGAGATGCTGGCCGCCTATCTGCGCGATGTCGCGTTTCCCCTCTTCCCGCGCGAGCACCGCTGCTTCATCGCCCACGAGACCGACAATCGAGCGGCAATCGCCTGTTCTCGAGCGGTAGGATTCGAGTTCGCGGGCGAGTTTTCGGAAGACGGAATTCCCAGCCTGCTGCTCGTCCTCTATCGCGACAAATGGGCCGTTTCCCGCGGTTGACATGGGGGGCTCCCACCCTACACTCCGGCCCGGTTCGCACTTAATCTGGTGATTTCCATGCCGGAACAGGCCAAGAGCGCGGGGGCAAAACCACGCCCGCTCTCGCCGCATATGCAAATCTATCGATGGCCGGTCACGATGGCGACATCGATTGTCCACCGCGCGACAGGTCTTGCGCTTTCGGCCGGAACACTGCTCGTCGCCTGGTGGCTCGTCGCGACAGCGATGGGCGACGCTCAATACGATTTGTTTTCGACGGTCGCGCGCTCCCCGCTCGGCCAGCTTGTGCTGTTCGGCTTCGTCTGGTCGCTCGCCTATCATTTGCTGAACGGCATCCGCCATCTGGCCTGGGATGTCGGCTACGGCTTTGCTGTGCAAACTGCGAGCCGCACAGGCGTACTGGTTTTCACGCTGTCGATCTTCGTCGCGATCGCTGTCTTCGCTTATGCTTACGCCGCAAAGGGCATGCATCTATGAGCGACCAGTCGCCGGCCGCGCGCGTGGAAGGACTGGGCTCGGCCCATTCCGGCACCGCGCATTTCTTCCGCCAGCGCGTCACGGCGGTGGCGTTGGTGCCGCTCGCCATCTGGTTTGCAGTGTCAGCCTTCCATCTGATCGGCGCGGACCGGGATGCGGCGATCGCGTTCCTCCACGCTCCCGTCAACTGTGTCCTGATGGCGCTCTTCGTAATCGCGGCCGTGGTGCACATGGCGCTGGGGCTTCAGGTCATCATCGAAGACTATGCGCATGGCGAAGGCGGCAAGCTCGTCCTTCTCGTGCTGAACAGGTTTTTCGCGTGGCTGGTGGGTGCGGCCTGTGTGTTCGCACTCGTCAAGATTGCGGTTTAGCTTCCGGATATCGAACGCATGACTGCCTACCCCATTACCGATCATACCTTCGACGTGATCGTCGTCGGCGCCGGCGGCGCAGGTCTTCGCGCCACTCTCGAATGCGCTGCGAGCGGACTTCGCACCGGCTGCATCACCAAGGTTTTTCCCACGCGTAGCCATACTGTCGCCGCCCAAGGCGGCGTTGCGGCGGCGCTTGGCAATATGGGAGAAGACGACTGGCGCTGGCACATGTACGACACCGTCAAGGGTTCGGACTGGCTGGGCGACCAGGATGCGATCGAATATCTGTGCAAGAACGCGCCGGAAGCAGTCTACGAACTCGAGCATTTCGGCGTGCCCTTCTCGCGCCTCGATGACGGCAGGATTTACCAACGTGCCTTCGGCGGCATGACTTCTCATTTCGGCAAGGGCATCGCGCAACGTACGGCCGCCGCGGCCGACCGCACGGGTCACGCCATCCTGCACACGCTCTACGGCCAATGCGTGAAGCACGAAGTGAATTTCTTCATCGAATATTTCGCGCTCGATTTGATCATGGAAGACGGCGTCGTGCGCGGCGTGATGGCGTGGAACCTGGACGATGGCAGCATCCACCGCTTTCGTGCGCAGAAAGTAATCCTGGCCACAGGAGGCTTCGGTCGCATCTATGCGACCTGCACCGGC
>JBEKDC010000301.1:0-4677 GCA_050014535.1 Rhizomicrobium sp.
TGATAGGGATCTTCGCCGGTTTCCGGGCGATAGGAAAAACTCGGATGCGCGAACGCATCGATCAGATTCACGGGCTCGGCGTTCTCGGCGACAAGGCCGACAAGGCCCTCGCCTTGCTTCATGCGCGTGCGATGAACCGCGTCGCGATTGAGGCCTTCGGTGGCGAACAACTCGAACGCGCCGCCTGCCCGGCGCAGATAGATCGAGCAGACTTCCGCCACCATGATGGCGGCGATGACGGAGACGAGCCGGTCGAGGCGCGCCTGCGCGCTTGTCTGCTCCGCCATGATTTCACGCAGACGGCGGAGCAGCGTACGGGGACTGCCGGCGCCGCTGGTGACCATCAGCAGGTCTCGATCCGCGGAGGTGGCGCGAAAATCATGCTTCATCCAGTTCATAGGCCGAATGCAGCGCGCGCACAGCGAGCTCCACATATTCCTCGGCGATGAGAACGCTCACCTTGATCTCCGAGGTTGAGATCACCTGGATGTTAATTCCTTTTTCCGACAGTACGCGGAACATGGTCTGCGCCACGCCGGGATGCGCGCGCATGCCGATACCGATGATCGACACTTTCGCCACGTCCGCATCGGAGGTCACGTCCTTGTAGCCGATGGCCGACGCGGATTTCTCGATCGCGTCCAGCGCGCGCGCCAGTTCGCTGCGGCTGACCGTGAAGGTGAGATCGGTCTTGCGGCCGTCCTCGGAGACGTTCTGCACGATCATGTCGACATTGACGCCGGCATCGGCGAGCGGGCCGAAGATGGCGGCGGCCACGCCCGGCTGGTCGGGGATGCGGCGCAGCGTGATCTTCGCTTCGTCGCGCGAATAGGCGATGCCGGTGACCGGTTTCTTTTCCACGATATCTTCCTCGTCGCACAGAAGCGTGCCGCCCGCGTCTGAGTCGAAGGTCGACAACACGCGGACGGGCACACGATAAAGCATGGCGATCTCGACGGAACGCGTCTGAAGCACTTTTGCGCCGAGCGACGCCATTTCGAGCATTTCTTCGAACGCGATCTTTTCGAGACGCCGCGCCTTGGGAACAATGCGCGGATCGGTCGTATAGACGCCGTCGACATCGGTATAGATGTCGCAGCGGTCGGCCTGCAGGGCCGCAGCAATCGCGACCGCGCTCGTATCCGAACCGCCGCGGCCCAAAGTCGAGATGCGGTTGTCGGGGGCGATGCCCTGGAAACCGGCGATCACGGCGACCTGGCCTTGCGCCAGGCGCTCGTTCATCAGGGTCGGATCGATCGACTGGATGCGGGCAGAACCGTGCATGGCGGAGGTTTGAACCGGAATCTGCCAGCCGAGCCAGGAGCGCGCGCTCACGCCGATGGCCGATAGCGCCACAGCCGTAAGCCCGGCCGTGATCTGCTCGCCTGCCGCAACCACGACGTCGTATTCGCGCGCGTCATGCAGCGGCGACAGCTCTCGTGTCCAGCCGACAAGCTTATTGGTCTCGCCCGCCATCGCCGACACCACCACCGCGATCTGATGGCCGGGGGCGGGCGCGCCCGTGACCAGGGAAGCGACGTGCCGGATGCCATCGAGATCGGCAACCGACGTCCCTCCGAACTTCATGACGATCTTGGACATCCCCGTCCCGGTCTCGCGAGATTTGGCCACGCGTGCCATACATAGACGGCGGGGTGCCCGCGCTCAACGCCGAAACGAGTCCGATGAACGAGAATACATCCTCATCTTTGGCGCAACCCTCCGTCGACCCGGAGGAAGTCGCGAAGTTCGCCGCGCTCGCCGAGGAATGGTGGGACCCGACCGGCAAATTCGCGCCGCTGCATAAGTTCAATCCCGTCAGGCTCGGCTATATCCGCGACACGGTATCGAAGCATTTCGGCCGCGACGCACGCAGCCTGCGTCCGTTCGAAGGGCTTTCGCTGCTCGACATCGGCTGCGGCGGCGGACTTTTGTCGGAGCCCATGGCGCGGCTGGGATTTGCAGTTCTGGGTGCCGACGCCTCGGAGCGCAACATCCGCATTGCCTCGGGACATGCCGCCAAGTCCGATTGCCGGATCGACTATCGCTGCACGACGGCCGAAGCGCTGGCCGAGGCCGGCGAAGCGTTCGATGTCGTGCTGAACATGGAAGTGATCGAGCACGTGGCCGATCTGAAGTCGTATCTCCGGGCCTGCGCCGCACTGATCAAACCTGGCGGACTGATGTTCGTCGCCACCTTGAACAAGACGCTCAAGGCGCTCGCGCTCGCCAAATTCGGCGCGGAGTATTTGCTCGGCTGGTTGCCGCGCGGCACCCACGACTGGAACCGCTTCGTGGAGCCGCGCCGACTTCAGGCGATGCTGCAGGACGCGGGGCTGAAAATGTTGAAGACGCAAGGCATAAGCTTCGATCCGCTGGCCTGGGATTGGCGACTGTCGAGCGATACCGATGTGAATTATATGGTCGTGGCGGAACGAACTTCTGTCGAAGCGGCCCCCCTTCCGTCACGCGGCTGACGCCGCGCGCCACCTTCCCCCGCGAGGGGGGAAGGCAAAAAAGAAGAGCGCGCCAAACTTTTTCTAACCTTCCCCCTCAGGGGGAAGGTGCCGAGCGCAGCGAGGCGGAAGGGGGCCGCGCCGATTGAATCGACTCTAATTCGCCTCGTTGAGGTCGGGCGGCAGCGGCGCCACGTCGACACCCTCCTCGATCAACTCGCGCGCTTCTTCGATGGTCGCCTCGCCATAGATGTGGCGCTCTTCGGTTTCGCCGTAGTGGATCTTGCGCGCCTCTTCGGGAAATTTCGGGCCGACGAATTCGGCGTTCTGTTCGACATATTTGCGCAGGCCCGTCACGAACTGGCGCGCCTTGCGCAATTCGTCCGGTGCGGATTGGCGCTCGCCGACCGAGTTCTTGAGCGCCGGCGCCATCGGCGCCTTCTCGATTTTGCGGGAATTGCACATCGGGCACACGAGCTTGCCGTCCGCGGACTGGGCATCGAAGGCGCTGCTGTCCCGGAACCAGCCTTCGAACGCATGCCCCTTCGGGCAATGAAGACTGTAGACGATCACGCGTGGCTTCTCCGGGTTGTCACAGATTCAACATATAAGATGGGGGTAAATGACCCGTTCTGCAAGCAAGCGGGCTGCCGGGTAGTGCCTAATTTGAATTTTGAGGCGGTCCGCACGATGCCGGAACAGGGAGTGGAACGGCATTCTTCTGGTGTTCCTCCACCAGCGACCAACCAGCGAACATGGGCGGCGACACTGTCGTGTCAGGTATTCCTTCTTGCACGATATCGTCGAACATACGTTTGACCTTTACCGGGTCTCCGACCGAATTGATTATGTACCCGTCCCATATCCGCCCATGGGAATTATGCTTTACGCACACAACTAAAGCAGCCGTCTGTGGTCCAGCATCAGGCGGCGGCTGGGGCGCCACGCATCCTATCAAGACGAACGCCATTGCCATGCCGATAGGCGGTCTCATTTCCCAACCCTCTGCTCTGCCGCGATAGCGGTCCGAACGGCGTCACGCGGACTCGCGACCGGCGGCATGTGCAGCACCGTGAAGAACCGCCGCGTGCCGTCTGGACGCACATAGGACCACGCGGAAATGCGCTTGCCCACTACAATTTTGTGCGCCAGCACATGAGGCTCCGGGCTACCCCTGCCATGGCGGCGGGTGTATCTGATAGGCTCTGGACGCTTGAGGAATTGGTGGAGGAGGCCTCCAAATGCCGATCGCCTTAGCAGTGCTCTTGGCCCTGTGCGCGGTGCTGTTGACTACAGACACGCCCATCGGTAACGCCGTTCGTGCCTTGTTGATTGATGCTTCTGCCAAAGCGAACTGGCGTACTACCCCTCTGAAAATCATTGTCCGGCTGATCGTCATTGCTGCATTGGTCGCCTTTGCTATCTACGCGCCGGAATGGATTATGTTGTTCGGGGTTGGCGATCTAATGATGTATCTCGACGTTGGCGTAATCCTGCTTCTGATAAGCGTGGCCGACCACGGAAGATCATTCTTTGCGCGCGTGGTCCGATTTTCCGGCAATATCGCTCGAAGCGTCGTCGCTCGCTGGAATCGACGCCGTGGACGCACCCGTGTTTCGCATTTGCGCAAACCTAAGTCGCCATCGTCCGACGATGATGAAGCCGGATATGGATGGGCCTTTGCATAACATCACAGTCCGCCAAGGCGAGCAGCCCAAATCCAAATTGGGACACTACCGGTTGGACAACTGAATGGGATTGCCGTCCGGGTCCTTGCCGTCGCACAGGCAATATTCGCCCTGATGAACCTCGCCGAATTTTGCGCCGCGCGCCACGAGCTTTTCGCGCATCGCTGCAACATCTTTGGCGTGAAATACAATCTTCGGACCCTTGCGGCCGGGAGATGACAGGCCGGAATGAAGCGCGATCCGCGCGCCGCCTGCCGCGAACTCCCGCCAGGTTTTTTCGTTGGTCACGCGCTTGAGGCCGAGCACCTCACCATAGAATTTGCTCATCGCATCGATTTGAGCCGTGAACAGGATTACACGCGCCATTTTCATTGGGGAATCTCGATTCGATTATTCTGTGACCGGACAGACAATCAGGCATCAGCCAAATGTGGCCTAATTGGAACTTGGTGGTGCCCCGCCGTGTTCACGTGCGATTTCCTCTTTCATCTGGCGATCCAGATCGACAATCTGCGCAAGCCATGCCTTGAAAG